>CP046107.1:1285992-1607491 GCA_016864895.1 Neisseriaceae bacterium | reverse complement strand
AGTAACCGTTTTAGGAGGGTTGGCTGGTTCTGGCAAATCAAATTATATGTATACATTAGAAAATACTTATGCAATTATTGGTGATGAGTATAGGCTAGAACACCCTAGATTTGAAGAGATTAAAGAGCAATATGGTGATGATTGGGTATTTAAAACAAATGAGTTTGCTGGGGCAATGGTCAAAAAAATATCTGAACAAGTAGCTAAAGACAAAAAGAATGTTGTTATTGAAGGTACTTTTAGAACCTATGAAGCTCCCGCCAATACATTAAAACAATTCAAAGAAGCCGGTTATGAGACATATGCTCACATAGTTTTATGTCATAAGGATATTGCTAAAGCAAGTACTGTTGAACGTTATTATAAAATGAAAGAAGCTGCTTTACCTAGTAGAATAGTGACTAATGAAAAATTTGAAGAAATGTTAAATGGTCTAGCAAAAACAGCAGATAGAATTAAAGAATCAGGGCTAGTTAAGGGTTTTACTATGTCAACTAGAAGAGATTTAGACCAATTCACTATAATTTATAACGCTGATGATACAAGAAAGCCCAGTGAAATTATCAATAAAGAAATATCTAGACAACTAAGCCTTAAGGAACAAGAATTTGTTGAAAGGATAAATAAACAACATAAATAACGACAAATATTAAGAGTACTAGAAAAAATGAGAAGTGTAAAATTTATCAAAGTTTGATCATAATTGATGCCATTAATTTTTTTAAGTTTTAGGGAATAGCATACAGTAAACGTAATATAATACTCTATTAGGTTTATTTTCTGTATAGATTGATCATACATTTTAGTAATATTAATCAACAACAGGTAGGCATCCTGAACAGATTTGCGTAGTCAACAACATATAAGGTAATAAAAAAAATAGGGTATGAAGGTAAATGTTCATGGAACAGTTACTTTCATACCAGAATATTTTGGTTTGTATGATAACATTACTCATTATCGTAATTAACATAACCAAATTTTTGGCGTAATTCGCTTGAGATGACTTTTTCAAATCTCCAAAAGAAATCTGGTATATCAAAATTAACTCTAAAGCAAACCATCAACCAGAAGAATATATTTTAACTACAAAAATAAAAACTTCTAGATAATTAGTCAACAATATAGGCTCTCTAGTTTAGTTTAAAATTGATGAGCTTATTTTATACACTGTTTGCTCACAATTTGTAGATAAATTGTCAAGAGAATAGCACAGAATGTGATACCAATGGCCATACCAATCCAAAATCCCTCTAATCGATAATCCAACACAACACCTAAATAGTATCCAAGTCCAAATCCAATAATCCAATAGGAAATGAAATTAGCGTACATTGTTATTTTAGTAATTTTGTAACCTCTCAAACAACCTGCAACTGTAATTTGTATTGCATCAGATAATTGAAAGAAAGCCACTACTACTAAAATTGATCTGACTAATACAATGACTTCTATATCATTAGAAAAAATTTGTGCAATATGTTTGTTAAAAACAATTAGAAATAATGCAGTCAAAATAGAACCAAGTATTGCCAAACAAATACTTACACCTGAAATATAACGTGCCTTGAGCAACTTGTGCTCTCCGATAGAATAACCGATCCTAACACTAGAGGCCAACCCGATCGATTGAGGCAACATATATAAAAAGTTTGATACTTGGCTCACAATTTCTTGTGAAGCTACATATACCTTACCAAAGGGTACGATAACTAAAATAATTGTTAAAAACAAGCCTATTTCTAAAAAGAATGCAATCAAAATAGGTGCTCCTATCCGAGAAATTTCTTTAAAAACTCCTAAATCTGGGTTGGTCCATTTATAAAATAGTTGAAACTGATTAAAGAATTTATCCTTCACAACAAATACTGCTAATATTGCGAACATCAACCAAAAAATAATACATAAAGCAATAGCACAACCTAAACCTCCTCTACCTTCAAAACCAAAGACGCCCACTACTAAATAATAAGCCAAAGGAATATAAAGAATAAAACAAACCATAGCAGTCAACATAATTGGTTTTGTTTTATTCACGCACGTTAGATAAACCTGTAAAGTTCTTTGTAAAAAGGCTGCAGGAAACGCTATTGTAATGATAATCAAATAATCTTTAACTGTGTCTTGAATATAAATATCATAATTTTCATATGCAAGATATAAAGTAATCGGATAAATCATCAATAACCAAAAAACTGTACTAACTAAACTTACCAGAAACGAAAATAAAAGACCCTGTCGACATAATTCACCGACCTCCTCTATTTTTCCTGCACCTAAAAGCTGAGATAACATAGGATTTAAAGCCACAATTAAAGAAGAAATGGTTAGATATGCAGTAAAATATAGAAGGTTGGCTAATGAAATGGCTGTTAAATCATCTGTATTATACTGACCTGTAATAATGGTACCTACCAAACCCATACCAGACAAAAATACCATGGCAATATATATAGGAAAACCTATACCTAGTAAATGCTTTATTTCCTCTAAAAAAGCTTTGGGTTTATATTTACTTAATTCAAAAAACATACTTATTCGATCTTTCCACTAAAATTAAATTGATCGTTATAAAAAAATTTAAACCACCAGCAGGAATGTTTCTTCAATAAACTATTAAAAACCAATTTTCTAATCCATTTTGTTGGCATACTGCAAATTAAAGACCTGTTTGTATCAATAAGCTACAATAAGCTACTTTAGAAAGCTGTCGGCCATTATAAGATATACCAAAAATTGGAGCAAAATATTCTTAATACAAATAAAATACTTTTCGATAATATAGATAGATAACATTCAACACAGTTATCTGACTCAATTGATTGGTGAGTTTTTTGTCAACAAGTAAAATTGTTCAGTATCAATAGGAAATAAAAAATAGAAAGGAAAAAATTAGGTAGAGATATAATCAAAAATCGAGCTAAGTTTAAATAATATTAAGAATAGAACTACTCAAAAACTAACCTTAAAAGATTGATGAAAAAACTTTAAACAAACCATCAATGTATAATAAAATTAATACAATATAACTTATCTCTCATAATAATATTGCGGTCGGTAAGTTTCAAAAATTATCCATGGCAAAATCCACAAACTATCCTGATACTAAATAAAACATAAAAATTGGTAGAGTAGTTGAAAGACTTATAAGAAATATCATGGCAAAATAGGAAGGGTTGAACCTCAACTGAGGAAAAAAAAGAATTGGAGCTATCTAATTTATCAATCCCAATCTAAAACTAAATTATAAGGTAATTGATGAAAAATAAAATTTGATATTTCTAGTATTGAATCTCTCAGATATTATCTAAATGATTTACTGAACTTCATCATAAAAACAACAAATACCACTCATGCAAATAATGCCTATCCAACAAAAAAAGTTGACCAGTATAAGGAGCACTTGAAATAGGTAAAATAAATTGCTCGAAATATCGATTGAGCACTTATTGACAAAGCAAAAATCCAAATAAAAAAAATTAAAAGGCACGTATTGGGTCAATGTTATCAATAAAAATTTTAATGGCTTCACTTTTACTTTGAAGATGGCAATCAATAACTATTAAATTTATACGATGATGGAATTAGTATCACTAATTCTAATGGAGGTGGAATAATTTCCGAAAAAAATATGCTTATCACTCAACTAAATACTACAAAAAAAATAGGTTATAAATCTATATTCGTCAACTTAAATAAGTAGGAATACACCTGTTAGGTTAAACATTATTGTTTCTATACTTACAATAAGAGATTAATCATAATTCTACCTCAAACTATACAACTAAAAATTTATAAATAATTTAAATATTAATTCGGTATAAAGTATCACAAAAATAAAAAGACCAAGCCCATATTAAAGTCTAGGTTTTAAACATTTTATCCTTAAAAAATCAAATAAAAATTACTTAAAAATTTATTCCTCTTATCAGAAAATTATTCAATGATAAAGAAAGTCCATCTTTATTAAAGATATTACTAATCCGTTTAGTGCTTTTGCAATATTTCTTTATAAAAATTACTTAAAATAAAGTTAGTTTTGTAGACTTAATAATAAAAAAGAAAATATCTAAAAGGAAACTATTTTTATAACACTGCGAAGATTTGATACAGTAAGTAATACCAGATCATGTGCGTACAAGATAAATTTAGCTGCTCCAGCCAAATTATAAATAACGAAGCTTAAAATATGCATTTAAAGAGCCTTAATTCTCTCATTAATAGTGCCAATCAACATAAAACATATAATTTAATGAACGTGTTAAACTTTAAAGTGAAATACTTTAGTCTGACTTTATTCTAGATGCTAGTATTTAATGTCCTTCCTATTTACTTAAAACAAACAATCTGTGCCCTTAATCACATTATATTTCTGTCACCAGTACTGCCCCAATACGCTTGAATAAGGAAACTATGTTTATAACACTGCGAAGATTTGATGCGGTAAGCAATACCAGATCATGTGCGTACAAGATAAATTTAGCTGCTCCAGCCAAATTATAAATAACGAAGCTTAAAATATGCATTTAAAGAGCCTTAATTCTCTCATTAATAGTGCCAATCAACATAAAACATATAATTTAATGAACGTGTTAAACTTTAAAGCGAAATACTTTAGTCTGACTTTATTCTAGATGCTAGTACTTAATATCCTTCCTATTCACTTAAAACAAACGATCTGTGCCTTGAATTACATTATATTTCTGTCCCCCAATACGCTTGAATTCAGATGAATATGAAGTTTCTAACTTTGACAATAAACAATTATTGATATTCTTTTAAATAATTTATCTACCTAATAACTGTTCGGGTGACCAATGGATAAGGCAAAAAGAATTACTAAAAATTGAAAAATCAAAATCTCAATTCCAATATTCAGGCATAAAGTCCACAAATGATAAAGATGAAAATATGAGTTGAATAGACTGAAAGTTTATTAGTTCATAAAAAATCAACCTTATCATAATGATTTAATTCGATATCAAAACGCAAAACCAGCCGAATACAACCAAGGTAAAAAGTAGAGAAAAACTATAGGAAAAATAAAAAAGGCATACATATTGTATGCCTTAAATTAATCTTGGCTCCCCGACCAGGGCTCGAACCTGGGACCTGCGGATTAACAGTCCGTCGCTCTACCGACTGAGCTATCAGGGAATTTAGGAGAGAGATTGTAAATTAAGCTACATATCCTGTCAACCCTTATTCTCTAAAAAAACTAATTTCTTTGCTTAGTTTCCACCTGCTCCATTTCATAAGCTAGAAATCTCTCTGTATAAGAAGGTAATTCAACATCATTTCTTCTCAATTTTTTTATCCTAGTGATTGGTATATTTTCTTGTGCTCTTTTTTCCACCAACTCTTGTTTGGTTTCCACTAATATTAAACCATTGGAAAAATCCAAATTACTGTTATATTCTCCCTTAAAATCCACTATGGGTTCTTGTCCTTCAAAACTAATTACAATATTTGTATCAATATTATTTGCTATCGGCTTATGTTCCAAACCAACATCTAGAATCTGTTCCCTACTAACTTGAACTTCATCTGGTAGTGTTTCTTTGATTATTTTCTTAGCCGATGATAATCTTCCTTCTTTCAAAACATCATTAGTTTTTCTTTGAATATAACGCGTCAATTTAGCAAAATTAATTTTGCTCTCTAAATAGGAAGCCTTAGGAATACCATCACGACTATTTTTACGACTATTATTTCGTGTATTACTACTGTCTTTGGCATTGGTTTTCTTACCAGAACCACTATTTTTTTCATTCTTATCAGACTCAGACAATTTAACCAATAAAGGTTTTCCTTTGGATTGCTCATTGACCTGATTTTTTAGCCCCTTATCAATATCACTATTCTTCCTGTTATTATTCGGCTTACCATTTGAAGAATTGTGTGAAAGATTATGTTCTTTTTTAATTTCACTATCTTTCTTCACACCACGAACAGAGGTATTTTTCCCAATATTATCATTCTGATTATTTTTTTGTTGACGATTATTACGCCCATTAGTACTACTGTCATTTTTATGATGGTTAGGTAATTTCTCTGCTTTCTTGTTATCACCATTATTATTACTTGCATTCTTATTTTGTATTGGCCTACGACGAACACTATTGTTAGTATTACGATGATTATTAACACGCTGCTGACCAAAACTATTTTTATTTGTCTCGGTTTTAACCTTTTCCTCTCTGACTGAATCAAAAAAATGGGATAGCCAACTAGTAAATCCAGTGAATAAACATTTCTTAGTCTTCACAACATGCTCTGGTGCCGGAACAGACGGTGTAATCCCTTGAACAGCTGCTTGCATTTGTTCGATTTCTTTACTTTTTTGAGTATTTGACTCATAAAATTCCTGTTCTACTTCTTCAACCATAGTATAACTAGGTATTCCTTCCACAACATCATCCGTACGAACTCTTTCAATATGATAATGCGGAATCTCTAAATTTTTGTTTGGAATAATAATAATAGGAACACCTAATCGTTCTTCTAAACTAAAAATTTGTTCTCTTTTCTCGTTTAATAAAAATGTTGCTACATCAATGGGAAGTTGAGCTTGAACCTCTCCAGTATTTTCCCTCATAGCCTTTTCTTGAATGACCCTTAGAATATGAATGGCAGAAGATTGTATCCCTCTAATAACACCTGTTCCATGACAGCGTGGGCAAATCATATGAGTACTCTCCCCCAATGACACCTGTAACCTCTGCCTTGAAATCTCCATCAACCCAAAACGAGATAACTTAGTGGTTTGAACACGTGCTCTATCTTCTTTCAAAAAATCACGCATTGCTGTTTCAACTTCTCTTTGATGTCTGGGATTTTCCATATCTATAAAATCAATCACCACTAATCCACCAATATCTCTGAGTCTCATTTGTCTAGAAATCTCTTCAGCTGCTTCTAAATTAGTTTGTAATGCAGTTTCTTCCACATCTGCACCTCTAGTAGCTTTAGCTGAGTTAACATCAATTGAAACCAAGGCTTCTGTGTGATCAATAACAATTTCACCACCCGATGGTAAAGATACTTGCCTTGCATAGACCGAATCGATTTGATTTTCTATCTGGAAGCGACTGAATAAAGGAATATGATCTTGATAAAGTTTTACTTTAGACAGATTTTGTGGCATCACAAAACTTATAAATTGATAAACCTTATCATAAACCTCGGTATTGTCTATTAGAATTTCTCCAATATCAGGTTGAAAATGATCTCTAATAGCTCTAATAACCAAAGCACTTTCTTGTAAAATAAGTGGCTGAACATTTTTTTGACGACTGGCCTCTAATACGGCATCCCATAGTTTTAATTGATAATTCAAATCCCATTGTAATTCTTCTACAGATCTACCAATACCAGCAGTCCTGGCAATAACACTCATACCTCTGGGTATATTCATTTGACTAAGAACATTTTTAATTTCAACTCTTTCTTCACCCTCAATACGGCGAGAAACGCCACCTCCTCTTGGATTATTAGGCATCAACACCAAGTAACGACCTGCTAAACTAATATAAGTAGTTAAAGCCGCCCCCTTATTACCTCTTTCGTCCTTTTCTACCTGAACCAGTACCTCATCACCTTCATTAATGACTTCCTGGATTTTTACTCTTCCCCCTTGATAATTTTTGTAGTATGAACGATGAATTTCTTTAAAAGGCAAGAACCCATGTCGATCTGTACCATAATCAACAAAACATGCTTCAAGAGAGGGCTCTACTTTGGTAATTATTCCCTTATAAATATTACCTTTCCTCTGCTCCTTACCAAAAGTTTCTATATCTAAATTAATTAATTTCTGACCTTCAACAATTGCTACGCGTGATTCTTCTGCCTGCGTAGCATTAAATAACATTTTTTTCATTTTCAAATGACCTCTTAGTTAAGTGCACATCGAGGCAAGAATACACACTAAGATCCTAAAAATAGACACCCTTCAGGTTATTGAGAATAGCGATTAAACGCACCCATACTTTTCTACAGTGAGAAAATTATTTGAATCAAAATGCTAACAATTATTCTTAATTATCATCTTTTACTCAATATTTAATGGATAAAACCATTAAGCAACAATTATTCTGTATTTTCTATTCTTAAATTTTAAACTAGACTTTCTGCTTATTTAAAGTCTTACAACTAAATCTAATTTATATTCTTAATATGTATTAAAACTTAATATTTTAAAAAAACATAAGTAAAGCACTCACCTGTGCATCAATTATTATTATTTTCACATATTGTATCTATTGAAAACACTTATTCACAATACTTTTTTGAATAAATCTTATCTTTTTTTACTAATTCGTTTTACAATAATTACTTAAATGGTAACAGATTATAAGCATGATGTCTCAAATAAGTAAAGTTAAAGTTAATTTTTTAAGTATCACTTCAGAAGAGTCAGGTCAAAGAATTGATAATTATTTACAAAAACATTTAAAAGGAGTTCCTAAAAGCCACATTCATAAAATTATTCGCTCTGGAGAAGTTAGAATTAATAAACAAAGAATCAAATCTAATTACAAAATTCAGGAAAATGATAGTATTCGCATCCCCCCTGTCAAAATTACTCATAATCCCTTGGAAAAATCAATACCTTTAGTACCTCTACCCATCATATATGAGGATGATGCTTTACTGGTAATCAATAAACCATCGGGTATTGCTTCTCATGGTGGGAGTGGCTTAAGCTTTGGTGTTATAGAACAGTTGAGAAAACAACGACCAGAAGCAAAATATTTAGAATTAGTACACCGTTTAGATAAAGATACTTCTGGGTTGCTCATGGTTGCAAAAAAGAGAAAAATATTAATCAAGCTACATGAACAGTTCAGACAAAATCACCCCAAAAAAATTTATTTAGCATTATCAATTAATCGTTGGGATCCCAAAATAAAAGATATAAAATTACCCCTTATCAAATATCAAGGTGAAAAAGGGGAAAAAATGGTTCGTGTTGATACTAATGGTCAGTATGCACACAGCCAATTTAAAATCGTTGAAAATTTCTCTAATAATTCTCTCTTGGAGGTTACCCTAAAAACTGGGCGCACTCATCAAATTAGAGTTCACATGCAATCTGAGAATTCGCCTATTGCTGGTGATGAACGATATGGAAATTACGCATTAAATAAACAATTACAAAAACAAGGATTGAAAAGAATGTTTTTACATGCTCTGCAACTTAAAATAAAACACCCTGATGAGGCTCATGAACTAACTTTAGAAGCACCCATACCCAAAGATCTAGGTGATTTTCTGTGTATATTAAGAAATAAATAAAAAATATGTACAAGCAATTGTTCTGAAGGAATGTAAACCAGAGGCTAATCCTAACAAAAAAAATAGTAGCAACCTCACTAGTCAATAGCTGTGGCGTTAATGAGTACTCAAAATACCATTGAGATATGGTTGTTTTAACGATTGGCAACTACTATCTAATAATTATTGTCGCTTCTAAAACCTTCTTTCTCATTTTTTACAATTTTACAATTAGATTTCAGATAGAATGGCTTAATTCAGTTATAATCAGACAATAACTAATGTATAGATATTTAAATAATGGATGCTTAAATCATGGAAAATCAAAGTAATAAGCAAAATGAAAATGAGTTATTTTGGCAAAGAGAAATAATAAAAAAACTGCTTTTAGATAAAAAACCTAATAAAACAAAAAAATGGCCATGGGTTCTCTTAATAATTATTTTAATATTTATTATTTTTATAATGCCTTTCCCCTTTATGAGTGCCGATAATAGTGGATTTAAGAAACATATTGCAACTTTAGATTTATCAGAAGAAATCTCTGATATGAATCAAACTCTTGAAAAATTAACAAATGGTTTAGAGGATATTTATTACAATCAAAAAAATGTTCAAGCAATTATCATTAGAGCAAATAGCCCTGGAGGTTCTCCTGTTACGTCAGATATTGCCTATCAGGAAATTCAGAATTATAAGAAAAAATATCCAAAGATTCCTATCTATGCTGTCGTAAGTGATGTATGTGCCTCGGGTTGTTACTACATCATATCTGCCACTGATAAAATCTATGCCAACCCTTCTAGCATCGTAGGCAGTATTGGTGTTATTATGCCCGATTATGATCTAAGAGACCTAGCCAACAAGCTTGGAATTAAAGATAGGACTAAAACAGCTGGTCGAAATAAAGCGCTAGGTAGCCCATTCCAAGAAGAAACCCCCGAACAAATTCAAATATTAAATTCAATATTGGATCAAATTCACAATCAATTCATCAATGCTGTCAAGCAAGGTAGAAGTAGTCGATTAAAATGGGAGGAAAATCCTGATGTCTTCACTGGTAGAATTTTCACTGGAATAGAAGCAAAAGACATAGGTCTAATTGATGATTTTGGTAGTATATACTCTGTTGCTAGAAGTATTATGGAGGATCCAGTACTGATTGACTACACTCCGGAAGATGATTGGATAGAATACATACAAAAAACTATGCGTGTAAGCCTAGAATATATCCTATTGAAGACTATTGGAACAAATTCGTCTTTTAAATAACGATGATTGGATTTACTTATGTTTTATAATTTGGTTAAACGGTTTTTACTCTCAATGGACGAAGAAAAATCTCATATCTACTCATTAAAATTATTAAAACTATTTTATCGTTTTAATTTATTGAAACCATTTTTTATGGCACAATACCCTTCCACCTTAATGGGACTTGAGATTTCCAATCCCATTGGCTTAGCCGCAGGTTTAGATAAAAATGGCGAGTACATTGATGCTTTAGCCTCCCTAGGATTTGGCTTTATCGAAATAGGAACTGTTACCCCTAGACCTCAACTTGGCAATCCGAAACCTAGATTATTTAGAATACCTGAGAAAAATGCTATCATTAACCGCATGGGCTTTAATAATAAAGGGGTTGATTATATGATTGAACAGATCAAAGAGTCTCACTACAAAGGTGTATTGGGTGTCAATATTGGTAAAAATTATGATACCCCTATTGAAAATGCTCTAGAAGATTATTTGACCTGTCTGACTAAAATCTATCCTTATGCTTCTTATATCTGTGTTAATATTAGCTCCCCAAATACTAAAAATTTAAGAGAGTTACAAAATAAAAAACATATTGAACACCTACTTTCCAGTTTAAAATCGGCTCAAAAGGATTTAGAAATTCAGCATCAAAAATATGTTCCTCTAATGATAAAAATTGCACCAGATCTAACATTAGAACAAATTAAGGATATTGCTAAAATAGCTATAGAGGTCTCTTTAGACGGTATTACCTGTTCAAACACAACAGTTGATAAAATACTTATTGAGGGTGACCCTCTAGCTAAAGAAAACGGTGGATTGTCTGGTGCTCCACTTTTTGAAAAATCTAACAAAATACTAACTACTCTGTTAAAAGAATTAGATGGTAATATCCCAGTGATTGGTGTAGGTGGTATTAATTCCGGTAAAGATGCCCTACATAAATTAGAACTGGGTGCAAGTGCGGTACAACTTTATACTGGGCTGATTTATCAAGGCCCTAGTTTGGTCACTAAATGTATTAAAATATGTAGTGAACCTGTTATTTATAACTAAAAAGCTTTCGGAGAGGTGGATGAGTGGTTGAAGTCGCACGCCTGGAAAGCGTGTATACGTGAATAACGTATCGAGGGTTCGAATCCCTTCCTCTCCGCCATTTTTGATAGAAATATCAGGTAAAAATATTAACTTTGATGATATTTTCTCGTATATTATTTATGGAAAAAATATACTTTCACCAAAATTCGAAGAAAACTACTTATACAAGAAAACTACTTATACATAAAATGTATAAAATCAATTATCCCAAATGATCTTGCGTATTATCCGGTTTCAAATAAACAAACTCAAGGTTTCCATTGACAAAATAGTTAATTAAAACTAGAATTTCTAGTTAAATTTTTTTGAGGATTTTATTATGAAGCGCACATTTCAGCCATCAGTTATTAAAAGAAAACGTACACACGGATTTTTGGTCCGTTCTAGAACTCGTCATGGTAAGGCAGTACTAGCTGCTAGAAGAGCAAAAGGTAGAAAAAGTTTATCTGTTTAATTAATCCTCGTGAGTCAATCTTTATCATTAAAAAAATCAGATAAATTATTAAATAAAAGTGATTTTTCTGAAGTTTTTAAATATAAAAAAACATTTAATACTGAGAAAAATCTGAGGATTTTTTATTACATCAATAATCAAAATCAGCAAAGATTTGGACTAATTGTTAGTAAAAGAGTTTCAAAAAAGGCGGTAGACAGAAACTATATGAAGCGATTAATAAGAGAATGGTTTAGATACAATCGATCGTATCTGCCCAGGGGTGATTACATATTCTGTGTTAAAAATCAATTTAGTCATCAAAATTTTTATGAGGTTAATCGAGAATTAGATCATTTTAAATCACATATACAGAAAAAGTTTTATGGACGATATACTCATTAAATTAATTCGTTTTTATCAAACTGCAATTAGCCCTCTATTTCCACCTACTTGCCGTTACACCCCAACTTGTTCTCAATATGCTATTGAGTCTTTAAGTCGTTTTGGGTTTATTCAAGGTAGTTGGCTTTCAATTAAAAGAATCATGCGTTGTCATCCATGGGGTAACCATGGCTATGACCCAGTACCAAATAAGAATGGAGACAAACAATGAATCCTAATGATAATAAAGATTACACTAGAAATTCTATTATATTTTTAGTCTTAACTTTAATGCTAATTTTTGGTTGGAATATATTGTTTCCTCCCCCAAATAGAACAGTGGAAAATAATGAAATACCCAATTCAGAAATCATATTGACTAACCAAACCTCTCTTACAGCTTTAAATAAAAATACTGCTAGCGAAGAGCCTTTTCCAGAGTCAAGAGAAATCACAGTAACTACAGATAACTATATTGCCAAAATAGATGAAGCAACAGGTGATATTAATTACTTGGAATTATTAAAGCACCGATCTAATGATGATCCCAATAATAACGTGATTTTATTAGATAAAAATATTCAATACTCTGCTCAAAGTCGTTTGATTGGAGCTGATAATCATTTTTTCTTAGATAAAATTCCTTTTACAGCACCTACAGACAATTACCAAATAGGCAACAAAGATCAAATTGAAGTTGTTCTAAATAAAAATATCGATGGGGTATCTGTACAAAAATCTCTTATATTCAAAAAAAATAATTATGTCATTGATTTTAAGTATGATATAACAAATCATGGAGATACTCCGTTGGATCTAACTGCTATGTATCGTTTACTACATAATGGTACCCCTTCTGGTGAACATGCATTCTTTACTAATTTTTATACAGGAGCAGTTAGTTATACCGACCAAGATAAATTTCAAAAAATATCATTTGATAGTATTGCTCAAAATAAAGCTGAATTTCCTAAAACTGCCAATAACGGTTGGCTGGGAATTATACAACATTATTTCGTTTCCATATTTTTCTTGCAGCCTAGAGATATGCAATCGGTTTGTCAACTGAATGATTGTCATTTATATTTTAATCAACGAAAAAGTGATAAACTTTATGAAGTAGCATTCACAACAAAGCTTCCCAGTATTACAAATAATGATACAAAAACACTAAATGTAAGTTTATTCTTGGGTCCCAAGGAATATAAAGCTTTAAATGCTACTGCTGAAAATCTCCCACTTGTAAAAGATTATGGAATGTGGCACATTTTTGCTAACCCACTCTTTCTTACATTGCAATACATTGAATCATTTGTACATAACTGGGGTTGGGCAATCATTATACTGGTTATTTTATTAAAAATTATTCTTTATCCTCTTACCTCAGCTTCTACTAGAAGTATGGCCAGAATACGGCAATTAACGCCAAAGATTCAGGCAATCAAAGAAAATAGTGGTGATGATAGAGTTAAAATGCAACAACAAATGATGGAACTGTATAAAACAGAAAAAGTTAATCCTCTTGGTGGATGTTTACCGATGCTAATACAATTCCCTATATTTATCGGTTTATACTGGGCATTATTTAACTCTGTTGAACTAAGAGGAGCTCCATGGATTGGTTGGATCACTAATCTTTCTGAGCCGGATCCATATTATATCTTACCAATTTTAATGGCCATAACTATGTTCCTACAAACCAAGTTTAATGCGCCCCCTACTGATCCAATGCAAGCAAAAATGATGAAGATTTTACCATTAGTATTCTCAGTTATGTTCTTCTTCTTCCCTTCTGGATTGGTACTTTATTGGCTAGTAAACAACATACTGACAATACTACAACAATGGCGTATTAATAAGTCAATTGAGAGTAATTTAGTAAGAAATAAATCATAATTATTTAAAAAGGCTAGTAAATTTACTAGCCTTTTTAAATAGGTATCTAAACACCTTCAATACGATAACTCAACGTTATTGTGGTAAAATTGGGGATTTTTAGTAAAGGTTTTTGATTATGGATTTTATCGCTACTGGTGACTTAGGTTCTAATAGTTTTCGCCTCACCATCAGCAAAAATATGGATGGACAATATCAAACTGTTGATTCAATAAAGGATATGATCCATTTTGCTGCTGGACTGGACAAAAATAATTTTCTAGATGATGTATCTCAAAAAAAAGCTTTACAATGTTTACAAAAATTTGGTGAACGTTTACGTGGCTTTGAAGAGAAACAAGTGCGTGTTGTGGCTACAAATACCTTCAGGGTTGCTAAAAATATTAATTCTTTCATGTCTCAAGCTCAACAAGCTCTAGGCTTTCCAATTGAAATCATTAGTGGTCATGAGGAAGCACGTTTAATCTACACAGGCGTTTTACATATTACCCCCTTTAATAATAAAAAAGCTCTAATTGTAGATATTGGAGGGGGTTCAACAGAATTTATCGTTGGTAATGATTTACAACCTGAAATTACAGAAAGTTTAAATATTGGTTGTGTGACCTACAGTAAAAATTTTTTTGATACTGATAATATTACGGCTAAACATTTTAATAACGCTATCAAATCAGCGCGCTCTGAAATCCAAAAAATTGTTAAGAAAATAAAAGAATCCAGATGGAACCTGTCCATTGGTTCATCTGGTACAGCCAAAACAATAAGTGGCTTATATCGGTTAAATTATCCCAATAAGGAAGCTTTTGACTATGATTTTTTAATCTACTTAAAAAATCAAATTATTAAATATGGTAGTGTAGAAAAAGTTAAATTTAGGGACATAAAACCTACTCGTATGAGGGTATTCACAGGTGGTCTTGCACTAATGATTGCGATTTTTGAAGAAATTAAAATCAAATCTATGCAAGTCACTGATGCTGGATTAAGAGACGGTGTATTATATGATTTTATTGGTCGTCAACTAGATCAAGATCTCAGAGACGAAACAGTAGAAAATTTCCAAAATAGGTATCTCGTTAATAAAAGACAAGCTGAAAATGTTCAACAACTAGCACTGGCGTTTTTTGACCGCCTAGATAAAAGCGACCCGATTGAACAATCTCTTTCTCAATGGAAACATTTTATCACCTGGGCTAGTAAGTTACATGAAATCGGTTTATTTATTTCCCATACTGGCTACCACAAGCATTCATCCTACATTATACAAAATGCTGATATGTCAGGTTTCTCTAGTAAAGACCAATATATTACTGCTTTAATCATTCTCGGTCATAAAGGAAATTTAAAAAAAGTTCAAGAATACTTAACCTCTAAAGAACTCTGGTATTCCACTATTGCTTTAAGATTAGCCACTATTTTCTGTCGTGCAAGAAATGGTATTACTATTCCTGAGAACATTTCCATTAGACTAGATGAAAGAAATAAAAATATTATTTTAAAAATAGAAAAATCATGGATAAATAAAAATCCTTTAACTGCCAGTGTATTAGAAAAAGAATCTAACTATTGGAAATTGATTACTTATGATTTTGTTATTAAACTAATCTAAATTTTTTTTATTACGATGCATATTTTAATCACTGGGGCTAATGGACAACTAGGTCAAAGTATTGTTCCTATTTTGGAACCATTCCATCATATTAGCCCATTTAGCAAGTACCATTTAGATATTACACATACTGATTTGCTTAAAGACAAATTAACTAATTTAAAACCTGAGTATATCCTTAATTTTGCTGCTTATAATCATGTAGATTTAGCACAAAAAGAACTTAAAAAATGTGATGAAATTAATCACCTAGCAGTTAAAAAATTAGCCTCCTTAACCTATCAATATGGCATTGGTTTGATCCATATTTCTAGCAATTATGTCTTTTCAGGTGAGTGTGATCATTTATATACTGAACAAGAAATAGCTCAACCAATCAATTACTATGGCTTATCCAAATATCGAGGTGAACAAACAGTTTTACAAGAAAATCCTCAAGCAATTATTATCCGCACTTCATCTCTATATAGCCCTTTTAGAAATAATTTCATGACCAAAATCGTACGCCAGATTAAAGAAAAGAAAACCATATCCGTTGTCAATGACGCTTATACTCAACCCACTTCTTGTCATTCATTGGCTTTATTTATTCAATATATCCTAGAACAAAAGCCAGAACTATCAGGTATAATCCATTTTACTGATGATAAGGTCTATTCTTGGTATGAATATGCTCAGGTCATTGCGCTTACATGCTCTCAATACCTTCCGCTATCAGCTAATATTATTCCTATCCAAGCCTCTCCAAAAAGCATTCGACCCAAATATGCTTTATTAGATAATTCGTTTAGAAAAGATTTTTTTGATAATCAAAAAATGAAAGACATGATAAATTCAACTGTTATTAAAATAATTTCAATGGAGTAAATCACCTCCTCTAGGCTAACGCTATAGAGTGAGTTTCGTAAACCCATAGATTTTCATCTATATATTCAACTGTACAACACCATTGCCTAATGGTCTTGTGGCAGGGAATCCATCTACACACACATCATAGTCCCTGTGATACTGGCTAAAGCTAATATAAATACACAAATAATCAAAAACAAAAAGACCATTATTGGCTCTTCGAACCACCTGCTATTCATCTCTAACTAAGATAATGCTATAAGCAGAGAATTTCGCAGTATCTGTTAAATTAACTTCAAGGTCTCGTCTAAATCCTGTTTTAAGTCATCAATATGCTCTAATCCAATAGATAACCTAATTAAATTTTCGGTAATTCCTGATTCGATTTTTACTTTTGGATCAACTCTACAATGAGTAGTTGTAAATGGGTGGGTAATAATTGACTTTACGTCGCCTAGGTTACCAGTCTTTGAAAATATCTTGACATTATCGACCAGTTTCCATGCTTGTTCTTTTCCCCCTGCGATACGAAAACTGAGCACAATTCCCCCTGCTTTTTGTTGTTTTTGAATTAATTCGTATTGAGGATGAGATTTTAAGCCCGGATAAAAAACCTTTTCCACTTTAGGATGATTTTCTAACCATTGAGCTAAAGCCAAGGCTGATTGACATTGACGTTCTATTCGGACAAATATGGTTTCTAACCCAGAAATTAATACCCATGCATTAAAAGGGGATAACACTTGTCCTGAAGTTTTAACATGCATAAAAACATCATTAATCAAAGTTTGACTGCCCGAAACTACACCACCAAAAACTCTACCTTGTCCATCAATGAGTTTAGTTGCTGATTGTATTGACAAATCAGCACCTAATTGAATTGGCTGCTGTAAAATAGGTGAGCAAAAACTATTATCCACAACCACAAGAATATCTTTTTCATGTGCTATGTTAGATAATTTGGCAATATCTACCACTTCTCCTAGTGGATTAGAAGGTGTTTCTAAAAAAAACATCCTAGTGTTAGGCTGTATCGCGTCTTGCCAAGAATTTAAGTTACTCAGTGAAACATAAGTCACTTCAATATCGAATTTAACTAATGAGTTAACCAAAGCAACCGTCGTACCAAAAATACTGCGACTGACCACCAAATGGTCACCTGCTTTAAGAAAACTTAGAAAAGTTGCTTGTATGGCTGCCATACCAGTTGCGGTAGCTTGTGCTGCTTCTGCTCCTTCTAACAATGCTACTCGTTTGGCAAAAGTACTTACGGTAGGATTAGATGTCCGGCTGTAAGTATACCCCTGTTTTTGACCCAAAAATAAAGATTCAGCAATCTCTGAATCTGGATAAATAAAACTACTTGTTAAAAATAAAGCTTGGTTGTGTTCATTATAAGATGTTTGTTCCTTAAATCCCCTAAGCACTAAAGTTTCTGGATGCAATTTTCGTACCATTTACTTATCCTAAAAAATATTAAAACCCCCATATTTGATTATATATATCTTATATGTTTTCTCTAGTAAATGATAGGCATTTTATACAATTAGAGATCTATATTAAGAGTCGACTAATGATTTTCATTAGAATTAAATTTCTTAATCATGATTTGACAGACAGATTCTGGCACATATCGTTTAATAATATTTTCCCAATTTTCAAAACCAACCAAACCTTTCACTAAAGTAGAAGAAACCTCAGAATACTCTCTAGGTGGAAAAACAAATAAAGTAGAAATGTCTGGATGAATATCAGAATTAATATAACGCATATTTCGCTCGTACTCATAATCAGAAGCAGAACGAATTCCTCTGATAATATATTTAGCACGTAATTGATGGGCGAACTCAACCAGATACATATTTTCGAAAGTTTTAATGGTTGTATTGGGATATTCTTGAGTGATACACTCAAGCATTTCTATTCTCTCTTGTAAAGAATAAGCAAATGTCTTATCAGGATTAGTTCCTATCGCAACCACTAACTCTTCAAATAACTGGGAAATCTCACTAATTACCCACAAATGACCATTAGTTGGCGGATCAAAAGTCCCCGCATAAATTGCTCGTTTGGGCTCACTACAATACATATATCATCTTTTTTCTACAATGACCGAACCAATAGAATACCCTGCACCAAAACTGGAAATCACCCCATAATCACCAGCATCTAAGCCGTCTTGGTACTTATGAAGGGCAATAATACAGCCAGCAGAACTAGTATTAGCAAATTCACTTAATATAATAGGCATCACGTCTTCTGTGACATTCCGACCTAAAATCTTTTTAACAATCAATTGATCCATCGATAAATTAGCTTGATGCAACCAAAACCTTTTGACTTCTTCTGGCTTAATTGATAATTCTGTTAAATGTTGTGTAATGTGCTGAGCTACCCTTGGGCAGACTTCTTTAAATACTTTACGACCTTGCTGAATAAATAATTTGTCTAGATTGTCCCTTTTGTCTATATCACATCGATTTAAAAAACCAAAGTTATTACGAATAGCATTTGAAAAATCTGTTAATAATGAAGCACCTAAAACTTTAAATCCCTGATGCGTATTTTTAACTAAATCCTCTCTTTGTAAAACAAATGCCGTTGCTGCATCACCAAAAATAAAGTGACTATCACGATCACGAAAATTTAAATGACCACAACAAATCTCTACATTGACTACCAAGGCAGCTCTAATACTACCTGATCGAATGGCATTATAGGCATTAAATAAACCAAAAGTAGCACTAGAACAAGCTACATTCATATCATAAGCAAATCCTTCGATACCCAATTCTTTCTGAATTTCTACTGCCACGGCAGGATAAGCTCTTTGCATATTACAACAAGCTAAAACAACCATATCAATATCTGAAGGTTCCAAATTAGCTCTTTTTAGTGCATCTCTACACGCTTCTACCCCTTTTTCAGCTTGTAAAGAAATTTCGCTATTATCTCGTTCAGGAATATATGGAACCATTCTTTTGGGATCTAAAATACCATCAATTGCAAAAAAATACCTGTTCTCAATACCAGATGATTTTACAATAAACTCGCTATTGGACTCTCTTAATGCTTCAATCTCTCCTTTTTCTATCTCCACCTTATGTTCTTGGTTAAATTCGTTTACATACTGATTAAAACATTTAACTAATTCTGCATTACTAACAGAATACGGTGGTACACATAACCCTGTAGAAACAAGTACTACTGATTTTGAATCCATAAAGCTCTCCAAAATTATCATATTGCAATTTTACATTATAACTCATAATTAGGTATTTTCAGCCATTACTTCAAAAAATTGTATAGTTACAATGGTAATTCATGCTACAATCTAGCTGCAAGTAGATTAGACAGTCGCTGTGCATTTTTGTATAGAGGAAAGTCCGGGCTCCATAGAGCACAATGCCAGCTAACGGCTGGGCATCGAAAGGTGACGGAAAGTGGAACAGAAAGCAAAACCACCGATGATCTCTAAGTTAGAGATACAGGTAAGGGTGAAAAGGTGTGGTAAGAGCACACCGCATGCTTGGCAACAAGTCATGGCTGGCTAAACCCCATTGGGAGCAAGATCAAACAAAACACGATAATGTGGCTCGCATTGTGTTTGGGTAGATTGCTTGAGTTTATTGGTGACAATAAATCTAGATGAATGACTGTCCGCGACAGAACCCGGCTTATCGATCTACTTGCTACTTTTTTTGACATACAGGACAAAAAAAACTATTCCGTTGTCCTAATACTTTGCTTGTAATTGACGTCCCACATACATAACACTTTTCCCCATGACGCCCATAAACGCTTAGTTGTTGTACAAAATAACCTATTTTACCATCAGGTTGCTTAAAATCTTTAATCGTCGTACCGCCCTCTTTCAAAGCCTTTAATAAAACAGCTTTAATAGAGGATACCAAATTATCAAGTTGTTGCATATTGAGTTGGTTAGCAGGTATTTCTGGATGAATTTTGGCTAAAAATAAAGCCTCAGACGCATAAATATTCCCCACACCAACTACTATTTTGGAATCCATAATGGCTATTTTACAGGCAACTTTTTTATGTTTAAAACAATTAAAAAGATAATCACTCTTAAATTCATCAGACAAAGGCTCTACACCCAAGTTTTGAATTAAAACACAATCCTCTAAGCACTCAAACCACTGCCAAGAACCAAAACGCCGTATATCGTTATAACGCAAAATAATACCATTTTCTAAAATAACATCAATATGGTCATGCTTACTAGCCGGTATATGAGCCTCTAATATTGTAAAAAAACCAGTCATGCCTAGATGGATCACTAAATAACCATGATCGAGCTTCAAAATAATATACTTACCGCGTCGCGAACATTCATGTACTTTTTCATTCTGCAATCTCATAATTTGAGGTGAAACCACCCAACGCAAGTGAGGCTGCCTCACCTCGATACGTAAAATCCTTTGCCCTTGTAAAGTAAGCATAATTTTATTTTTGGTAGTCTCTACTTCAGGTAATTCTGGCATACCTATTCATTTCTTAAATAATAACCTAAATTATTCTTGACTATCTCCTCTTCATCTACTCCAATACTTTTAAGAAAGGCCTCATATTGAGATTTATTATTTTCTTTAAGTTTTGCTATAATTTTTTTTGCTACTTGTCGTATTTCAATAGTCTCTATGGGTAAAGACCCTCTTTCTAGACCTAATGAATGGCTATATTCATTTGTAACTCGATCAATAAAATTAACGCACTCCATATTTGGGTCAAAAAATTCTTTTAGTCTATCATTTTTTCTCTTTTCATCACCATCTGGATATTGATAATACAAGTACAATTCCAGAAATCTCCTTGCATTATTTGCAAAACTATAAATCATATGATAATCATTATTATTCGGCTCACCTTCTGCACATTTATAAATTTGATGAAAAAGATAATTAAATTCAGTGATATAGTTTCTAAGATAATCAGGCATTAATCTTATATCACCTTTATCTTTATCTCTTTCTAAGATAAAAAATTGTTTTTTCCTACCAGGCATCCGTTTTAAAAATTGCAAAAATTCAAGGTTATGTGTGGATATAAATAATTGCTGAAAGTTCCCTGGATCTACTATTAATGTTTTTATTAAACTATACGCAAAAAATATATGATTTGAATCCAAACTTGAAATTGGATCATCTATCCATATAATTGGTTTAGGTTTTTCATTCTCATTAAGTTGTTGATTAATACTCTCAAGGCTTACCAAAAAGTAACAAAATGCAATAAGGTTACGCTCACCTTGACTTAAATTATAGGCTTTTTCAGCATCAGCTTTTTCATTATCGATTTTTCCATTAATGCGCACTATTTCAAATTGATATTGCTTCTTATCCTCATTCACTACTTTTAAGCAAAAAGACGGATATTCCAAACCAAATTCTAGATAGTCATTAATCTTTTTTACAGCAGCTTGTTTGTCTTCTAATTGAGACCTCAATTTTTCGATTTCATTTTCTTTATTTGAGATCTCTTTCTCCAAAGATTCTTTTGCTTTTTGAAAACCCGAACTTTCTTTTCTCTTTTCTACTATCTCGCCGTATTTCTCTAAAAACCCTATTGATTGAATGTAACAATGAACGTCATAAAGTCGCAACGATTCTTTTGCTTTCGTTTTCCATTCACCTAAATTATCAGTATATTCATTCGAGGTATCTATAATATGTTCCCACGTATTTTTAATGTTACCATATTCATTAATATCAATCTCAGGTGCCTTAAATTCAATTGGCTTTATAATATTATTTTTTCTGTTGTTAATTTGAACTTTTATCTCATTTAAACAGTCACGATATTTTAAAAGATACCTATCTATCCTCGCTTCGAGATCTTTTAACACTTTGAAATCATTAGAATAATAAATGGTATAGTCTATTTTAGGAAAAGTAGTTATATGTTCTTTTTCTTTCTTAATCCAGTCAATTAACTTATCCAATTTTTGTTCAAGATTTTTTGATTCCAAATTAAAATGTTGCTCCAACTTCGGCCAAAGATCTGGTGAAATAATGTTTCCACAAAATGCACATGTTTCTCTATGTCGATGATACTCCATGCCTTGTCTCACCCAATGAGCTAACGCATTATTTTCGATTAATTCTTGAATAGGTTTAGATATAGAAATTTTTCTCTCAATTAATTCTTTAGCCTCAGAAATTAAATCTAAACAGCCTAAGCTAGGAAACACAGGTTTTTCGATCCTTGGTTTTGCCTCCTCTCTACAAATCTTTTCAAATTTATCTTTTTGGTCAGAATTAATTGGTTGATAACCTTTCTTCAACAAATATAAAACATCTTTTTCTATGTTCTTTATATTATAGTTTGGATCCCCAAATATTTTATTATACTTAATCGCGATATCACGATCCTCTGTTGCTTTGACTCTTAACCGCTGTTCTAATTTTTTACTAAGACTTTTAAGTTCATTATCTGATTGATGAAAATAATATTCAGCTTTAGCTAATTTTCCTCGTAGCCCTGTTTTATCTTCCTTACTTCCAAGTTCTTTATAAAGTTCTTTAATTTTTTGTTCTGTTTCTAGATTATGTTTCCCTAAAACTGCAAATCCTGTGATAGATCGCTCTTCATCAAAAATAAACCCAAGATTCTCTTGTATAAAATCTTGATTAAAAACTCGAACAATGGGTAAAGATCCCGATGAGTTCTCATTAGACAAGTCCTCATGTGTTACTGTTTTTTTTCCAACAGATACACTAAATTTCAGATTTTGATATTTATCAGGAAGTTGTTTTTTTTCTAATACCTTAAATATTCGTGATAAGGTTGTTTTTCCCGAGCAATTTCTACCGTAAAATATGTTTATTTTTTCAAAACTTACTTCTGTATTATTTTTTTCTTTTAGATTCCATTTAAAATCCTGATAGACTGCCATATTTTGAATATAGTCTATTTTTTTTATCATTCCACTCATCAACAGACCCCCGAAAATAATTGATGTCCTCCCACCCTAAAGGATGGAGACCTCTACGTATCTAAAAACTGTGCTAACTCACTTTGAAGTGGCTGTCACCAACCCTTGACAACCTATCCATTGCCATAACAATATATAATCCAATGAAAATAAAATCCGGTTTTTTCAGTTGAATTTCCATAGTATGAGGTAATTTAATAAATATAAAAAGAAACGAATAATAAATCAAGTGGTCACATGAAATGATAACGTTGAGTGATATGTTGTTTTTTCACCCAACACACATATCAAGTAATCACTTAAAACTTACTTGATTTCTTTAAAGAAGTTTTTGTGGTAATCCTTATGGTTTGGCATTGTAGAGGAATCAAATTCGGTAGAGAATCGAGCATATTCATATGTTTTAGCATCTCCTAATCTGAATCTATCGGTATTGATTAATAACCTAAAAACAGCCAATACTCATCGTATAAAAACTGACTTGCTGAATCTTCATGCCCATTCCATTTTGGGTCTGTGTTTTGGCATCGTGCTTATTTTGTTAGTTCGGTAGGTGGTACTACATTTAGAGAGAATGAAAGCTTACATTGAAACACAACAACTAGTTGAATATACTAAAAAAGTCAAGAACACCCTGACCCTCTCTTGCTGAATACCCAAGAGGGGGAATACGGCGCTAATGTGCTCACAAAAAAGAACAAGCAATGTTGGTTATTTAAATCAACCAATCTATATCACTACTCAACTGTTACAGACTTCGCCAAATTTCTTGGCTTATCAACATCTGTTCCTTTGGCTAAAGCTGTATGATAGGCTAATAACTGTACAGGGATGGTGTGTACAATCGCAGATAATGTGCCAACATGCCTTGGGGTTCTAATCACACGAATACCTTTGGAGGCTTCATAATCAGAATCTGCATCGGTAAAAACAAATAATTCACCCCCCCTTGCAACCACCTCTTGCATATTACTTTTTAATTTATCGAGTAAAGAGTCATTCGGTGCAACGATGACTACTGGCATATCCTGATCCACCAGAGCTAATGGCCCATGTTTTAATTCACCCGCTGGATAAGCTTCCGCATGAATATAAGTAATTTCTTTTAATTTCAACGCACCTTCCAAGGCCACAGGATAATGAATACCACGCCCTAAAAATAAAGCATGGTCTTTGGGAGAAAATAAATTTGCCCATTGCGTAATTTGTGGCTCTAAATTAAGGGCTGCTTGGACACTCCCTGGCAGATGTCTTAAGTCTTCTAAATAAATTTGTGCTTGTGCCTCGCTAATATATCCTTTTAGTCGCCCTAAAGTTATTGTAAAAATAAATAGTACAACTAATTGTGTGGTAAATGCTTTAGTAGAGGCAACACAAATTTCTGCACCTGCTCTGGTATAAAATACCAATTCACTTTCACGTACCAGAGCACTTTCCATCACATTACAAATCGCCAATGTTTTATCATGACCTAGTGATTTAGCTCTTTTTAAGGCTTCGATAGTATCCAGCGTTTCACCTGACTGAGAAACGGTTAAAATTAATTGTCTAGGATTAGAAACCACTTCACGATAACGATATTCACTAGCAATTTCGACGTCAGTTGGAATTTTAGCTATCGACTCTAACCAATATTTAGCAGTTATTCCTGCATAATAAGAACTCCCGCAAGCCAAAATTTTGACACTATTTATTTCATTGAATATAGTTTCTGCCTTTTCTCCAAATAAACTAGGCACAAAACCTGTAGAAAAAACAACCTCTGTAGTGTCTATAATTGCTTTAGGTTGTTCATAAATTTCTTTTTGCATAAAATGACTATACGGACCTAACTCCAGAGAAGTTAATGAAACCTGTGATTGTTTGACTTCTCGTTCAACGACTCGACCTGTTTTATCCAGCAAATTATCAATACCCCGAATGGAAATTTGGGCAATATCCCCGTCTTCTAAATAAATAATATCTCTTGTATAGGCCACTAAAGCCGATACATCAGAAGCAAAAAAGTTTTCCTCTTCTCCCAAACCGATTAATAGAGGACACCCCATTCTGGCAAGAACAATCACATCTGGTTCATCTAAACATAAAACACCAATGGCATAAGCACCTTGAAATTTCAAAGTGGTTTTTCGTACTGCTTCAAATAAATTAGATGAGGTTTGATAATCATGATGAATGCTATGGGCAATGACCTCTGTATCAGTTTGTGATTCAAATTCATAACCCATATCTATTAAATTTCTCTTTTCTTCTTGATAATTCTCAATAATTCCATTATGTACCAGAACAATTTTTTGATGGGAAACATGTGGGTGTGCATTAGGCTCTGTAACCTCTCCATGAGTGGCCCAACGAGTATGACCAATTCCAACATTCGATACCAAATCAATTTCGCTAACTGCCTTGTCTAATTCAGAAATCCTACCTACACGACGAACCCGTTTAATTTGGTTCTGCATTAAAACAGCAATTCCGGAGGAATCATACCCTCGATATTCCATGCGTTTCAAACCATCGGTTAGAAATTCTACAATTTTATTATCCGAACGAATTGCACCCACTATTCCACACATAATGACCCCAAAAAATTTACGATTGACTTTTTTTCTCTGGCCTCACCCAAGAAGCAAGAGATATTTGTTTACTTCTAGATATTGTTAATTGATTTTCAGGGCAATTTCTAGTAATTACACTACCTGCTCCGATTGTTGCTCTATCCCCCACAGCAACAGGTGCTACCAGCATAGTACCTGAACCAATACGGCAATCATCACCAATGATGGTGGCATGTTTACTAACACCATCATAATTACAAGTGATTGTTCCTGCACCAATATTACTACCTTTCCCAATGGTAGTATCGCCCACATATGTTAAATGGTTAACCTTACTTCCAATACCAATTTTAGAATTTTTTACCTCAACAAAATTGCCAATATGAACCTCTTTTGCCAAGTTAACTTTCGGCCTTAAACGAGCATAGGGGCCTATTTTCGCAGAATCTCCTACTTCACAATCTTCTAAATGAGAAAAAGGTTGTATGATGACATTATCATGAATAGTGACATTCTTTAACACACAATTAGCCCCGATATGAATATTATTGCCCAGTACACTGTTTCCTTCAAAAATAACGTTAACATCAATAATAACATCACGACCAAAGATTAACTCTCCTCTTAAATCAAACCGGTTAGGATCCATGAGCATCAACCCATTTTGCATCAATTGTTTTGCGATCTCTTGCTGATAAATACGTTCTAAAGTCGCTAATTGAACCTTATCATTAACCCCCATCACTAAATAACTTTTAGAAACAGGTACAGTTTTGACAGGTACATTATGTTCATGAGCTAATGCTATGATATCAGTTAGATAATATTCCTGTTGTGCATTATTATTATTTAGTTGGTTCAACCATTGGTGCAAATATTGATTGGGGATAACATAAATACCAGTATTAATTTCCTTAATTAATCTTTGTACCGAATTGACATCTTTGTCCTCAATAATCTTAACTACATGATTTTTCTCATCACGAATAATACGACCATAGCCACTGGGATCCTCTAATAAATCCGTTAAAATAGCAACTTCATTCTCTCCTACTGTATTAATTAGATTTTTTAGAGTTGTCTCATCAATCAAAGGCACATCACCATATAAAACCAGTGTAATGCCTTCTTGAGGAATATTGGGTAAAGCCATCTTCACTGCATGTCCTGTACCTAGTTGTTGATCTTGGATTACCCAATTAACAGAAAAATGAACTTGCTCAAATAACTGTTCTTTCTCATGTCCCACCACAACATTAATATTATTAGGATTTAATTGTTCTGCTGTTTCTATGACTCTAGAAAGCATAGGCTTACCTGCAATGCTATGTAATACTTTGGGTTTTTGATGAGATCTCATGCGAGTGCCTTGACCCGCTGCTAAAATGATGACATATAAATCTTGCATAACAATAACTTTAGTGTAATAAAGGAAACTTTTTTGCACCTAATTTTAAGCTATTTGTTACTTAAAGAAAATAGCTACTTATTCGAACTATCACTGCTAAAAGTGTGGAATCAACTATCCATAACTCATCAATTGTGCGACTTTGGTATATGCTCTTGATAAAGTATCTAATACCCATAACAGCGGAATCACTAAATACACTAAAGGGAAAAAGGTTAGTTTCTTGCTTTCTATTAGGTGTACAGAACTATCCTATACAAACAATAATCAATATGATCAGGTAAAATGAATAATCCCCTATCAACAGACTGTATCAACAACAACCAAGTAAGTCTAACAGACAATATACACCAAACCAAACATTTATCTAAAGAAAAATAGTAAGCCAATAAAATAATCAATACTACTGAAGTCAACCAAGAGCTAATACTCATCTCTATCCCAATAATAGAAATAGATAACAGTTGAGACAAAAACTATATGGTTCTTATTTTTTAAGCAACAACAGCCAAGTTTATATTCAAGAAGCCAATCTGATAGTCATTTTAACTCGTATTATGTTTCATAGATTTTTCAGAGTAAAAGAAATCATATGCAAATCTAAAATAAAATATGACGTCAGAACTATGCACTGAATCAATCTATTGTTATTTTCAATTAGGGATACTACAAATTAATAAAATTAATGTGAGCAAGGCCTACTATTGGATTAATATGCATGTTTTGGAAAAAATATACTAAACATAAAATAACTTATAGTAACCAAAGTCATAACAAATTTACTAGTCAAATGACACTATAAATCAGCATAACTAATGTTCAAAACATTACTCAACTACACTGCACCTATGCCGCACATATCATTTAGTAAAAAAAAATCTAATTGTAGATTAAGTAAACTCACAACACACATATCCCACAACAAAAAAAATAGACAACTCCCTCCTTTAGCCAAAATACCTAATCATCAATAATCAGCACCCCTATATAAGTACCAGATCCCAAATTACTCCCACTCAATTGTCGCAGGGGGTTTACCTGATACATCATACACCACACGATTAATACCTGGAATTTCATTAATAATTCGATTAGATACTTTAGCTAACAATGAGTAAGGAATCTGTGCCCAATGTGCGGTCATGAAATCACTGGTAACTACAGCTCTTAAAGCAACCACATACTCATACGTTCTAGCATCACCCATCACACCGACTGACTTAACAGGAATAAAAACCACAAATGCTTGAGACGTTTTATCATACCAAGATACACCATTTTCATCTTTGGTATTACGTAGTTCCTCAATAAAAATGTTATCTGCCAAACGCAATAAATCAGCATACTCCTGTTTGATTTCACCCAAAATTCGGACCCCTAAACCAGGCCCTGGAAATGGATGACGATAAACCATTTCTCTAGGTAACCCAAGTGCTATCCCCAGCTGTCGTACTTCATCCTTGAATAAATCACGTAATGGTTCTAATAATTTTAAATTCAATGTTTCAGGTAGCCCACCAACATTATGATGACTCTTAATCGCATGTGCTTTAGTTGAGCTTCCGGCAGACTCAATGACATCAGGATAAATTGTTCCCTGAGCTAACCATTTTACATTAGTTCTTTTTGCCGCTTGTGCTTGGAAGACTTCAATAAATTCAGCCCCAATAATCTTACGCTTTTGTTCTGGATTCGTTACTCCTTGTAATTTCTGCATAAAAGTAGATGCTGCATTTTCGTGAATAATACGTACACCTAAACTATTAGATAGCATATTCATCACTTTTTCAGATTCATTAAGCCGTAATAATCCATTATCTACAAATACACAAGTTAATTGATCTCCAATAGCACGTTGAATGAGTGCAGCCACTACAGACGAGTCAACCCCCCCAGATAAAGCTAAAATGACTTCATCCTTCCCTACTTGTTGCTTGATTCTTGCAATTGTTTGATCAATATAATTTGGTATGGTCCATTCTGGCCTTGCACCACAAATATCATAAGCAAATTTTTTTAAAAGCTTAGTACCTGATTTCGTATGAGTGACCTCTGGATGAAACTGTACCCCATAAAGATTTCTAGTTTCATCTCCAATAATGGCAAAAGAACAATTGTCGGTGTGACCAATGGTAGTAAATCCTTGTGGCAATATTACTACTTTATCACCATGACTCATCCAAACATCTAGAGCTTGTTCATCTTGATAATCTGATAATGCATTAGTCAGAAGAGAATTAATCGTAGTTACTTTGGCATAACCAAATTCTCTTTGATCTCCAGCTATTACCTTCCCCCCTAGCGTTTGGCTCATCCATTGCATACCATAACAAATACCCAAAATAGGAATACCCAAATTCAAAATTTCCGGATTCGCTTGATAAGTACTTTGATAAACAGATTCAGGACCACCTGATAAAACAATCCCTTTAGGACTAAAATCTTTAATTTTCTCAACAGGCCAATCAAAAGGATGCATTTCACAATAAATATGCAATTCCCTAATTCGTCTGACAATTAATTGACTTACCTGAGAACCAAAATCCAATATCAATATTCTATCCATAAACCAGAATCCTTACTACCTTAACGCTTTGTTTTTAAAATACGTTGTTGTTGTCGTTGCCAATCTTTATCTTTTAAAGACTGTCGTTTATCATGTTGCTTTTTACCCTTTGCTACACCAATATCTACTTTCATCTTTCCTCGTTTATAATGTAAATTAATGGGAACAAGTGTGTAACCACTTTGCTCTACCTTTCCAATTAATTTATTAATTTCATTTTGATGTAACAGTAATTTACGCTCTCTAACAGGATCAGCTTTAACATGCGTTGATGCATCCGGTAATGCTGTAATATGACAACCTACTAAATAAAAAGCGCCTCTTTTCCAATGGATATAGCTTTCTTTTAATTGTACTCGCCCCGCACGAATGGCTTTAACTTCCCAACCTTCTAAAACCAATCCTGCTTCGAGTGTATCCTCAATGAAATAATCATGAAAAGCTTTTTTATTATTAACAATACTCACTATTATAAACTTTTTAAACAAATTGTTACTAAAATGATGATATTCCTACCAAAAACCTATATTCAATACCAACACTACGTTAAACCACATGGGGTGATTTAACGTATTCACGAAATATACTATTATGAGAGCTTTATAGTTAAGCTTTTTGCTGTGCCTGAATAGCTGTAATAGCAATAGTAAAAACAATATCCTCTACTGAAGCACCACGAGACAAATCATTAACTGCCTTATTCAAACCCTGTAACATAGGCCCAACACTCAAAATATTTCCTGTCCTTTGTACTGCTTTATAAGTAGTATTTCCCGTATTTAAGTCAGGAAAAATAAAAACATTAGCATAACCTGCCACCCTACTACCAGGAGCTTTTTTCTGACCAACGCTAGGTGTACAAGCTGCATCATACTGTAAAGGACCGTCCACTAGTATATCAGGACGTCTTGTTTTGACAATAGCTGTTGCCTGCTTGACTTTATCAACTGATAATCCTGAACCAGAATCTTTGGTTGAATAAGAAATCATAGCTACTTTGGGTTCATTAATACCAAATGCTTTGGCCGAATCTGCCGATTGAATCGCTACTTCAGCCATTTGTTCTGCATTTAATTCCGTATTCACGGCACAATCAGCAAAAACATATACCTCATTAGGCATCAACATGAAAAATACACTAGATACCATTGTAGATTCTTGATCCATCTTAACAATTTGTAAAGCAGGGCGAATTGTATTTGCTGTAGTATGTACTGCTCCAGAAACCAAGCCATCTACCGCCCCCATTTGTAACATCATCGTACCCACAAAAACATTATCTTCTAACAACTTTCTTGCCTGATCCTCTGTTAACCCTTTATGCTTACGAATTTCCACCAAAGGTTGTACATACTGTTCAACAATCGTCTCTGGATCTACAATTTCTATATCATCAGGTAATCTTAATCCTAAATCATCTACTATTTTTTGAACCCTGTCGATTTTAGCCAACAATATACACTGGGCAATCTTCTTTTGATGACAAATAATCGCAGCTTGAATGGTTCTTATTTCATCACCTTCTGGCAAAACAATTCTTTTGTTGGCTCTTCTTGCTTTATCAATCACAATTTCACGATATACAGAAGGTGCCATTCTTTGATCTGTAGGCAGATTCAGTGTAGCCTCAAGTACACTAAAATCTATTTGATCTGATAACATTTCTAGATCTTTTAGGTTTTTGCTAGATAAGTCATCTGCAATCGCCAATAAACAGCTTAGATTCATCTTATTTTCAAGTATTAATGTACTGACTTGATCCTTATACTTTTGTATATTTTCACCTACATTGAGTAAAACAAAACCTAACTTTTGAGTGTTCGGATCAAAAGAATAATCATGAATATTTTTAATTAATTCAAATACTTCTGAAGCATCTCTATTCTTAGCATCCACTAAAAAGATAACCTGTGCTTTTAAAATTGAAGCAATATATCGATTACGCTCAAATAAATAAACATGATCAATATCTGGTGCTACGCCTTCAGCAAAAACCATTTCATAATTTCTAATCTCTTCAGAGTAAAAATAGGCTGCTATTTGCTCACTTAAATCATCAATTTTTCCTGAAGCTAGAGCCATCTTGATAGAAGATAAAGAAATGGCCTGTTGATTGTCAATATTTAATTTAGCTTCAAATAACGATTCGTCCTCACTCAAACTTTTTGATTGAATAATTCGTTGATAGGTTACATTCTTTTTTCTTTTCTGTGCTGCTAAATAAAGCAAAACACCTGTTTTAAATATATTATCTATTACATTGATTGGCACAATTAGAAAATTAGTCATTATCATTCTCCCATACATCTCCAGATCACTTCATTACCTAGATCACTTTCTCTTCATTACACCCATAATCACCCCATTAATACTTTTAAACAGTCCTTGTTTGACTTTTTTGCCTAACTGATTAGAAACATCATACCCTAATCCCACATTTGAATGTTTTCTAATTCCCAATAGACCCCGAAAAAAACCTGTCACGGGACTAGGAATATCCTGCGCCTGCGCCTGATTCTTAGTACTTGTACCACAAACTGTGTTTTCTTTCTGGTTAACTTGTAATTTCTCATTCTCTTGCAATAACGCTTCGAATGTAGAATCATTATCAATCGTCTCTCTATATTTAGCATAATAATTATTATTTTCAATAATTATCTTCTGTTCTTCCGTAGCAAGCGGTGTTAGTTGGCTAGCAGGTGGTAAAACATAAGCATATTCTACTGGATTAGGTATACCTTTTTCATCCAAAAATGAAATCAGTGCCTCTCCTACCCCTAAAATCGAAATAGTCTCTAACACATCAATTTCTGGGTTGGGTCTAAACGTTTCCGCAACTGATTGAACTGCTTTTTGATCCTTAGAAGTAAAAGCCCTTAAAGCATGTTGCACCCTATTACCTAACTGCCCTAGAATGGCTTGAGGTAAATCTAACGGACTTTGACTGCAAAAATACACCCCCACTCCCTTAGAACGAATTAAGCGTACCACTTGCTCCACTTGATTTAATAAAGCAGGAGAAGCATTATCAAATAATAAATGAGCTTCATCAAAGAATAAGACAAATTTTGGACTATCTAAATCTCCACATTCAGTAAACTCCGTAGATAACTCGACCAAAAGCCATAGTAATAAAGCACTAAATATTTTGGGAGAACGCATTAGTCGAGCACCTGCCAAAATATTAACAACCCCTTGTGTATCCTTGGTCTGCAAAAGATCAATCAACTCAATTGCAGGTTCTCCAAATAAGAGATCCCCTCCCTCTTGTTCTAGTACCAATAATTGTCTCTGTATCGCACCAACACTTGCAGTGGAAATATTACCATAGAGGGTCTTATATTCATTAGCATGATCCGCTACATATCTTAATAATGCTCGTAAATCTTTAATATCAATTAAAAGCCAGCCATTATCATCCGCAACTTTAAAGACTAGGTTCAATACTCCTTGTTGGGTTTCATTTAAACCAAGTAAGCGCGATAATAACATCGCACCCATATCCGAGATTTTTACTCTAAAAGGAATACCTACTTGAGCATAAACATCCCAGAACGTAACAGGAAACGCTTGATAATAATCATCTCTCAGAGAAAACATTTCCTGTGCAACTTTTCCTTGTGCTTGGCCTTTTTTTGCCATACCAGAAAAATCACCTTTGACATCTACCAAAAAAACAGGCACACCTTGATTACTAAAACTTTCTGCCATTTTTCTTAAAGTAACCGATTTACCTGTACCAGTTGCTCCTGCAATTAAACCATGGCGATTAGCCATCTTCCCTACCATTTTTATCGGTTCATTCTTAGAATTTCTAGCAATAGCAATATATGTCACTGGCTCATCTCACTTTTATAAATCTATTCCTTGGCTCAATTTCAAATAAATCTCATCAAAAATTAACTTGTCTTCTTCACTTAAATAAGGCTTTAATAGACCTAGCACATGTATACTACCACGTAATTTTGAATCTTGGTTGAGTTCACCCCTTACTCTTTTATCATAGTCAAACCAATAACGTATTAAAAGCCAAAAATTATTCTTGAATATTTTTAAATCAATTGGATTCATCAGAATCAAACCATTCCCAATGAACAGATCAAAATAGTGATTAATTAAAGGGGCAATTTTGTTATTAATATAATCACGTTGCATCTCATTTAAAGGCTCATTTTTCTCTAATAGAACACTTAAATCAGTAAAAATAAAACGATAATTCCAAATAATATCCAATATTTTAAATATGTATCTAAATGCAGCATAACCCTCAATTTCTGGCACTGCTCCTTGAACAAACTCAAGCAACTCTTCTTCATAGCGTTTAAAAATTTCCTTAATAATCTCTTCTTTATTCTGAAAATAATAATAAAGATTACCAGGACTAATACCCAAATAAGCAACAATATGATTAGTGGTTATATAACGCTCCCCTTGCTCATTAAATAGTTTTATGCTTGCTGATATAATCTTTTCATACGTATTTTCTTTTGATGACTTAGCCATAACAAGGTAGCTCCTAAATATCAAACTTAAAATAATAATAATTAGATCACTTTCTTAAATTCAGTTTTATACCAAATTAGGCTCAATTGTCAAATTGACATGAAATTGATTATCCACTGCATCCTGAATAATAGTAATCAACTCTAACAACTCACACGGCATTCCATTGCCATAATTGACCAGCACTAAGGCTTGCTGATCATGTATACCCATCCTCCCAATACGAAATCCTTTTAATCCTAACTGATCAATCATCCACCCCGCTGCTATTTTATAGTAGCCATTCCCTAAATCATAAAAAGGCATATCATCAAATCTATTTTTTAAAATTTCCCAAGCATTTTGGTTAAGAATTGGGTTATGGAAAAAACTACCACTATTGCCTAAAACACTAGGATCTGGTAATTTTTTTCTACGCAAATGGCCTACACAATCAGAAACTAATTTGGCTGTGAATAAGTCAATATTTTCACAATTACCAATAAAATTGGCCAATTCTTGATATGATAGATTAGGTACGAATTGTTTACTTAATTTAAATATTACAGAAAGAATTATTAAATTTTTATTCTTCTGCTGTTTAAAAATACTATTTCGATAACTAAATAAGCATTCCTTATTTGTCAACTCAAGTAGTTCTCCCGTATAGATATCAACACAACGAACAACTTCGATAAAATCTTTTACTTCTACACCATAAGCTCCGATATTCTGTACTGGAGCAGCACCAACTGAACCTGGGATTAAAGTTAAATTTTCCAGTCCAAACCAATGGTTTTTAATGCATGTTATAACAAAATCATGCCAATTTTCCCCAGCATCCACTTCAAGAATGACTTCTTCATCATTTTCAAAAATCAACTGAATGCCTTTTGTTTTGAGATGTAAAATTAAACCAGAAAAGTCCTTTAAAAAAACTGTGTTACTACCTTCTCCCAAGTAGTAAATTTTTTTAAATTGATTAATCTCTGGAAGGTGATCTATTAATTCTGCTTTATCGTTAACTGCAAGATAATAATCTGCTTTCACTGGAAAATGCATCGTATGTAAGGAACGCAAGGGTTTATTGTACTCATAAGAAATAACCATAATCCTAAAATTTTACAAACTTAACCTTATAAACCTTAACTTGGCGATTGTAACATAATATTTAACTTATTAATTAGTTAAATGATTTAGATCATTATATTTAATTTGAATTATTATCGGAGATAACATGGTAATCAAAAAAACAATCAATTAGATAAACTAAGATAACTTAGTTGCTCCATAAAAAAAAATATAAACAACAAACCTAGAAAATGAAATATTTCTTTGAGAATCCTAAAACCACCAATAGCAGAGATGGTAGCGACTCTTTGCCCCAAACAATTTGGTGCAAAAAAATTACTCTACCTATAAAAATAGCTAGGATACCAAATAAATGACTAAAATTTTAGTATGTTTGTATGGTCACCGGCCTAAAAAAACCAGAATCTTTTAAACTACTTAAATATAGCCAAATAATTATATAACTATATTTGGTAAAAGTAGTTAATCAATCATTGAATTGGTTCGAAAATATTAAATTATATTTTTCAATCTCTATTTATGTCATAAAGTGCCTGTGTTAATATGCTCGTGTCACAACCCACACTTTATAAAGGGTATATAAATTACTATGAAGGAAAATAATATAGGATCATTGTTAAAACGAGAGGCATCTTGCTCATTGCCCACAATATGGGGGAAATTTTCCATGGTTGGTTATACAGAAATAGCCAATGGGAAAGATCATGTTGCCTTATACACGGGAGACATTAATCATCCTTCTCCTATATTATTAAGGATTCATTCGGAATGCTTAACAGGTGATGCATTATTTTCACAAAAATGTGATTGCGGCCATCAGTTACAGTTCGCATTCAAAACTATTCAGGCTGAAGGTCGAGGTATTATTATTTATCTACGTCAAGAAGGTCGTGGCATTGGCTTAATTAATAAAATAAAGGCTTATCATTTACAGGATCAAGGACTGGATACCGTGGAAGCTAATTTAGCACTACATCTTCCTGTTGATGCTAGAAATTTTCAAGTAGCCAGAGATATTTTAGATGATCTCGGTATTGATCAAGTTAAGTTGATGACAAACAATCCTGATAAGATTCAAGTCTTAAAAGATAGTGGGATCAACGTAGTTGAAAGAATCCCTATCATGATCAAGACAAATCCTAATAATGAAAAATACATTCAAACTAAAAAGGATAAACTTCACCATTTGTTTGACGACTAAAATATAGGACTATCAATTGAAGGCAATATAATATGAAACTGTTTTATGCAATTTTCTCTCTACTCTTAGGCGCCTTATTTCTATTTACGGGTGATTCTTTGTTTTTAAATGCTAGTAATTTATTTATGGAGCATAGTAATGTTCCCAGAACGATTATTGGTTTGGTCAATGCTGGCTATTTTTTTGGTGCAATTATAAGTTCAGTAGTAGGTCATCGTATTATTTCAAGGGTTGGTCACACCAGAAGTTTTAGCTTTTTTGCTGCTGTCATGGCTTTAAGTATCCTGTCACATACACTTACCACAGAACTCTATATTTGGGCCTTATTAAGATTTACTTTAGGCTTTGGTTATTACAGTATTTTAATGATTATTGAAAGCTGGCTAAATGAAAAGAGTGACTCCTCTATTCGTTCAAGAGTACTTGGTTTATATGAAACAGTCTTTTATATTGCTTTTTGTATTGGTGCCTTAGTCTTAAACTTTAGTGACATCTTTAACCAAATTTATACTTTTGGAGGTATCTTTTTAATATTAGCGATACTTCCTTTAAGCCTAACTAAAATGCCAGCACCCAAAGTCCCTAGCCCTAAGAAAATTAGTATTCCTTCTGTGTATGGTATCGCCCCATTGGCACTGACCGGTAGTTTAATTGGTGGATTTCTTGCCAATGGTTTTATCAGTATGTCTCCCTCTTACGCATCAAGCTTAGGATTTGATGTACATAAAACATCTATTTTTATTACCTGTTCAATACTAGGTGGATTCTTAGTTCAAATCCCAATGGGTAAATTTTCTGATACTTATGGACGAAGATTAGCTATTATTGTGGCTTCAAGCATTACTTGTTTGGCCGCCATTTATTCAGTTTTATTCATTGATAATACTACTGCCCAATATCTAAGTGCTGTATTTTTCGGTTTTGGTGCCTTTACAATTTATCCTCTAAGTCTTGCCAGAGCAAATGATGTATTACCAGAAGACTCACCCAACCGTTTAGAAGTAAGTCGTAGTACGTTATTTGGTTATGGATTAGGTGCTTTAGTCTCACCTTTAATACTCGGCTCTTCAATGCAGTCTTTTGGAAGTATCGGGTTTGAAATTCCCTTTATCATTCTTAGTGCATTTCTTGCTGTATTTTCCTTCTATCAACCAAAAATTCCTAGGGAAAAACGGACACAATACACCCATGTGGGGCCAACCTCGACCAATAGTCTTATTTCAGAGTCTAGTTCTAAAAAGATATATGATGATTGCCAATAAACTTTTCCTTAAATTGTATGAAAAATATTTTTAATCTCAAAAACTTAATTATCTTTTTTGCTTATAGCTTTAATTTAATGGGTTGTTTATTCCTATATACCTATTTTTCCATAGATTCTAATTTTCTATCACAAGGGACTATCCCCAGTGATAGCTTTTTTTATCTATCTCTAGATAAAATATATATTGCCATACTACTTGTTTCCTTTTTTTATTATACCCTTTATACTTGCTACCTAACTGATATATTACGCCAAAAAGAAAAATTAACTGATTTTTTATCAATTAGTTGGCTCATTGATTCAATTTTACTATTCGGTTTCTTCGCATATGGTATTGTAATCAATTATATTGCCTATTATGACCCTAGTACATGGAAAACATCCAGTATATTGAAATCTTTCTTGCTTACTAATCCGAAATTTTATATTTCATTAATTGTTTATCTTTTGGTAAACTACATTATTCATAGTCTTTCTGTCAAAAAAGAGAACTCATGCCAAAAATAACTATACTTCCACATGAAACGGTTTGCCCTAAAGGAATTGTTATTCAAGATGCACCAAGTGGGAAAACTGTCTGTGATATTTTGTTAGACAACCATATAGAAATTGAACATGCCTGTGAAAAATCATGTGCCTGCGCCACCTGTCATGTGTATTTACGCGAAGGTTATGACTCTGTAAATGAACCTAGTGAGATTGAAGAGGATTTACTTGATCAAGCATGGGGTCTTGACACAGACTCAAGACTCAGTTGTCAAACGATATTGGCAGAAGAAGATTTAGTAGTAGAAATTCCTAAGTATTCTATTAATCATGCCAAAGAGAATCACTGAAAAATAACTTTATGGATAAAGTCTGTGCTTTTTCCATTTTCCATCATACAAAAGGTACTCTACTCTATCGTGTAAGCGACTTGGCCTACCTTGCCAAAACTCTACCCTATTAGGTATCACAAGAAATCCTCCCCAAAAAGATGGTCTTTTTACTCTATTAGGATTTTTAGCTCGAACTAAAGCAAAAGAAGTTAATAAAGAAGCCTTACTACTCAATACCTTGCTTTGCCTACTGGCCCACGCTCCTATTTGGCTTTTATAGGGACGGCTTGCAAAATATTCATCTGAAGCTTTAGGATCCAACAACTCAATATGCCCTTCTACCCTCACTTGTCTTTCTAACTCTGGCCAAAAAAATGTCAAGGCAACATTATGATTATGTTTCATACATTGCCCCTTACGGCTGTTATAGTTACTAAAAAATACAAATCCTTGGTTATTTAATTCTTTTAAAAGCACTATACGTGCAGATGGTTTATCGTCCTCATCAACAGTTGCTAAATTCATTGCTGTTGCCTCTCTGACTTTAGATTGGATCGCTTGATTTAACCAATGTTTGAATTGTGAGAAAGGATCATTAGCACATTCAGCAACACTCAATTTTTCCTTAGCATATTCTTGTCTAACATTATATAAACTGACTTTCATTCAATAATCTCCGTCGTAGTACGCGGTAACCTGTTACGATTATTCCGCAATGATATCACATTCGTGATAAAAAAATAAAATGTACAAAAAAATTATATAAATGATAAGATCAGCTGGTTAAATATCATGTGCCGAAATTTTTACCGAAAGATTCTAAGTTATATATACCTATGAATAATAAAATGATAGAACGAATTGATTTCAAAGATATTGATAACAGTACACTTCAAAGACTTTGTGGAATTTTAGATCAAAACCTAGAAAACATCAGCAAAAAACTTAATATAAAAATTACTAGACAATTAAATTGTTTTACCATTTCTGGTAACCAATCTAAATTGGGGATTTTAGCTTTGTATCGTTTAATGAAATTAGCGGAGACGAGAGATCTAAATAATGAAGATATTCATTTAACATTGGTTAGTCTTCGGGCTGAACAAGAAGAATTACCGAATGGTATCATGCCTATAGCAAAAACAACTTTAAAAACCAATAAAGGAAGTATTCAAGGCAAGACACCTAATCAGGACTTGTATATAAAATCTCTATTAAAATACGATATTATCTTCGGCTTAGGTCCTGCAGGAACAGGTAAAACTTATTTAGCTGTTGCTGCCGCTGTAGATGCTATAGAAAAACATCAAATTGAAAAAATAGTCCTTGTTCGTCCTGCGGTAGAAGCTGGTGAGAAATTGGGCTTTCTTCCCGGAGATTTAACACAAAAAATCGATCCTTATTTACGGCCACTATATGATGCCCTCTATGAATTGATGGGTTATGAAAAAGTAACCAAGTTATTAGAAAAGGGTTTAATTGAATTGGCTCCATTGGCCTACATGAGAGGAAGAACACTTAATAATGCATTTATTATTCTAGATGAAGCTCAAAATACTACAAAAGAGCAAATGAAAATGTTTCTCACCCGTATTGGTTTTGGCTCAAAAGTAGTCATCACAGGAGATTTAAGTCAAATTGATTTACCTAATCAAGTCTATAGTGGATTAAAAGATGCTTATGACAAGTTATCATCTATTGAAGATATTTGTTTTCATGAGTTCAAATCAAAAGATATTATTCGCCACCCCCTCGTGCAAAAGATTGTTAATGCATATAATGGTGATTATCCCTCTAAAAAATTAAATCAATAAAATTTGACCTATGAGTAATATTATTAATGCTGAAAATATGCAATTTGCTATCGGGCATTTTGACTTATTAAACCATGCTAACTTTAGCCTAACCCAGAATGAAAAAGTAGGCTTAATAGGAAGAAATGGTGTGGGGAAATCTTCTTTTCTGAAAATTTTAGCAGGGAAAGAAGAACTAGACAGTGGAACATTACATATACAGCGAGATTTTAAAGTTGTTTATGTCGCTCAGGAAGCTCATTTTAATCCTGAATCTACTATTTTTGAAACAGTCTCAGAAGGATTAGGTGCACTAAAAGACATATTAAAAACTTATCATACACAAAGCATTATGGTGGCCAACAAACCTGATGATTTGTCTCTATTAGAAAATTTAAATCAACTACAACTAGAACTTGAAAATCATAATGGTTGGGTTCTCGATACACTAATTCAGCAAACCCTAGCACAATTAGAACTACCAAAAGATGAGTTGATCAAAAACCTTTCGGGAGGGGAAAAAAAATGTGTGCAATTAGCTCAAGCATGGGTACAAAATCCAGATATTTTATTGTTGGACGAACCAACTAATCACTTAGATATTGATACCATTATCTGGTTGGAAAACCTGTTATTAGAATTTAAAGGGAGTATAGTTGTCATTACTCACGATCGTCGTTTTTTGGATAGAGTCGTGACCCGTATTGTTGAACTAGATAGAGGTCGTTTAACAAGTTATTCTGGAAGCTTCAAACAATATCAAGAAAAAAAGCGACAAGAAATTGCTATAGAAATAGAACATAATCATTTATTTGATAAATTCCATGCACAAGAAGAAGCTTGGATTAGAAAAGGTATAGAGGCTAGAAGAACTAGAAATGAAGGACGTGTCAGACGCCTAGAAGAATTAAGAAAACAAAAACAAGCTCGTAGAGAAATACAAGGTCAGGTTAATTTAACCATCTCAGAAGCATGCAAGAGTGGAAAAATCATTGTTGAATTAGAAAACATAACCTTTGCTTACCCTAATAAAGCACCTGTTATTCAAAATTATAATGGTATTATCCAAAGAGGTGACAAAATCGGCCTAATTGGATCTAATGGAGTTGGAAAGACAACTTTTTTAAAACTAATATTAGATGAATTACAGCCAACCTCTGGTCTTATTAAGCGTGGTAGCAAACAAAAAGTAGCCTATTTTGATCAATTTCGCAATCAATTAAATAACAGTGATACCGTATTTGAGGCACTGGGACAGGGTAATGATACAGTTACCATCAATGGAAAAAATAAACATGTCATGAGTTATCTTGAAGATTTTCTATTCCATCCTTCTCGTGCCAATAGCCCAGTAGCTTCGTTATCTGGAGGCGAAAAAAATCGGCTTTTATTGGCAAAACTCTTTACTCAACCAGCAAATATTCTTATATTAGATGAACCCACTAATGATCTAGATATTCAAACACAAGAATTGTTAGAACAACTAATTAGAGACTTTTCTGGTACTGTCTTTTTGGTTAGCCATGATCGTGAATTATTAGAAAATGTCATCACTCAATCCATTATTTTTGAGGGGAATGGTATTTTAAGTAACTATATTGGAGGTTGTTATGAAGATTATCAACTCACTAAAAAACAAAACCATGAAAACAACCAAATTGTTACTCAAAACAATCCTAAGCAAAATGATATTAGAACGATAGCAACAAAAAAAACACCTACAAAACTAAGCTTTAATGAAAAAAGAGAACTTGAATCTTTACCTAAAGAAATAGAAGCTTTAGAAAAGGAACAAAATCAGCTAAATGAAAGTCTATTACAACCCGATATCTTTAAAACCCAGTATCAAAAAGCCATCGAATGGCAAAAACGCATTAATGAAATTGAAGAGTTATTAATGGATAAACTAAATCGTTGGGAAACACTAGAAACAAAACAACAAAAGTGCTCTCATTAGTCAGAAAAACAGCTTAACCATCTTGAAAGGCTCTATTAATAGGCTTCAAACCATTCAAGTTATCTTTCAGTCTTAATTATTTCTCAATGACCATTCTATCGCCCATTAACTCTGCTTGTGATTCTGCAAAAGCAATACCCCTAGGAAAGAACTCATAAGCTAAAAAAAATCACAAAAAAAAACCGCGTTTAAACGCGATCTCAAATTAAATAACGCCAAACTACCGAGTAGGGGCAATGAGTCAAAAACAAAAAACAGGGGAGTGTTTTTAATGCTCACTGCCCTCTCCTCTTTAAGCAGTTATTTGAAAAATAAAAAGAAAAAAGGGTATAAAAACTTCTTTATTTTCACAAACAACCTACATCGCTTTTCTCCGATGTAATCTTTTAAGAAAAACAACACTCTTAAAGATTGTTCACATTGTAACTTGACTTTAGTTATGTCTAGGTTAACAAAGAATAAAATTTTTAACTTAATTCATAAAAATGATAAACATACTCTTTAATTTCTTTTTGATACTGCTTCCAGTTTGGTACTACATCTTGTAATAGTTGATAAAATCTACGGCTATGATTATGCTCCTGAAAGTGGCATAATTCATGCAAAATAACGTAATCGATTAGATACGTGGGTAATTTTATCAAATGAATATTTAAAGTCACTATCCCATTAGAATAAAAATTTCCCCATTGACGCTTCATTCTTCTTACCTTTAATAGAGGCTTTTTTGTTACCCATGGTGTTATTAAACATAACCTATCTAATCTTTCAGAAAAATAAAATAAAGCTTGTTGTCGATACCATTTTTCTATATGACGAATTTTATTCTCTCTGCTTAATCTTTCTGGTGCACAAATACGCAAAGAACTCTCTGTCAGAATTACTTGAATATTCTTTTGAGGTCTGTCAATTATCTCTAAGTAATATTTTTTTCCAAGATAATAAAAATTATCTCCTGGTTCATAGGTAATGACCTTTTTATCCTTCAGTAAAAGTGTTCTCTGAGACACGTTCTTATCAATCCATGATGCCTGTTTGATAATTAACTCATTAATTTGAGATTTTTCCATACTAGGGTGAGCAGTAACTTTTAACTGACCAAAAATATTCACTAATAAACTAATTGAACATCTTTTTTTCTTTTTATTATACTTTAAAGAATAAGAAATAGTCTTATCCTGAATCTTCAATTGACAAATCATTTCTTAATGTTAATAGCTAAATAAGTTAATAAAGCTTGACGGGTTTGTTTTACATTATGTACCCTAATTAAACGGGCACCACGTCGTACTGCTTCAATTTCAGCAGTAATCCCTGAACCAACCCTTTGTATAGGATCTTTCTCTCCCGTAATCTTTTCAAACATACTTTTTCTAGATAAGCCAATAAGCAAAGGTCGTTTTAACTCATCAATCAATAAATTAGTCTCTCGTATCAAGGTAAGGTTATGTTCTAGCGTTTTACCAAATCCAATACCAGGATCAACAATTAAACGATTAATATCAATTCCACTATCCACACAGTCCAAAATACGTTGCTTTAAAAAGAAAATCACTTCTTGTGTGACATTATTATAAGTTGGGTTATCCTGCATGCTATAAGGTTGGCCTTGCATATGCATTAATATCACTGCTATTGATCCATATTGGTTCATTAATCCCATTGCACCATGATCACTTAATGCTTCAATATCATTAATCATATCTACCGCGTCTAACTCTAATGCTTGTTGCATCACTTTAGTTTTACGAGTGTCCAAAGAAATGGGAACATGCCAATGTTTAATTTCTTGCAAGACATCTTTTACTCGAAACCATTCCTCTTCGGGTGAAATAATATTAGCATTTGGTCGTGAAGACTCTCCACCAATATCCAATATATCAGCACCATCCTTGAGCAACTGCTCTGCATGTTTTAAAATTGTATTCAGATTTTTTGAATAAATGCCACCATCAGAAAAAGAGTCTGGTGTAACATTCACGATTCCCATTATTTTAGGGGTATCCAGACTTAGATTAAATCGACCACAACGGATATTCAACTATTTATCTCCTATTATTTTTCAGGCAAAATGTGGCTGGATCTACCTAAAAAACGTCAAAATGAATAATGCTTTATTCTGCGTTAATCTTGGTTGTTATACCATTTTTCAATTTATTAACACCCAATGTAGATTCTTTCAGTAAACTACTCCCTCTAAGCTAACACTATAGAGTAAACTTCATGCAATTCATATAAGGTTTTCGTCTATATATCTCGCTGTAACACCATGCCTAATAGTATTACAGAGGAACTTCTTTACACACATCACACACCAGGCGACATCAGCCAAAAATAATTATAACAAATACAAAAATAATCAAAAACAAAAAGACCATTGTAGTTATTTGAACTACTTGCTATCTGTATACACGTGACTGCTCCCTGCTGTAAACAGCGGGGCTTCCCACTTCTTAGGCCACTACTTCCACTTGGGAAGTCTTACATAAGCCTCGATGGGCAGAGACGAAAAGTCCTTCCGCCTGTAACATGGATATGCCTTCATTTCTGATATTGATGTCTGCATTAATATCTCTATCATGCATTGTTTTACACTTAGGACATTGCCACTTTCTCGTGGATAGCTCTAGTTTATTTATCTTTTCCCCACAATGATGAAAAATCTTAGAACTTGCAAAATATCTGTCAACTTTTCTCAAATACTTTCCTTGCTCCTTTAATTTGTATTCGAGTTTAATGATAAATTTATGCCAAGCAACATCAGCCATCACTTTAGATAACCTTCTATTTTTCAACATATTAACGGAACTTAATGTCTCTACAATTACTGCTTGGTTTTCGTCAACAATTGCTCGAGTCAGTTTATGTTGAAAATCATTTCTAGTATTGGTTATCTTTTCATGAACATTAGCTAGTATCCGTCTAGCTTTTTTTCTTTTATTACTTCCTTTCATTTTTCGAGATAGTTGTTTTTGTTTTCTACGCAAGTTTTTTTCAGTATTCTTTAAAAATCTAGGGTTTTCTAGTTTATTGACTTGATAACCATTACAGCAATTGAGCGGAATGATAAATAAAATCAGATATCTATTGTATAAAACAACAAAATGACATTAAATTAATCAACCCTAATTTTTCCATACTCCTAAATTTTCTAATAAAAACAAGTATCCCATTGGGTTAGACATCAAAAAATAATAATAAATAAACTCATTAAACCAATGGAAATTTTGCTTTTGCATCTCTTAATGCAGTTCTCAAACCTTCTTCGATAACCGGATGATAAAATGGCATAGCCAACATTTGATCAATGTTGAGAGCACTTTGATGTGACCAAGCCAATAAATGGCCAATATGCTCCGCAGCTGGCCCAAACATCTCAGCGCCCAAAAAGACTTTAGTTTGTCTATCAAAATACACTCTAAGTGTTCCTCTATTGACCAACATCACTCTAGAGCGACCTTGATTTTCAAATTCCACCATACCGATAATGGTACTATCTAAATCTAAATCACGATAACTTTGGCCAATAACTACAATTTGAGGTTCCGAAAATACGACCGATAACCGACTTCTCACTAAACCTTTTTCTACTTTTGGATAAATTCCTGCATTATGACCGGCCGTATCACCTTGATCTGAAGCTACATGTAATAATGGCAAATAATTAGATGCATCACCCGCAATAAAAATATGTGGAATACTGGTCTGCATTGTTTGAGGATTAGTAATAGGTACTCCTTTTTTATCCAATTGAACCCCTATACTTTCTAAGCCTAAATAATCTGTATTCGGGATCCGACCACTTGCTGCTAGCAACAAATCAACATAATCGACTTTTTCTGCATAGTTCAATCGGACTTTATTGCCCTCCAAAGAAATTTTAGGTGTAGTATTAAAATGTATATTAAGTTCTGATTTAAAGACTTGATGTGCTTTCTCTAATACGACAGGATCAGAAATCCCACCAATATTTTCTGTACGGCCAAATATTTGAGTTCTCACCCCCAAACGACTTAATGCCTGTCCAATCTCAAGCCCAATCACACCTGTACCCATAACCGCAATACTCTTAGGCAGGTCATCCCAATCAAAAATATCATCATTTACTTGGAGTTTGTCGCCCAATATTTTCCATTCTTCATTCACTCTTGGGCGGGAACCTGTTGCTATCACGAAAGCCTTACCTTCAATACGATATTCTTGATTGATATGAACTGTTTTCTCATCAATGAACTTTGCGTATCCTTTAATCACATGCTCCGGGTTATAACTTTTTATAGTATCAATAACAAAGCCAACAAACCGATCTCTTTCCGATTTAACTCTTTGCATTACTTCTTGGCCATTCACTTCGACACTTCCATTAACATGAATACCAAAAGCATCAGTATTTTGAGCTTGATGATTTGCGTTAGCGGCTGAAATTAATAATTTTGACGGCATACATCCAACACGGGCACAAGTAGTCCCAAATTGATCTGCTTCTATGATTACAATTTTGTCTGTATGTTTTCTCGCCGCACGATAAGCAGACATTCCTGCAGAGCCTGCACCAATAATAACAACATCTACTTGAACTGTTCTCATGTTATTAACCTTAAAAATTAATAGCAGTTAATGGAAATCACTAACTGCTACATACTATTATGGGCATACTTCAATTAATTACGATCAAAATATTTTTCCAGCTCCACAGAACCACCAATATATTCACCACCAATAAACACTTGAGGTGCTGACTTTTTACCTGTAATAGCTTGTATAGATACTGTTGTTGCATCTTTACCTAATACAATCTCCTCATAAGAACAGTCATGTTGATTCAATATCTTCTTAGCATGTACACAATACGGACAACCTGGTTTTGTGAATATTGTAATTGATGGTCTGACTTTATAGTCCGGTGCGATATATTTCAACATTGTATCCGCATCAGAAACTTCAAATGGATCACCTGGTTTTTCAGGTTCTATAAACATTTTTTCAATTACACCATCATTAACTAACATAGAATAGCGCCAGGAACGAACCCCAAATCCTAAATCATCCTTTAAGGTATCCATGCCCATACCTTTAGTGAATTCCACGTTACCATCAGGTAAGAAAATGATATCAGATGCCTTTTCTTGTTGTTGCCATTCATTCATCACAAAAGTATCATTCACAGCCAAACACACCACATCATCAATACCATTTTCTTTGAAAGCATGGTACAGTTCATTGTAGCGAGGTAAATGGCTTGAAGAACAAGTTGGGGTAAATGCGCCAGGTAAAGCAAAAAATACTACTTTTTTCCCTTTAAAAACTTCGTCTGTTGTTACATCTACCCACTTGTCATTTTGTCTAGTATGGAATGTAACATTAGGAATTCTTTGACCTTCGATGTTCTTAAACATTTTTTCTCCTTATCATTTGTTAACGTAACCATTGTAACCTTTATTGCTAGGTTGTAAATTAGCTATCGCATCTTAAATAATTACTATCTTGATATTGATAATCACTATCTTAATATTTATTAACTAATATAACTGAAATTTCCCTAACAAACCAGTATTCTTTTCTTTAATTTTTTAATTATCGCCTTAAATTCATAATGACTTAACTAACCAAGAAATAAGGTAGCAAACAATAAATACCCACATAAAATAAAATATAAGATAAACGCGACTGATAACACTTAAATTAAACTATTTGTATCCAGATTGCTAAGAAACACCTACACCAATCAAAAAGCATTAATAGTGCTTTGTTTCGAAAGTTAGAAACCAAGTAATTTTAATAAAGAAAGATTATAAAAAAAATGAACAACCCCATGCTGTATTTTCTCATTATAACACTATTAGGAATATAGCTAAAAGAACCCCCCACCCCAAGCATAAATTGTTTTCATTTAACCCACTTTTAAAACAGGCATATTAAACCTACTTATCCTTAATAAGCCAATGGCAAAACTCGATAACATTTATTACCAAAACAGTAATAGATTAATATAATAGGGCAGCTATTCCAGATAATTGTCTCTAATTATTTTCATAATATTGTTGTAGTTACAAATATATAAGTTAAATACTAGTGACAAGAAAACGAATCAGTCACATTATTATCTCAATGAGAAATTAATATACCCTAATCTATTTTCTAACTTATAAATCAAGCCTAAATAATTCAGTCAATTACCTAATAGACCCAATTTCATTATACAATCTTGCCTTTTCTTACTTCTGATGTTGACATACCAATAGTGCTGATAACAACCTTAAAGAAATTATTTTATAAAATATGTCATTAACTACAAATCACAATTGACCAGGCACTATCGATTTTCATTATGTTTACACTATTTTTAGTCATTAAAAACAATCATTTATCTATAAATAAGCTAAATCTTAATCAAATATAACCAAAAAATGATCAACAAAGCTGTCTCTTCAATATTTCATATAAAAAAACATACACAGATCATAGTGTAATACCTGCGTATGTTTTTAGTAACAAACAAAATCAATTAAAAATATCAAATCAATTTTTTAAAAAAGTACTCCATATAATTACAGCCACAAAAAAAAACATCCACTAACTACAAATACAAAAGACACATAACAATATTAAAATTACTAATTCTCAATTATTTATTTACCTCTTTATTAGAAGGTAGTTTACTTACCAGTCTTAAAGAAATATTCATACCTTCCAATTGATAATGTGGTTTTAAGAAGAATTGTGCTCTATAATACCCCGGATCATCTTCAATATCTTCAACAACCACTTCAGCAGCGGCTAAAGGTCTGATGGCTTTAGTGTATTCTGTAGAAATAGTAGGATCCCCATCCACATAATACATCAACCAATTATTCAACCAAATTTGCATGTCCTCTTTTGTACTAAACGCGCCAACCTTATCTCTGACAATACATTTCAAATAATGTGCAAATCTACAAGTTGCAAAAATATATGGTAGTCTGGCAGATAATCTAGCATTGGCTGTTGCATCTGGATCCTCATACACTTGTGGACTATGTAAAGTCTGAGCACCAATAAATGCAGCAAAATCAGTATGTTTTCTAAATACCAAAGGTAATAGACCAACGTCTGATATTTCTTGTTCTCTTCTATCTGAAATTGCAATCTCAGTAGGACAACTAACCTCATATCCCCCTTCATCAGAAGGAAATGTATAAGCTGGTAACTGCTCAACAGCACCACCAGACTCAACACCTCTAATTCTTGAGCACCAACCATACTCTCTAAAAGCCCTATTAATATTAGCACCCATAGCATATGCAGCATTAATCCAAGAAAAATCTTCAGGATGATCCGGTCTTACTTCTTCTTCAAACGCAAACTCCTCTAAAGGTAGTGTTTTGGAGCCATATGGCAACCTCGATAAAAATCTAGGCAATGTCAATACTACATATCTAGAATCATTGCTCGATCTTAATCTTCTCCAAGCGTCATACTCAGGATTATTAAATATCTTACCGATATCTCTAGGGTTACCTAATTCACTCCAACTTCCCATTTGCATCAATTCTGGTGAAGCCGCTGCAATAAAAGGACAGTGAGAAGCTGCAGCTACTTTAGAAATTTCAGTCAATAAAGAAACATTTTTAGGACTGTGATCAAAATAGTAATCACCAATCAAACACCCAAAGGGTTCACCACCAAATTGACCGTACTCTTGCTCATACACTAACTTGAATATAGGACTTTGATCCCAAGCAGTGCCCCTATAATCCCTCAAGACTCTTGTTAGTTCATTTTGCTTGATATTTAATACCTTAATTTTAAGTGTTTCATCAATAACAGTATTCTCAACTAGATAACTCAATCCTCTCCAAGCAGACTCAAGGCTTTGAAATTCTGGATGATGCAAAATGAGATTCATTTGTTTAGAAATAGTAGCATCAATCTCGGCTATAATGTTCTCTATAGAAAAAAGTGCATCTCGAGTAACCCTCACATTACCTTTTTCAACATATTTAGATAATGTTTTGATTGCTTTACTAACAGAAGCTTCAGCTTCTCTCGTCTTGAGACCAAATGACTTATTTAAAAAATCAGTCAAAATGTTCTCATCAGTTAATTCTTGGTTTTCTAAGATCTTTGTGGTTTGCTTTAAACGACTTTTGGCTTGATTTCTTGCCACAATATCCCCCCTTTCATATATAAAAAACTATTCAGAAGCCCTTAACTCTTCCTCTATATTCTTAATAACTGCTTGAGGATCATCCGCTAATTTCCCCAAAAAGTCTGGATCTTCGATCATCTTCCGGACTACTTTCTCAGCAGCAACTTTACCATCCATGTAACTAATTAACTCTTTCAAACTTTTTCGTGCTTCCAATAATTGTGCTAATGCTGGAATTCTCTCTGCGATAGATCCTGGTGAAAAATCCTTCATACTTTCAAAAACTAGATCAATATCGAGCATCTCTTGCCCATCATCTGCTAGAGTATTATCAACGTAAAATTTTACCCTAGGTTGAATAGCTCGCATACGTGCATCGAAATTATCCTGATCAAAATTTAAAAATTTTCTTTCATGAATTGGAGGTAAATCTTTCAAAGATTTACCTGACAGATCTGAAATGACGCCTGTAACAAAAGGTAAATTTACTTTCTTGGGAGAACCATAAATCTCAACATCATACTCAATCTGTACTCTAGGTGCATTATTCTTTCCTATGAACTTCTGGGAATTCTGACTACTACTCATTTTTTCATCTCCAATCAATTAACATTATCAATATTCTTAATGTTTTCATCATCATGATCAATACTACTTCTACCTACATACATCTGTAATAACGCCTGAGAATCTGGTAACAGTTCCTGAATTATTTCTTCAAAATTCATACCTATCATCTTTTTCACTCTTCTTATTAAGATAGGTGCCGGATGACTAGGCTCATGAACTCTAAAATAATTTAGCAAGTTATCCAAGATTAATATCACTTCTTTTCTACTACTAACTGCCTGAACACTCAAATAATCTCGTCCCTTATCAATTACCGGATTGCTTAAATTTATTTCTTGATCTACTTGAGTTTCACTATTATTTAACATCACCTCATAGATCGGATTAACTTTAAAAGATAATTTACTTAAATTTTCTTTTAGATTATGACAATCTAAAATATAACCAGAAGAATGCTGATTAACATACTCAGAAATGTTATCAATGTAATCAATATTTTCTTGTAGCTGGGTTTTTAAACTAGGTAACCCTACTGATTGAAAATAATCATCTGCCCTCTTAACTAAAGAAACAAAATCGTTAGATGTAAAGTTGCCATCATTATTTTTGATGCTAAATTCAAAAATAGTTCTCACCAAAATATTTCCGTCCGGGTAAATTTTCGACTTTTTTATATCTGTAAAAAAAGAACCTTTTGATAAATAACTCAGAGCACTCGAAAAAGTACTAAGTGAATACTTTTCTTCTTCTGTTAAAGATTCTTTAGCTTTAAATGACGAAATAAAACTTTGAATAGCACTTAAACATCTATATAAGGATGAAAACCCCTCTATGTGGAGACCAGCTCTGAGCTTCCATACCAAAATCTGTACATCCTGTACCTGAGACAACAACCGATCTATGTCTTGATCCAGACTAAACCAATCAATATTATATTCATGTTCAAGATTAAGTGGATCCTGATCATCTTCTAATCTAAAAAGTTCATACTCTATCTTAGAATAAAGGGAACTTAATTCGATATTACCTTCTATTAAATTTCCACCTATCATAAAGCCCAACCCAACAAAAAATTAAACAAATAAACCAACCAATAAACTTAAGTTTCATCCAAACAAACACTACGGCTCTGTACTAAGCTCTAATTCTCCTCTTCTTTATTCAGTTTTATATAGTTAGTATTAATCTACACTAAAATTAATCCTCTGAAATTATCTGTACAACGCTACCACGCTTATGAGAATTAGAATTACTCTGAGAAAGCTCAATTCCATCATTCTTAGGTTTAACCACTGTTTTATGTCTTTTATTATTTTTATCGTCCACTCTTACATATGCTGTAGAAGAAACTGAAGAGTAAGCCTTACCTTTACGGTTAGGATTTCTGTCATCATTTTGAACTACCAACAAAAACTGCTCTTTACTCTGCTGTATCGGTACTTTATTGGTAGTACCACCAATCCCACTGACCAATAAAGGGTTTATATGACCGCCTCTATACCTACTGTAGGTATTTAATACATTTTTTGTATAATCAACCGTCTCCTTGTATGGTGGAATTCCACCATATTTTTGTACAGCACCATGCCCAGCATTATAAGCTGCTACCATTTTTTTCAAATCACCATTAAAGCTTCTTTTCAAAAAACTTAAATAGAGAACACCTGCTTTAATATTTTGATCTACGACATAAAGTTTACCAGGATCAACGCCGACGAATTTAGCAGTAGCCGGCATCACTTGCATCAGACCCATAGCACCAACATGAGAAAGAGCCCTTATATTACCCCTGCTTTCATGGTATATAATAGACCTGACCAGTAATGGATCTATGTTTTCTTGCCTTGCGTAATGCTCGACTATGTCATTAACGTTTTTAGATAATGCGTTAGAAAATACAGCAATAAAAAAAATTAAACTAATCTTTTTCTGCATCTCTCATGACCCCTTTTTATGTCTGCCCCCTACATTGATGTACATATAGAAGAAAAACCAGCATATTCATTTTGCTACTAAATTTATTAAATAGTCAAACATAAAATATATATTTATCTGTTTTTTTAAAAAAAATAAATAAAATATCTACAATTCATTAAGTTAACCCAATTTAAACACAGAATTATTCAAGCCTTTTTTTAATTAAAAAATCAACATAAATCCTTGCTATTAATACCTTGACATCATTTATGATTTTTTCTAATCCTCAGTAATTTTTTTAAAAAATGTACTCACAAATGCAACATTTGGATACAATGTTCTGTCAAATTCAAGGTCAATGCTAAAGGATCGTATTTGCTAAATTAAGTAAGATTTAAAAAATAATAAATTGATAAATTTTAAACTACTATTCATCTTCCAAAGTATTGATTGGAATATCTCTTTAATAATGTTAATAACGTGAAGCCTCAATTCATGATAGATTTTTTTATATCATCTTAATTATATTTTCTTGACTATTAACTCATATGCAACTAAAATGTGAGTCTTTTAAAAGCTAATCTAACAGACGCGGGGTGGAGCAGCATGGTAGCTCGTCGGGCTCATAACCCGAAGGTCGTAGGTTCAAATCCTGCCCCCGCAACCATATTCAATATCCAATAAGGCCAGATAGCTCAGTCGGTAGAGCAACGGACTGAAAATCCGTGTGTCGGCAGTTCGATTCTGCCTCTGGCCACCATTTATCATACTCTGAATAAATTTTGTTTCGTTTGAAGCCTAATTAATTTTTTGATACTTAGTTATACATTAAACCTTAAAACCTAACGCCAATAACATTAAATAATTTAAGCGACAACAATATGATTTTTTTACAAAATTTATTAAATACTATAAAATAAAGATAATTTATTCTTGACAAATAAAAGCAGCTTATCTATAGTGAGCAGTCTCGTTGTGCGGAGAATTGGCCGAGAGGCTGAAGGCACACCCCTGCTAAGGGTGCATAGGGGCAAAACCTCTATCGAGGGTTCGAATCCCTCATTCTCCGCCATTTGCTTTACTTAATACAGCTTCAATTTTTGCTAACCTATCTAATTCTTTGAGGCTTTCCAGTTTTTCTTTTATTTTAATTTCTAAACCTCTTTCTACTGGCTGATACCAATCTATCTCCTGCATACCATCAGGCATATATGTTTCACCCACTGCATATGCATTTGGCTCATCATGTGCATAACGATAAACTTTCCCACAATTCATCTCCTGCATTAATTGAGTAGGTGTATTTCTTAAATGTAAAGGAACTGGTTCACTGTTAGTTTTTTTAACAAATATCATGGCCTCCTTATAAGCCTTATAAGCTGCATTACTTTTAGCTGCACTGGCCAAAAAAATCACTGCTTCTGCTAAGGCTAATTCACCTTCTGGGCTACCTAATCGATCATAAGTTATAGCTGCATTATTCGCAATTTCCAATGCTCTAGGATCGGCTAAACCAATATCCTCCCATGCCATACGGATAATTCTTCTTGCTAAGTATTTAGGATCTACACCTCCATCCAACATACGGCAAAACCAATAAAGTGCTGCATTAGGGTGAGACCCCCTGACTGATTTATGCAAGGCAGATATTTGGTCATAAAACAGATCTCCTTCTTTATCAAACCGGCGTATCTTATCACCTAAAATCTCAATACAAAAAGCCTTATCTAATATTCTTATTTTCCTATTGACCGCAATACCCAACAACTGCTCCATGGTATTAATTAATTTCCGTGCATCTCCATCTGAGAATCCGATAATAATTTCTGAAGATTCACTACTCAGTATCAAATTACTGTATTCTGGTAGCAACATAATCTTATTAATCAATTGCTTTTGCTCTTCTTCACTTAAAGATTTTAGTACGTAAACAGTTAAACGACTCATTAAAGCAGAATTTATTTCAAAAGAGGGGTTTTGTGTTGTGGCGCCAATTAAGGTCATTAGACCAGATTCGACATGAGGCAAAAAAGCATCTTGTTGTGCTTTGTTAAAACGATGAATCTCATCTACAAATACAATTGTTTTTTTAAATTCCAATAAATTATCTTTAGCCGTTTGTATTGCTTCCCGTATTTCTTTAACTCCCGATAATACAGCAGAAACTATCATTAATTTAGCATCATTCCTCTGTGCAAGAATTCTAGCAATAGTTGTTTTTCCTACTCCGGGAGGTCCCCATAAAATGATAGACTGTAATGAGTTATTCTCATACATTAAACGAATAGGGGAATTTTTCCCTATTAAATGTTGCTGACCTATTACCTCATCTAGAGTTTTTGGTCTCAATTTTTCAGCTAAAGGGGTAACTATGTCCCTATTAGGAAATAAACTATCCATAAAATATTCACTATTATAAAATAATAATAATAATAATAAACTGTGAACTGATATGCTACAAATTGACTTCTCGAATCTAAAAATGCATTATCAGATCTCCAATACCACGCATATAAAATTGTTTGTTGACATATAAAATTGTTTGTTGATACCAATTACATAACAAATTATTACTGAGAAGATTCAGAATTGAAATACAAAATAGTACTAAAATAGTACTACTGTAAAACAACAATAAAAAATGGCTACCCCATTCTAATCAAAACATAAATCATTGGTAATTTCAAGAAATTAAATAAATATCATACAAAATATCATACAAAATATCATACAAATATCATACAAATATCATACAAATATCATACAAATATCATACAAATATCATACAAATATCATACAAATATCATACAAATATCATACAAATATCATACAAAATATCATACAAATATCATACAAAATATCATACAAATATCATACAAAATATCATACAAATATCATACAAAATATCATACAAAATATCATACAAATATCATACAAATATCATACAAATATCATACAAATATCATACAAATATCATACAAATATCATACAAATATCATCTAAAAAAATCACTTCAACTTAAGAAAATTATCCAAGCAACAATTGATCACACACCACTCGTTTTCAAGTATAATGGCACGTAAAATATATATAATGAGAACTTTCATATAATGTCTGATTTTACTAGTTTAAAAGTTACTAAACGCGATGGTCGCCTAGAACAATTGAATTTGGACAAAATTCATCGCGTAATTACTTGGGCAGCTGAAGGTTTAGATAATGTTTCAGTCTCTCAAGTGGAGTTAAAATCACAAATTCAGTTCTATAATGGAATCCGTACCAAAGATATCCATGAGACTATTATCAAAGCTGCTGCTGATTTGATTTCTACCGATACTCCTGATTACCAATATCTGTCTGCTCGTTTGGCTATTTTTCATTTGAGAAAAATAGCATTTGGAAAATTTGAACCCCCTCGTTTATACGATCATGTATCTCGTTTAATAAAATTAAAAAAGTATGACACTCATTTGTTAGAAGATTATACTGAAAAAGAATTTGATAAATTAGATGCGTACATCGAGCATAATAGAGATTTAAATTTTTCCTATACTGGTGTGAAACAATTAGAGGGTAAATACTTAGTCCAAAACAGAGTCACTAAAGAAGTGTATGAAAGCCCACAATTCTTATATATGCTAATAGCAATGTGTCTATTTGCAAAATACCCAAAGGAAACTCGTCTAGAGTATATTAGAAGATTTTACGATGCAACTTCTACTTTCAAAATTTCCTTACCAACACCAATTATGGCGGGTGTACGTACCCCCTCCAGACAGTTTAGTTCGTGTGTTCTTATCGAGTGTGATGACAGTTTAGATTCAATTAATGCAACGACTTCAGCAATTGTTAAATATGTTTCTCAAAGAGCTGGTATTGGTATTAATGCAGGTAGAATTAGGGCGCTAGGTAGTGCAATTAGAGGTGGAGAAGCAATACACACAGGTTGTATTCCTTTCTTCAAAATGTTTCAAGCCGCCGTTAAATCATGTTCTCAAGGGGGTGTACGCGGAGGAGCTGCAACACTTTACTATCCTTTGTGGCATCTAGAAATTGAATCTTTACTTGTTCTAAAAAATAATCGTGGTGTTGAAGAAAATAGAATCCGTCATCTTGATTATGGTGTACAAATCAACCTTACGTTATATCAACGCTTAATCAAAAATAAAAATATCACACTCTTTTCTCCCAATGATGTTCCTGGACTGTACGAAGCTTTCTTTGCTAACCAGTCTAAATTCCAAGAACTGTATGAAAAATATGAAGCGGATGATTCTATTCGTAAAAAAACTATTAACGCAGTAGAATTGTTTTCCTTACTCATGCAAGAACGAGCTAGTACCGGTAGAATCTATATCCAGAATGTCGACCATTGCAATACACATAGTGCTTTCAACCCTGATGTAGCACCTATTAGACAATCCAACTTATGTCTTGAAATTACATTACCAACTAAGCCACTCAATAATATTAGTGATCCCGATGGAGAAATTAGCTTATGTACCTTATCGGCCATTAATCTAGGCACTATCAATTCACTAGATGCTTTAGAAGATATTTGTGAATTAGCCGTAAGAGCTTTAGATGCCTTACTAGATTACCAAAGCTACCCTATTGTTGCAGCCAAAAACTCAACCTTGAAAAGACGCTCATTAGGTATTGGCGTGATTAATTATGCTTATTATTTAGCTAAGAATAATCTAAAGTATTCAGATGGTTCAGCAAATGCACTAACACACCAAACTTTTGAAGCATTACAATACTATCTTTTAAAAGCATCAGTTAAACTTGCCCAAGAATTTGGCCAGTGTCCTGGCTTTAATGAAACAACTTATGCTCAAGGAATATTAGGTATTGATACGTACAAGAAATCCGTTGACAGTTATTGTAATGAGCCTCTAAAACTAGATTGGGAAGCGTTACGTCAAGATATCCTAAAGTACGGACTTAGAAATTCCACACTTTCTTCGCTAATGCCTTCAGAAACATCTAGTCAAGTATCGAATGCGACCAATGGTATTGAGCCTCCAAGAGGATTAGTAGCAGTCAAACAATCAAAAGATGGTATTTTAAAACAGGTTGTTCCTGAGTACCATAAACTAAAAGATCAATATGAATTATTATGGGATATGCCTGGTAATTCAGGCTATTTGAAACTTGTCGGTATTATGCAGAAATTTGTAGATCAAGCAATTTCAGCTAATACTAATTATGACCCCAGTAAATTTCCAGACAGCAAAGTGCCAATGAAGCAACTTCTAAGAGATCTCTTGGATGCTTATAAATTTGGTATAAAAACATTGTACTATCAAAATACTAGAGACGGTGCTAACAATAGTCAAGAGGACTTACAAGATGATGACTGTATTGGTGGCGCTTGTAAGATTTAATTTTTAATGGGAATAGTATGTATACAACTTTTAGTCGCGTTCATAATGATCAGTTTAAAGAACCTATGTTTTTTGGTCAATCAGTTAATGTCGCTAGATATGACCAACAAAAATACCCTATTTTTGAGCAACTAATAGAAAAACAATTATCGTTTTTCTGGAGACCGGAAGAAGTAGATATTTCTCAAGACCGCATTGATTTTAATAATCTATCTGATAGTGAAAAACACATATTCTTGAGCAATTTAAAATACCAAACATTATTAGATTCCATCCAAGGCAGAAGTCCCAACGTCGCTTTACTTCCTATTGTATCTCTACCTGAATTAGAGACCTGGATAGAGACTTGGTCCTTTTCAGAAACCATTCATTCACGCTCTTATACTCATATCATTAGGAATATCGTCACTAATCCGTCGGTAGTGTTTGATGATATTGTTGAAAATGAAGAGATTGTTAAAAGAGCTAAAGATATCTCTTTATACTATGATGACTTGATTCATTACAATAACTTGTATTCTCGTTATGGTGAGGGTACCCACGACTTAGCTGGTAAAAAAGTCACCTTAAAATTATATGACTTAAAAAAGAAATTATATATCTGCTTAATGTGTGTCAATATACTGGAAGCTATTCGATTCTATGTAAGTTTTGCTTGCTCATTTGCTTTTGCAGAACGAAAATTAATGGAAGGCAATGCAAAAATTATCCGTCTAATTGCACGAGATGAAGCACTTCATCTAACTGGTACTCAACATATGATCAATATCCTAAAATCTGGACAAGATGACCCTAAGATGGTTGAAATTGCACAAGATTGTCAACATGAATGCTTTGAATTGTTTAAAAATGCAGCAGAACAAGAAAAACAATGGGCTAATTATTTATTTAAACAAGGATCAATGATTGGACTGAATCAAGAGATACTTTGCCAATATATTGAATATATCACTAACAATCGAATGAAAAATGTTGGCTTGGAAGCTGCTTTTCCGAATACAACCCAAAATCCAATTCCTTGGATCAATACTTGGCTGGTTTCTGATAACGTACAAGTAGCTCCTCAAGAAGTTGAATTGAGCTCTTACCTAGTAGGGCAAATAGATTCCGAAGTAGATACTGAAGATTTTGAAGATTTTGAGTTATAATTCTCTATGTTGATTACAACAAAATCGGGCACAATAGAAATTAAAGAAGGTGAATCACTATTAGATGCTTTAGAAAAAAATGGCTACATCATTGAATATCAATGTCGAAGTGGTTATTGTGGTTCGTGTCGCCTAACCTTAAAAAAAGGTAAGGTCGATTATGATTCACCACCTTTAGCTTTTTTATACCCTGATGAAATTCTACCATGTTGTTGTACAGTAAAAGGAGATTTATATCTTGACCTTAGTCATCCAAGCAGTATAGGATCTAGTTATCAAAAAGACTTTTTTGATTTTGATGATTTATTTGACGAATCATTAAATCTAGAGGTTTTAAATACTAATAAATAGATAAATTACCTAGGTACAAGTGCTAAGGCTTCTTCTGCATGCTGCAAAGTCAGTTCTGTGATTTTTTCTCCCCCCAACATACGCGCTATTTCTTGTATCCTTTCATTTTGAGCCAATAACTTTATTGTACTGGTAGTCTCTTCATTTTGTGTTGTTTTACTCACTACATAATGTTGCTGTCCATAAACAGCTACTTGAGGAAGATGTGTAATGGTTAAAATCTGATGTTTTTTTGATAAATCTTTTAAATATCTACCTACAACATCTGCAACTTTACCTCCGATACCTACATCCACCTCATCAAATATTAAGGTTGGTACATCATTATACTGACTAATAATAACTTGTAAAGCCAAACTAATCCTAGATAACTCTCCCCCAGATGCTACTTTATTGATGGGCTTTAATTCCCCTCCTAAGTTAGCCATCACATTAAAAATAACTTGCTCATTACCATAGTTACTGGGCTCAATAGGTTTTATCTGTACCCTAAATTGAGAATTACCCATAGATAAAGTTTGCATCACATTTGTAACTTCTTGACTTAATTTCTCTGCTGCTCTTTCTCTAGAGTGGGTTAACTGAGCTGCTTTAAGTTCATATTCATTTTTCAGTTGTTCTACATGAATACTCAAAAGTTCGATATTCTGATTTTCTCGCATGTCTTGTAACTTATTCTGAATATCTTGCCAGACATTGGGTAAATCGTTAACCGATACTCCATATTTCTTAGCTATACTGTTTAATAGTGAAAGTCTAGATTCAATTTGTTGAAATTCTTCTTGATCTACCTCCGATTGAGAATAAATAGAACGTAAATTGGAAGAAATTTCTGTTAACTCAGTTTCTACAGATTGTAATATTTGTACACTTTCCTTAAATCTATTATCCACATGACTAAATTTATCTAAATCTATTAAAGAACGTGCTACCACATCCTGTAACCCCTCATCTTTATCGATAAAATTATCTATTTTTTCTGCAATTTGTATCATTTCATTACGATGACTCATTTCATCATATATAGTAGATAAAGAATCCCATTCTCCCACTTGAGGATTCAACTCAGATAACTCTTTATTTTTCCACTCTAAGATTTCTAACTCTGTTTGATATTGGTCTTTCTCTCCTTGAGCCTCAAATAGTTTCAATTGAGTTTTTTTCCAAGCATTGAATGCTAACCTAACAGAATCTAACAGTTTGTTATGATGTGCATATTCATCCAACAACGCCCTTTGATTTGTTTCTGAAATAAGAAAATGATGAGCATTTTGACCATGTATATCAACTAAATATAAGCCAAGCTCTTTTAATTGAGCTAAGGGAACTGGTTGAGCGTTAACATAATTCTTGCTTTTACCAGAGCGGCTAATAACCCTTTTTAGAATAACCTCTTCCTCATTATCATTCAATAAATCATTTTCCTCTAACCATTTTTTTAATATCAAAAGCTTCGGAATACGGAATACTGCTGATAATATCGCTTCATCATGGCCAAGCCTAATTTTAGAATAGTCAGCTTTGCTACCTAATAATAATTCCAAGGCATCAAGCAATATTGATTTACCAGCACCCGTCTCCCCTGTTAACACAGAAAAACCTCCTTGAAAATCAATATCCAAGAACTCCACAATAGCAAAATTTTTTAATGTTAACGACTGTAGCATAAATAATTAAACAAGTTGTTGCCCCCAACGAAGTTTCATTCTCAAAGTATCAAAATATCGATAATACCCTGGCTGTAGTAAAGTAATAAAATTCTCATGTTTTTCAACGTGTATAATATCCCTATTATGTAGCTCAAATAAAGTCTGCCCATCAAAATGAGCCCTTGAATCAACACTATCAATGATCAAAACTTCAATATGAGAATTTGCATCTATAACTACTGGCCGATTAGTCATTGATTGTGGACAAATAGGTACCAAATTTAAAGCAGGTAAAGTAGCATAAAGGATAGACCCCCCTGCTGCTAAAGAATACGCAGTTGATCCAGTAGGCGTGGCAATGATCAATCCATCAGAATACTGTGTGTACACAAATTCCCCATTAATAAAAACTTCAAATTTGATTAAATTACCTCGCCCCCCTCTACTGATGGTTACCTCATTCAGAACCAATGCTTCATGTAATATAGTGCTATTACGAATAATCTTTCCTTCCAACATAATTCTTCTTTCTTCAATATATTGACCAGATAAGATATCTTTAATAGTTTGAATTGACTCATTTTTCCAGGTGACTTGTGTTAAAAAACCTAATCTACCCCTGTTAACTCCAATCACAGGAACATTATAATCTACTATATTTCTAGCAACTGTTAACAAAGTCCCATCACCACCGATAACAATAACAACATCACAATATTGACCAAGTGTAGACAATGGAACAGTCAAAACTTTATCATCTATTTTATTTTCAAAAAGTTCTTTTTCTATTTCTGTAAAGCTAACCTCATCTAGAGTAACATTTTTTTCTTCTGCTATTAAAAATTCAATAATATGAATTGTATTTTCATGTATAGAAGGCGTATCTTTTCTAAGAACGATACCAATATCATTAAAATTCTCTTTTGACATAACAACTAACCTTGTTTGCCCCTGTTAATATGAATACCTATTTCTCTAACCTTCGGTAAAATTCCTGGTTTAATTAAATGAATATCTACCATCAATAGATCAAATTCGGTTAGTAAAAAAGAAGCAATATCTTCCGCTAATGCCTCCAATAACTTAAATGATTTATTCACATAACGCTCTCTAATACTTGTAATTAATGTAACGTAATCAATGGTATCATTAAGATCGTCAGTGATTTTAGCTTGATTTTCTATTCCAATTGTTAAATCTAATAATAATATTTGTGGCTTATACTGCTCCCAAAGATAAACTCCCAGCCTACTCTCAAACTCAATACCCAATAATTGTAACCTATCCATAACTATTTATATTCTTATTTATAAAAAAGATTATTATATATTGTTTTATTGGCGTAAGTATCAACAATGATATTAAAACATATTCAAACCATAGGTTTTTTCAGGTAAAATGGCCATTATTGTATGTATAAGGTTATCTTTACGATGAATACAACCTCAGTCATCATAATTATTATTGCTTATCTCTTAGGCTCTATATCCTTTGCTATTATAGTAGCTCACTTTTTTAAACTACAAGATCCAAGATCATATGGTTCAAAAAATCCTGGTGCTACCAATGTTCTAAGGAGTGGTAACAAGGTTGCTGCCTTGTTAACACTTTTAGGAGACGCTCTAAAAGGCTGGTTGATCATATTCTTGTGTATTAAATACATGGATAAGCTTGGCATTAATGAAATCACCATTGCCTATGCCAGTGTTGCTGTAATATTAGGACATATGTTCCCTATTTTCTTTAAATTCACTGGAGGAAAAGGTGTTGCTACAGCTGTTGGTGTTATTTTTGTGATATCTTGGAAAGTAGCATTAATTATGTGTGTGATTTGGCTCATTTTAGTCATCATAACAAAAATATCTTCTTTAGCTGCCTTATTGGTATTTACGCTATGCCCTTTGCTATCATTATATTTCATCCCAATACTAGAATATAAAATAACACTTATAATTATTTGTGTCATGGTTATCCTAAAACACAGAGAAAATATTAGAAAAATTATTAATCATAAAGAAAATAAAATAGGTCAAAAGTAATATGATAGTAAATACTACTCTGTTTCAATTAACAGACGATGCTGGTGGTCTTTTTGAAGCAAAAAAAAATCTACCTCTAGTTATCTATTTTTATCCTAAAGATGATACGCCGGGCTGTATAGTAGAAGCTTCCGAATTTTCAGACTACAAAGAAAAATTCCAACAACTCGGTTATCAAATTGTCGGCATTTCCAAAGACAGTATTGAATCTCACCGTAAATTTAAAGAAAAATATAATTTAACTATTAAACTACTCTCTGATCCAAATAACATTGTGTGCGATCAATACGACGTGATGAAGATAAAAAACCTTTATGGGAAACAAGTCAAAGGAATTCAAAGAAGCACTTTTATCCTAGATGAACAAGGAAATATTATCAAAGAATACCGCAAAGTAGGCGCGAAGGGACATGCTCAACAAGTATTGAATGATTTAAAAAAAACAAATTAATTTTTAATCATCATAAGAATCATTAATATCATCTAACAATATCTCATTATTTGTAGACATTGCAGTATTATGCCTCTCTAAAAACTCCTGCATGCTATCCAATCCTCTCAATTGGAGAATATAATTCCTAACTGCAGCTTCAGTTAGAACAGCAATATTCCTACCCGCACCAACTGGAATGGTAATTTTTCTTACCGATACATCTAGTATCTTTTGAGTTTCTATACGCATGCTCAACCTGTCCAAATTTTTCATATAGTCATCATCTGCATTGACTAGTTGAATAATAAGCCTCAAAGCCTTTTTGACTCTAACTGCTGTTTCACCAAACATGGTTCGAATATTGATAATGCCTAAACCTCTAACTTCTAAAAACTCTCTTAACAATTTAGGACATCTACCTTCTAGAGACTCTGGCCCAGTCTTATAAATTTTAACAACATCATCTGCTACTAATGAATGTCCTCTAGAAATGAGTTCCAAAGCTAGCTCACTCTTACCCAAACCGGAATGACCACAGATTAAGGTACCCATCTCAAAGACATTTAAAAAAACACCATGCATCGTAGTAGATGGTGCCAAAGCCCTTTGTAGATAAATTTGTAGGACATCTACAATCTTTGGACTTTCCACTTTCGAATGCATTAATGGTACAGAGTTCGCTGTACAAAAATCTTTAAGCTGAGGAATAATAGGTAAATTATTTCCAATAATAATTAAATTTATATTGAGCTCAGTAATAAATTCTAAAAAAAATCCAAATTTATCTTGTACAGATTTATTCTGAATAAACTCATACTCTGATAAACCAATTACCTGAATTTTATTGGGATGTACAAAATTAAAATGTCCAACAAATGACCGAGTGGTATTGTTTTCAGCTAAAGAAATTTTACTATCAGAATTAGAACTACCCGCTATCCAAGATAGCTGTATTTTTTTTTGGTTATCTTGATATAACCGTCGTACAGATAAACTAGGCATTATTAGTCTTTAATAATTATATCAACAATATCCTGTGCTGATTCCAATGTTTTCAACTGATCTCTTATATCCTTATCAGAAAATTTTTGAGCTAGATGAGATAATATTTTTAAATGTTTAGCATTATTTTCATCAGGAACTAATACCACAAATAACAAGTTGACTGGTTTCTCATCTTGAGCTTCAAATTCAATTGGATTTCTCAGTCTAATAAAAGCGGCAATAGCATTATTCAGACCAGCAACCCTACCATGAGGAATAGCAACACCACAACCTAAACCTGTACTACCTAACTTCTCACGCGACAATAAGCTTTGAAAAACCTTATCCGTATCTACATCTTCATTATATGAAAAAATCTCTGCCACTTCCTCAAACAATCTTTTTTTACTACTTACATCTAAATCTAACACTACATTTTCAAGCGGTAGTAATTCACGAGGCAAACTCATATAAAAACTCGAAAAATATTAATCCTACAGTCTAACATGGATTGAAAAAAAAATAAACCTAAAGATAATCTATTTCCCCAAATAGTACTGTAATTCGTAAAAATCTGGTCAAATTATATATTCCAATAATGCAACATAACCCCCAAGAGAATAATAAAACCAAACCATTTATTCTGCAAAAAGGCCAGATAACATAATTGCCTATCTCTACCTTTAATCTTAAAGTATTGCCTTGCCATTAAGGTTGCTGTAATAATCCATGATACCCAATAGGGATAAGTCATTTTATAAACCAAACCAACTACCATCATCAATCCTAAAAAACAAGTATAAAAAAACATTACCCCAAAAACATCATAACGACCAAGTGTAATTGCTAAAGTATGAATGTTTAATTTCACATCATCTGGTTTATCTGAAATGGCGTAAACTGTATCATATCCAAGTGTCCAGAAAACATTAGCTACATAAAGCACCCAAGCAGCCCATGGTACCTCATTAAGAACTGTTGCATATGCCATAATAATACCGAAAGAAAAGGCAATTCCCAAATACAACTGAGGCGCCTTAAAAAAACGTTTCATTAACGGATAAGTAAGAGTCAAAAGTATAGCAACCAAACTTAATTTTTTGGTTAGCATATTTAGAGGAATCAAGCACATAAGTGCCAATAAAGATAGAAGCACAAATAAGATCAAAGCTGTTTTTTTAGAAATACGCCCAGTAGTCACAGGCCTATCTTTCGTTCTTGCTACCAGTTTGTCAATATCACTATCACAAACATCATTAATCACACAACCAGCTGAACGCATTAAAAACGTCCCTAGAGTAAATAAGATAACAATTCTCGATTCAAGTTGTCCACTACTGGCCAAATATATTGCCCAATAAGTTGGCCATAACAATAGGAATATTCCTGTCGGTTTATCCAAACGCATTAGACTGACGTATTGTTGTAGTTTTCCCTTATTCATAAAAATTGTCTTATACTTGGTAAAAAACACTCTGTTAAAATCAAATTCTCGTACCCAACTGTCAAGGTTGATTGTCTGAATATTGCATTATCGATAACCTCATAGGTTTTTATCAAATTGTGTTCTTTCGAAATCAACCCAAAACGTAATGCACTTCTAGATACTGTTTGAATATCAAAAAGCTTCTCCCCTAGCGGTTGAACACCACAATCAAGAAACTGACACCAATACACACTACTCACCAAACAACTACTTCTTGCTCTAACAACCTCTATTGCATCCAACATCAAGCTCACTTCTCTTACAAAATAAACAGAAGCTTCCTCCATACTAATGGCATCTTGTGCTGATAAAGCTTTCTGTCCTAAGTAAGTTAATTGAACCGAGAAGTCATAAGGTAGACTTTTTAAAAATCGTGTAAGAGAAGGCATTTGAATAAATTTAAAAAATTCTCTTTGGGCAATATCACTCCAACCTTCGACTAAAAACCCAACATTACCCAATACTCCTATTTCCATTATCTCCAAAATAATTAAATTAATAAACTGGAATATAAATTAAAGGATCAACTGCCTGACCATCTTTTCTTAGTTCAAAATGCAATTGAACTCGACTCGCGCCAGTTTTCCCCATAGTTGCAATTTTTTGCCCTTGTCTAACCGTGTCACCTTCTTTAACCAAGTTAGACTGATTATTACCGTATGCCGTTAAATACTTAGTATTATGCTGGATAATAATCAAATTGCCATAACCGTCCAATGTACTACTATAAATAACTTTTCCACTCGCTGCAGCAACAATCGGAGAACCTGACAAACCTGTTATCTCAATACCCTTATTGACTGGCGAGAATTTAGTCACCAGTTGTCCATGAGCTGGTTTAACCCAACTGACCCCATCAACCATTCTCTGACCAGAGGTACTGACACTACCAGGTGATGAATTTGTAGGAGACTTTGCAACAGTTACTTGTGGTTGTGATATTTTAGTCATGGACACCGAGTAATTCTCACCAGGATCCTTAACATATAAAACCTGTCCTACAGAAATGATATTCTCCACAATATTATTCCATTGTCTCAAATCATCCTGAGAAATATTATAGCGTTTGGATATATTATAAACCGTATCTCCTCTAACCACAGTGTGTTGTCTTGCATTAATATCAACTGGGGCATAAGAAGGCACATAGACACCTCCACTTGGTGGTGTTGCGTAAGTACTACTTGCTGCAGGAGGAACATACCCTCGCGAATCAGGATTATAAGGTTCAGCTGAAGACTGAGGCTCAGTACCCGAATAGTTGCCACCATCTGAACTTCCATCCACGACAGGAACAGGTTTTTGCGTTACAACACAGCCTGACACAATTAAAGTAACAATAACTGCTAAAGAGATATGGGTATATTTCAAAGTTTTCATAGCCTACCTTCTGATAAAATTTTTACCTGCAATTATAAAAAAATAAACTTTATTATTTTTGACCGTTTAATAATAAAACAAAATTGACTTCTTGAACACAAGTTTCCTGATATCCATTGATATATTTGTCTATAACCCAAAGATGCTGAACACCATTTTTTTCCAATGGCAATACCATTCTTCCATTAATATCAAGTTGTTTTAATAACTCAACGGGTACCTCTTTAGGTGCAGCCGTCACAATGATCACATCAAAAGGTGCAGATTTTGGAAGTCCTAAATAACCATCCGCACAAATGAGCCGTGGCCTGTGTAAATTGGCTACGCGTAGATTACGTTTTGCCAATTCTCTTAGACTTGATAACCTTTCAATAGAATAGACATGCTCAATACCAACTTTTTGTAAAATGGCTGTTTGATAACCACAACCAGTTCCTATCTCTAAGGCTTTATTTAAAGGTTGTTTCCTCCCAGCTAATAACAATTCTGTCATACGCGCTACTATATATGGCTGAGAAATCGTTTGCCCCAAACCTATAGGCAAAGATAAATTATCATATGAACGACTTCTCAAAGCTTCTTCAATAAATAAATGTCTAGGCGTATTGAGCATAGCATCTAAAACGAGAGGATGACAAATACCCATCTGTTCTAATCGAGCCACCATCTTCTTACGTCTTGTTTCATAACCATCTACTTGGAAAGTATTAAATATCATTACAGTACTAAGTCATCAAAAAATATCGATACGTTTTTTAACTCGGAAGTATTGGTTAAATCTACAGCTAGGGGTGTTATAGTTACATAGCCATTTGCATTCATTACAAAGTCAGAATTATCTACTAAATAATTAGCATCACTAATATGTCCTATCCAGTAAATAGTTTCATTGTAAGGATTTTTTGACTTGATAACACTATCATTGCGATGACGTTGGCCTAGTACTACAGTCTTAACCCCCCTTAGTTGATGAGGCTGAACCTTAGGTATATTAACATTCCATAGTACGGGTTTTTGTATGGGTAATTGTATAGCACGTTCGATAACTTTCTCTACTGATTTTTCTGCTGTCTTCCAATAATCATTACTTTTATCATCTAAAGAAAAAGCAATAGCTGGAATCCCCATCAAATACCCTTGCATAGCAGAAGCAACAGTTCCCGAATATAAAACATCATCTCCCATATTAGCACCATGATTGATCCCAGAAAAAATCCAGTCTGGCTTAAAATCATCGAATATACAAAGTGCCAGATATACACAATCTGTAGGCGTTCCACTGACATAATAAAAACCATTCTCAGCCTGTCTAATTGTTAATGGTTTATGTAATGTTAAAGAATGACTTGCTGCTGTTCTATTTCTGTCAGGAGCGACCACTCTCACATTTCCAAATTTTGATGCCACTTCAGCCAAAACACCAATCCCTTTAGCTTGATATCCATCATCATTACAAATCAATATATTCATACCTTCATATTCCTTAACTTAAAAAATCTTCTACTAATTTTTGCAAAGGGATTAATTTTCCGTGAAAAAAGTGACAAGCATCTAACATAACACAAACAGGCAAATCCTGGATTCTAGCCCAGTTGAATATATCCCCCAGTGGTATAACTTCATCTTTCTCACCATGTATCAATAAAAAATTAATATTTTTGGGTAAATGGGGGATTTCCCCTCCATACTTACTAACTGCTGCTCCTACTAAAATAATTTGCTTAAAATTAAATTGATGAACAGCTTTTATCGCCACATAACCACCAAATGAAAATCCAGATAATGAAATAGGCTGATTCGGGTGTTCTTTTTGAATATAGCTAACAATAACATTCACATCCTCCACCTCACCGTTACCAAAATCATGGCTACCTGTGCTCTTACCTACACCTCTGAAATTGGGAGCATAAACAATATAACCTTTATGTATTGCTGCCTTTAACATTGTCTGAACCACTTTATTTTGATTAGTGCCCCCATGGAGCGGATTCGGATGTAAGACAATCATTACTCCTTTTATTTCATCTATGTCAGGTCGTTCAACTCGTGTTTCCAAAGTTCCAGCAGAACCAGGGATAAAAATTATGGTTTGAGGTCTTAACATATTTTGACAATTATCACTATTTAATTAACTATTTAATCAAAAACAATAATAAAATCAGTACCAACTCGACAATAATAACACTAAATCCTATTGTACTAATTTTATTAATATTTCCTACAATTTTTTCTAAAAACCTGCGTTCATTTTGTCTTTCTTCTTGCTGTTCCACAGTTCTCATATCCAAAATTTGTCTATTTTTAGTATTCGATAACTCAGATAGGATTCTAATTTGCTCTTTACTTTCATTGTACTGATCACGTAATTTTAAAACATCCTTAATCCTTTCATATACATAGAATATTTTATTAACGTCAACCATGATGGGATTATGATAATAGTAACGAATTAAAAATCGATTATACATATCTAAGGTGTGTTCAATAGCTTCAGCTTCTTTATAAGAATTTTGGTTATGATTCAAAGGTTCAACTGTCCCTAAAGAAATCTGCTCTAATGTGGCTAAATATGCTTTACCCAACATCAAAATAAAAATCAAACGATGAACTCTCTCCAAATCAACAGTAGATGAAAAAATAATACCTACCCCCTCATAATCAATGACAATCTGATAATTATCAATACTTGAGTAATGTTCACTTTTAATTTTATAAGAATGTGTCACAAACTGCGAAATAGACTCATAGTAACTTTTATTATCAGAAAAAACTTTATCGTCTTTTAAAACAATAATCAAAGAACTCACTAAAGTAAAATTACTTTCAATATAATTCACACCAAAAACATCTATCAATTTCTGATTTGAATCTTTCACAATTCTTTGTTGGAACTCAGTAGCTGTCTCATCTCTCATAATAAAAGCATTATGCACAGGGACAGCAATATATATCTGCTCCAAAACAGAATCTGTAAAAAACCTTCTAACAATAACATCATTGTTCATCATCGAACTATCGATCTTCTCAGAAGGTTCCCTGTTAATATTGATTTTAATACTCGTAGTTTGAATACTCTCCCCTAAAGGTTTTTTCAAAAATGAAATATCCTTACTAACATGAAGCTTTTCCTTAATTTGATCTGGTAAATTTCCCCTAAAGTGATATATATGATACCCTAAAGAATCCGCCATCTTATACTCCTAATTATAGTTATTGTTGAATCAAAAAGGATTGAAACTGTCCAGTGAGTATACAAAATAATTACGTGAGTTTTTTATAATTACTCACCTAATTTCCCAGCCACTTCAACTGTTGTTTGATTACTTACCACTTCTACTTCTCCTGTATAGAATCAGCTGATTCAACAGAAAATACACAAGAAAGAATCATGGCAATATAAACCATTACCAATTCAATCCCCTCTAAGATCCAATAACCTAATTTATTATCCAGATAAGAGTGGTAATATGACACAATAAAAAACATTTGAAAAATGTAAATAAAAACTAATACAAATATCAGTGTAATGTAATAGTATACCCCACCCTTCACCAATCGTGAATACATCAACCAAAAAGTAAATACTAGAGGCAGCAATCCAGAATTTAATAGAGACTCCAATAAGTTGACATAAATAAAATTTTGAGTTAAAAGATCAGTTGTTACTAGATTAAGTCCTGTATAATCTCTAAATGTTTCATAAAAATAAAACAAAAATAAACTTACTAAAAAAAAAGTTAATAAATATTTGAATCTTAGCTTGAATATTTCAATATTTGATTCCTCATCAATCTTTCCATCATTTTGTAAGCCTATTGACAAGGCAACAGCTAGCGATAGCATAACATAAAGTAAAATTAATTCATCTAACATTAACAGATATTTACTGTAATCTACAGAAGTCAATACATCATATAAACATAAGCAATGATAATACAATAAGAAAATAAATAAAATGAATGCCAGTATACCATACTTCCAATCCCCCTTAGATTTCTCAGAAAAGACTAACCAAAAAGAAAAAAATAAGGGAATAACCCCTGCACAATACAAAATATCCAAATAAATCAAATAACTAGAGTTGTAATCACTAATATTATTAGCCAAAACAAAAATAATCAACGCAATAACAAAAATTAAAAACACAATAAATAAAAATATAGTACTTATACTGTTTTTAATAAACTGAGACATTGTGACTCCCAAAGTAGATATTAATATGCTGTAACAACATAAAAATTAAAGGAATTATTACATTAAACATCCCCCTACAATATACCATAAATCTATAATTTATTAATACTCAAAAATCATCAGAAAGTACCAAAAATACTTAAGAACACCACCAATAAAACTATAACCAACAAATTGTTACATAATTTTCTGGCTTAATATCTCAACTAATATTAATATTGATCTTGTAGTTTAATATCAAAAGATTCATGAGAGGTGTCTATAATACTTGTGCTCCATTAGGACTATAGGTAAGTAAAAATTTTTTCAAAAGATTACTCATGGTTCAACATGTTAGACAAAATTACCCAAGCTAAAAAAATGGGATCCATTGATCAAATTCATATATCACTTCATGTACAATCTAAAAAACTAAGCCTTCCATAAGGCACCAGGGTCCGGATGTGTAAAGATTAAATCAGTTGCAAAATAATAGTGAGATAAATAATTTTGTTCTATCATAACGCCCTAACATTTGAATATTAAACACCTTTTCTCAAAAAAAAGCTTGATGATGTTTAAAATTCTAATAATCTAATTATTTTGACTCAATTTAATAAAACTAAAATTAATTTATAGTTCAACGATGAAACTTGATACTTTTCAAATATATTCTTTTTTATTAAATGATTCTGCATACACAAGTTTACCCAAAGTATCCCCCCATTAAGAATTAATAAAATTTACTACTCTGTTCTCTTTATCTGGTAAATACTTACCACTCAATAGTTGGCTCTGTATTGAGGTCAATAATAAACGATCAGATAAGATATAAATAACTAATGTGGTAAAAAATATACTTTTAAATCTGCTTTTATTGTCTATAAATCATTATTTTTCAAAATTGAATGGGTTGGTAGGGTATTTAGTATTTTGTATCAAAAATATTTCTTAAAAATGACCTCTTGATTTCTACATATTGGTTTATAAAATCCTCCTTTTCTTTGAATTGTGAATTGCCCCCCAAAAAGAAGAAATTATTTTCCGCTAAACTACAAAACTAATTGTAGATAAACATCAGAATATTAACACAATAAAGTTTTCATAATTTTATTAAATCTCTGGCTAGATTCAAGATAGTTTCCAGACCAACAACAAGCTCAAAGTAAACTACTTCCATTAACAAAATAATGATAAATTATCAGCGAAATCAATAATCCTTTCTCAATGAGATCATGAAAAAGTAAAGCTAAGCCTACCAATAATTCTCTGGCTTACATAATAAATAATCATCACTACCCATATTCACAAAATAATATTAGCTATAGCATTTAGCTGGATATCCGCAACACCTGCTAAAATCTACATAATCCAATGAATTGTATTTAGATGTCACCTTTTTTAAAGGTGGAAAATAAATAACAATGATGATTCCATTCTTTACCTTGGTAAATTTTTTAACCTCTTTGTCATTGGCAAATCGAGCGTTACCATGGATATTAACTTTACTTTATTCTTAAAGAAAAAATACCAATGAACTTACAATTAATAATGAACAAATAGTACTGTATAAACTATATTAAAAAAAAAGACCTCCCCCAAAAACTCTTTTTGACTGAGGATATTCAGTACCACTCTGACAGAGTAAATGATAATAATAAAAACATATCACTCTCTATATGCTACTTAGTTAGCTGATGAGAAAATGTCTCTCTTTTACCAAATTTTGATTCTGTCTTCTGGCGATTTATATAATTTATCACCTGGTTTCACATCAAAAGCATCATAAAAAGCATCAACGTTGGTCAACGGAACAAAAGCTCTAAACTGACCAGGTGAATGAGGGTCAACTTTAATTTGATTTTGTAAATGCTCTGTTGTTGATTTCGTTCTCCAGACACTAGCCCAAGAAATAAAAAACTTTTGATTTTCTGTAAAATATTGACTCTCATTACTTTTTGACTTATATTGCGGTATTTTCTTATCTTTTAAGTACGCTTGCAATGCATCAAAAGCTAAGTTAACACCACCTAAGTCTGCAATATTCTCTCCTAAGGTAAACTTACCATTAATAAAATGTCCAGGTACTACCTCATACTGATTGAACTGATCGACTAATTTTTGAGTCAAGGTATCAAATTTTGATTTATCCTCCTCTGTCCACCAATTATTTAAATTACCATCAGCATCAAACATTGCACCACTATCATCGAAGCCATGGGTCATTTCATGTGCAATCACACCACCGATTCCACCAAAATTAACCGCAGCATCTACCCTCCCATTAAAAAATGGGGATTGCAATATCGCAGCAGGGAAAACAATCTCATGTCTCACCGAGCTATAGTACGCATTCACGGTTTGTGGTGGCATGGCCCATTCAGTTTTATCAACTGCATGACCTATTTTTTTCAAATCTTCTTGATAGTTCCATTGCTTAATAGCACTTTTAATTTTAAATATATTGTTCTCATCTGGTTGAATATTCAACTGAGAAAAATCTCTCCATTTATCGGGATAACCTACTTTCACTGCTAATTTATCTAGTTTGTACAATGCTTTTTGTTTAGTTTGAGCACTCATCCAAGTTAAGTTTTTTATATGTTGGTAATAACTTTCTCTTAAATAGTCTACTAACTCTACCATCTGGCGTTTAGACTCTTCAGAAAAATATTTACTAACATACACTTTACCAAATGCCTCACCCAAATTTTTGTTGATAAAATCTAACCCTTTTTTATCATCTTGACGTTGTTCTTTCTGCCCTTGTAAAAATTGTTTAAAAAACTCAAAATAAGCAGTATCCATGGCCTTATCTAAAACATCATGGTTCTTCACTACTAACCAATATTTATAATAAGCTTTTAATAATTCTATATTTTCATCATTTAAATATTTATCTAAGTTATCAAAATATTTGATTTCATCAATAATTATCTTATCTGTATTGACAGAGACTCCTGACAAAAATTTAGCTAAATCAATATTTTTTGATATGTGGCCTAATTGTGAAACAGAACGTGGATTGTATTGAAGTATCGCATCTCTGATTTCTTCATTAGTTAACAAGTTATCAGCAATCCTTTTTTCAAACCGAATAATCTGTTCTGCTAGTTCATCTGCATTGGTATAATCTAATCTTTCCAATATCTTGGACACAAAACCTTTATATTTTTTAATCACTTCCTCATTACGAGGAGATTTTTTTTGATAGTAATCTCTTGGTAATAAAATCAACCCTCCTGTTTGATAAACAGCATTATTTTGAGAATCTTTCATATCAGCATATACATACCAATCATAAAAAGGATTATTCTTCCCTTCTTTGCCCAAATCAATAATAACTTCCTGAAATTTGGGAAGGCTGGTCACTTGATTAATCTTAAAAAATTCCTTATTCAATGGTGCTAGTCCATTCATATTTCTCTGATTAAAATTAGAAAATGCTTCATAGGTTGTCTTTATTTTCTGAGCTTCACTATCTGGTTCTGGCGTTTGTTTTAATAATTCTTTAATCAATATCAAAGAATTTTCATCTGTTAACTCTCTTAGTTCATTAAATGCACCCCAAGAAGATTTATCTGCTGGTATTTTGGTGTTTTGTACCCATTTACCATTAACATAATTGAAAAAATCATCTTGAGGTCTAACACTTAAATCAATATTAGACAATTCAATACCAGTCCTATATTCCTTCCGTGCAATCACCATCTCTTCACCATTTTTATTAGCATTTTCTTCACCATGACATGCAATTAATAGGGGGAACAATAAAAGTAATTTTATCTTATTTGTCTTATATCCGTTATCACTCATTTTTTGTTTTCTTCTAAAAAAAAATAAACGCACACTATTAAACACACACTATCTCAAATACTCATCCTTGAGCAAAAAATTAGCCCCTAAATAGGCTATCATTCCTGATTTGTTTCAAGAATAAACATGGTTAATATAGCTGATATTTTTTGTTTAAACAATCAATCATTCAGAGATTTCTCTGATACAATTTCTCTTTTACGTTATACTGTGGAGCTACACTACATGTATAGAATAAATCAGATCTAAGGAGTCTTTAGAAAATGGGTGATTATACTGATATTATCGTGGTAGGCAGTGGTCCAGTAGGACTTACTTTTGCTAGGCAATTCAAAGATAGTTCGTTAAAAGTATCTGTCATAGAAAAAAGTCCTTTAGAGACTATTGAAAATCCACCTTTCGACGGCAGAGAAGTTGCCTTAACTCATTTTACTAAAAACTATCTACAAGACTCTGGTATTTGGGCTTTGATTCCTGAAGATAAAATTTATCCACTCAAACAGGCAAAAATTATCAATGGCAACTCTGATTACCAACTGTATTTTCAACAACCCACTCAGGCACGTGGCCAACCTATTGATCGTTTAGGTTTTTTAGTAAGTAATTGTGATGTTCGTAAGGCTTGTTATAAATCGGTAAAAGATTTATCCAATATTGATTTGATTAATGGTGTTACTGTTGAGGATGTTCAAATTAATGAACAAGAAGTCACAACGCAACTCTCTAATGGTAAAAAACTTAACGCTCAACTTCTAGTCTGTGCTGATGGTCGTTTTTCATCCATAAGACAAAAAATTGGTATCCCAGTAGATACTCATCAATTCGGCCGCACGGTTATCTGCTTTAGAATGAAACATGAATTGAGCAATGAACACACCGCCTTTGAATGTTTTCACTACGGGCGCACCTTAGCCATCTTGCCCTTAGAGAAAAATCTTTCGAGCATAGTTATTACTATAGATACTAATTTGGCAGATAATATCATCAATATGACCCCAGAAGAACTAGCACAAGATATTTATCGGGAAACCAAAGGCAAGTTAGGTTACTTAACACAAGTTAGCGAAAAAAACTCCTACTCTCTGGTTGGGGTTCATGCAAGACGCTTTTATGATCAACGCTGTGCATTAATTGGTGATGCTGCTGTCGGTATGCACCCTGTTACTGCGCATGGATTTAATTTAGGCATAGAAAGTGTTGCTCATCTTTCAGGTTTAATTTTAGAGGCTAACTATAGAGGTAAAAATATTGCAAGAGAAACACTTCTAGAACGATATAATTTGAAGCATCAAACTAAAACTAGGGTATTATATCATGGTACAAACTTTGTGGTTAAATTATTTACAAATGAAGCAGTACCAGCAAAGTTTTTACGCAACGCTCTACTGCGTATTAGTAATCACGTGGATCCAATTAAACAGCTAATTTCCAAACAATTAACCAGTTAATTTTCTTTATTTCTAAAATACATTGAAAAATTAAGATTTAATGTATTTTCTTATATAGGCGCCCAGATTAGTGTAGAATGTTTTGCTTACAAATAGAATAAGGTATCTTTTTAGTATGAATAAATTTCGATCACTGGAAAGTTGGATTGCTTTTAGGTATTTGAAAACAAAAAAAAGAGATGGTTTATTATCTTTTATCACCTTGGTATCTATCATTGGCATTGCACTGGGAATCATCACTCTTATTGTTGTATTGTCTGTCATGAATGGTTTTCAAAAAAATATAAGGGCAAAACTCTATGATGTTTCTTCCCATATTGAAATTGGTTATGATAGTTACTATCAAGAAGAAAATCCTGATTTAAATTCGCATGATTTAGACAGAATTGCAAGAAAAAACAAGCATGTTGTGGCTACCTCTCCTTTCATAAGGGATCAAATATTATTAACCAGTGGGGGTAGTGTACAAGGCGCGCAGGTATTAGGTGTTTATCCAGATAAAGAACAATCTATTATCAATCAAGAAGTTTTAAATCTATCTGCTTTAGATAAACTCAAAGCTGGGGAGTTTGGTATCATCCTTGGACAAGGTCTCTCAAGAGAGCTTCAACTTAATATTGGTGATAAAGTAACCGTATTATCTCCTGAAGCTAACTCATCTCCAGTTGGAATTGTTCCAAGATTGAAACAATTCAAACTAGTGGGCACTGTTCATTCAGATATACCTGAAATAAATAAAAGTTATGCTTATATTCACGTTGAAGATGCAGATATATTATTCCGGAAAGAAGGCCAATTTACTGGTTTGAGGGTAAAACTAGATAACCCTAATAACATTGATCAAATTACTTCTTCATTTTTAGATAGCTCTGATAGCGAGGGAGTATGGATTACAAATTGGTCTTTTAATAATCGAGTCTATTTTGAAGCTGTGGCTCTGGAAAAAAAAATTATGTTTATTTTAATGATACTAATTTCCATGGTCGCGTGTTTTAACCTAATATCCTCACTTGTCATGACTGTCAATGAGAAGAAAAGTAATATTGCTATTTTAAGAACCTTAGGTATGCCTCCTAAAAATGTCATGAAAATATTTATACTACAAGGAACTATTATTGGACTCATTGGGACAATGGCAGGTTTAATTTTGGGTATTTTATTAACTTTAAACCTCAGTAATATTGTTTCTCTGTATGAAAGAATATCTGGTACTTCTGTTATTTCTCCTCAGGTTTATTTTTTAAGTAAAATACCTATTGATATTCAGTTTGGCGATTTGGCTATTATAACAATAATTTCCTTATTATTGTCATTCTTAGCTACTTTATATCCTAGCTATAGAGCAGCATGTACTAAACCCGCAGAGGCATTACGCTATGAATAATACAGTTATTATTGAATGTCAGAATATTAGTAAAACTTATCAAGATGGCCACCTGAATACTGAAGTCATAAAAAATTTGAATCTAACTATCCACGCTGAGGAAAGTATTGCTATTATTGGAGCTTCTGGTAGTGGTAAATCAACTTTATTACAGCTCATGGGTGGATTAGATTACCAAACATCAGGAACTATTAGAATCATGGGGAGTGATATTCTGTCACTCAACCAAACAGAATTAGGTTTATGGAGAAATCAAAATTTAGGATTTATCTATCAATTTCATCATTTGCTACCTGAATTCACAGCTTTAGAAAATGTAATGATGCCACTTTTAATAGCTAATATCCCTACCAAAATAGCTCAAAATAAAGCCCTACAAGTTCTAAAACAAGTAAATTTAGAAAACCGAATTGATCACAAACCAAGTCAACTATCCGGAGGTGAAAAACAAAGAGTATCAGTTGCTAGGGCAATTGCTAATAACCCCGCTTGCCTACTAGCAGACGAACCGACAGGTAATTTAGATAAAAAAAATGCGCAAAATATTATCTCTCTACTATTAGAACTAAAAAATCAGCTCAACCTATCTTTTGTGGTTGTCACCCATGATGAAGGATTGATTACACATTTTGACAGAACACTCGTCATGTCGGACGGACAGCTTTCCCCGATAGAATAAAGATAACAAATATATACTCATAGGCAATATGCCTGTAAATATAATTTATGAAAATTACGATAATGCGTAATATTTGTCCTCTCTCTTATCCACATTAGTATTTTTTTGTCCTCCTATTCTATTACACACAAAATAGGGCAGATACATCTCGATTGCTGACGTACAGGATCTGCATACTACCTGATTGAGGATCGAGCAGGAGATATATGACACTTAAAAAGTTTGGCCATAAGTCTGATTGTGACAGGATAAGTAAATTGACCATAAGTAGCATTAGAATACAGAGAGGAACTTTTTTGGCAACCTCTCTAAACAATACTCAAAGAGGGAATATTCCCTAAAGACACTCTCATAAAGAATTGAATTCTTTCATAAAACATAATAAAAAATGATTATGATATTATCGTACAATATTTTTTTAATTCGAGGGGCCATCATTACTTAACCAAGTTGCCCCCTGATATTCGTAATGATCATGACAAGTAAAGAAAGAGATTCAAAGTAGATTCCCCCTAAAAAGTTATTATCATTAACCATTAGAATAAACATGATTCTCTCTTCCAATCTAACACATTAGAGATCTTATTCTTAAAATTTTTATCAGCATCCTTCTCAATAGTACTTACAAATTTAATTTTGAAAATAATTATAATTATAATTTCAGGTTAACGATACGTTAATATAATATAACTATTTATTATATTTAATATTTTTTATTATTTTTATGCCTCAATACATGTAAAATTCACGATAAAAACATTTTACAAAATATAAAAAATTGCTATAATCCATGGTAGAAGTTCAATTTGAGTCTAAATTCTGTTTTTTTAAAAGGCTTGTTTAAAAATCCGATGAATGAGGTTGTAAAATAAGGTTGTATTAATGTCTAGGTCTAGAGATGTTACATTATTAATTTTAGATGATGGGGAAACAAAGGAAGTTAAAGTAAGACGTGGAATTGTTAAAAATTTCAATCTTATCGTGATGGGAACTGCTCTGTTTATAGTTGGATTGGTTATCACCTTATTTTTCTTCATATATAATTATAGCTATACTCAATTTGTTGCCATGGAAAATCAGAAATTGCTTATTAAAAATTATGAGCTCAGCCAACAAATTGTTTCCTTAAATGATTCTATCGAAAATGAGCTAGGTGATCGTATCGATGAGTTAGATAAAGCTAATGTACTTGTTGACTCAATCAAAAAATATCTCAAAAATAGAGGTGTTAGTATTGAGAATAAACTAACTGAATTAGCGGAGGAGGAGTCTTTAAAAGATAAATGGCTTGTATCTGCCAGTAATAGAACCGATACTAACAATAAAACCAGAGGCATTTATAATCATAAACAGCTTTCGTATCTGTACGATACACTTACGAAAATACCCTTAGGTTTTGCTCATATTGGTCGTATTACGTCGCCTTTTGGCTACCGAACCCACCCTATTACCAAACAAAGGGGTTCTTTGCATTCTGGCATAGATATCGCAGGAGTGACGGGAGCACCTGTTAAGGCAACAGCAGATGGCATTGTAACATTTGCAGGCACAAGTGGTGGCTATGGTCGTACAGTTAAAATTAAACATGGTTACGGCTACTCGACTGCTTATGCACATTTATCAAAAATACAGGTTAGAAATAATCAAACTGTTAAAGCCGGTGATATCATTGGAAACGTGGGTAATTCAGGACTTTCTACAGGTTCTCACTTACACTACGAAATCCGTTACAATGATGAACCGATCAATCCCAACCCATATCTATCACTAGGAAATTAATATGTTTAACACTAATAAAAGAAGCGATTCAGAATTAATAGAAAAAAGAGAAAATACAGAAACTAGCATTGGCTCACAATGTATCATTAGGGGGCAAATAGACAACCCATCTTCCTTGAAATTCCATGGACATTTAGAGGGTAGTATTAATTGTGGTGATTACTTAGTCATTTGCAAAGAAGCCATTATTGATGGTAACATCGAAGCTGATACTGCTGTTTTATATGGTAGTCTGACTGGAAGTATTCGTGCTGATAAAGTTGAATTAAAAAGTTGTGCTCAAATCTTTGGTGATATTGAGACATATGTATTTGACATGGAAAATGGTGCTTTCTTCAACGGTAACATTAAGATGTTAAAGCCAGAAGAAAAAATTAATAAAACAGGAGTAGTTACCACCAGGGCTGACTTAGAAAAAAACAAAAAAAATAACGCTACCAAAAGTGTTTCCAACAAATCTAGCACCGCGACTATACAAAATCAAAAAGATTCTGAATTTATTATTGAATCAGCATTATTTGAAAAGAAAAAGTAATTAATCAACGATACTAAAAAAGCCAGTAACTGATCCCTACTGGCTTTTTTGTTTTTCTGTCTATCAATTTATTTTAGTAAAAACTTAATCCAAAAGTAGTGACGTCCCCCTCCCCTACAAAATAAAGTCTTACCAAGAAGCTAACAAATTAACTTATTGATTATTTTTTTGTTGAAAGAGTATTTCATCGTAACCTACAGTAACTGAACCATCCGCCCATTGAATAACAGGTCTTTTGATTAAAGTAATATTATCTCTCAAAATAGAGATAACACTTTGGTTATTTTCAATTAACTGTTTCATATCATTGTCTAATTGACGCCAAGTAATACTTTTTTTATTAATCAACTGACTCAAACTCAACTTATTTATCCATTTGTCAAGTAAACCAGTACTTGGAATGTCTTGATAAAAATTAATGAAAACATATTTGATATGATTTTTATCAAAGTAAACCCTTGTCTTTTTGACTGAACTACAATTTGCAATTCCATATATAGTAATAATTGATATACTCATTTTTATCTAAAACGTTAAATTTGAAAACGCCTGCAGAACCATTCTAAATTCATTCTGAATTCGTTCAACAGCCACTTCATTATCAGCTTCAAACCTTAAAACTAAAACTGGCGTTGTATTAGATGCACGAATCAAACCAAATCCATCTGCATACTCTACTCTCAATCCATCTATATCTATAATCTTTTTTGTATTTTTGAATTTCGCCTGCAATTGTATTTGTCTAATTAATTCATGATTCTGCCCTTCTTTCTGCATCGGAATATTGATTTCAGGAGTGGAAATAGCATTAGGAAGTGAATTCAGAAACGCACTAGGATTTTCATAACAAGAAAGTACTTCTAACAACCTAGCGCCTGCATATAACCCATCATCAAATCCAAACCACCTCTCTTGAAAAAATATATGCCCACTCATTTCTCCTGCTAACAAAGCATTATGATGTTTCATTGATGCCTTAATATAGCTGTGACCTGTTTTACTGATAATAGGGTTGCCTCCTCTAGATATAATCCACGGTGCTAATAAACGTGTACATTTCACATCATAAATAATAGAGGCGTTTTTATTTCTAGACAAAATATCTTCAGAAAAAAGCATAAGCAACCGATCAGGATATATGATATTTCCATCCTTAGTCACTACACCCAATCTATCCCCATCACCATCAAAAGCCAAACCAATTTGTGCATCAGAATTTTGTAGTTTTAATTTAATATCTTGTAAGTTCTCAGGTTTAGCAGGATCTGGATGATGATTTGGAAAAGTCCCATCCACATCACAAAATAACTCTATTAAATCACAACCAATTGCTCGATATAACGCCCCTACATATTGACCAGCAATACCATTACCTGCATCAACGATAACTTTCATTGGACGTTTTAATTGGACGTCTTGACTAATGGCATCTTGATATAACTTACTGATATCCTGTTGTTTTAACTTTCCCTGATTTTTAGTGATAAAATACTGTCCAGAGCAAATAATTTCAAATAAAGATTTTATAGTATCTCCAAATAATGTCTCCCCTGCTAACATCATTTTAAAACCATTATATTCAGAAGGGTTATGACTCCCCGTAATCATTATTCCAGAACCATTTGTCCATTGATGTGCAGCAAAATAAAGCATTGGTGTTGCAACTTGTCCGATATCAATAACATTCAACCCACATCGAATTAAGGTCTCAATGAGTAAATCAACAATTTCCTTTCCAGACAATCGACCATCCCTACCAACCACCACATCCGTGACTTGTCTCTTAACTGCTTTGGTAGCATAGGCCTTAGCAATGCCAATAATAGCATCCTTTGTTAAAGTTTCATTAACAATACCTCTAATATCATAAGCTTTAAAAATATCTTTAGAAATATTACTTGTCATTATTGATACCATTTACACTATTTGATTAGTAAATTGAATAAATTCTTGTTTTTTTTGTTGCGCTTTTTTTGAATCAATTGCTTCTTGTGCTATTTCCACCCCTTCCTGAATGTTATCAGTCAAACCAACACAATATAAAGCAGCTGCTGCATTTAATAGTACAATATCTCGAGACGGGCCTTTTTCTCCTGCCAAAACCTCATCCATTTTTTGTAATGATTCCACAGATGAAAAAGCTTGAATGGGTGATAAATCTTGACTTACTGAGATTCCAAAATCCTCTGGATGAATCTCATAACGTGTAATTTTTCCATTATTTAACTCTGCTATCTGTGTTGTCCCTGTAATAGTAATTTCGTCCATTCCATCTGAGCCATATACCACTAACATACGCTTAAGCCCCATCTGCCTTCCTACATTAGAACAAATTCCCAATAAATCTTCGTGAAATACACCTAACAGTTGATTCTTAGTATTTGCTGGATTAGTTAATGGTCCTAAGATATTAAAAATAGTTCTCACACCTAGGATTCTCCGTACAGGTGCCACATGCCTCATTGCTTGATTGTGCTGTGGAGCATACATAAATCCAATATTAGTCTTTTCAATACTTTCCGCAATTTGCTCCGGAGATAAATAAATATTCACCCCCATAGCTTCAATTGCATCGGCAGCACCACTAGCAGAACTTACTGCTTTACCACCATGTTTGGCAATCTTAGCACCTGCTGCTGCCACAACAAACATCGCAGTAGTAGAAATATTAAATGTTTTGATTCCATCACCACCTGTTCCTACGATATCAATGGTGTGATCTGGATCAAGAATTGGTACTGCTAAATAAAATTCTTTTAACACATTAACAGCTGCAGTAATTTCTGAAACTGTTTCTACTTTCATTCGTAATCCAATAAGCAAAGCAGCAACCATTTCTGGTGCCATCCTACCGCTCATAATTTCACGCATCAAATAAGTCATCTCATCATATAAGATCTCATTATTATTTAATAATCTATTAAGTGCTTCAGGCGGAGCAATCATAAAATTACCTTAATTAATTATGCTGAATCAAAAAATTATTTAACATACGATATCCATGTTCTGTCAGCAATGCCTCTGGATGAAATTGGACACCCTCTACCGCCGATATTCTATGTCTAATGCCCATAATCTCCCCATCTTCTGTCCATGCTGTGACTTCCAAACATTCGGGTAAAAAATCTCTATCTGTAACCAAACTATGGTATCTTGTACAATTTACTGGATTAGGGATATCTTCAAAAATACCAATATTATTGTGATAAACCCATGAATTCTTTCCATGCATAATTTCTTTTGCTCGAATAGTTTTTCCACCAAATGCTTCACCAATACTCTGATGACCTAAGCAAATACCTAACATAGGAATTTTATTAGTAAATTTTTGAATGCATTCAACTGATATACCTGCCTCCTTAGGTGAACATGGTCCTGGGCCGATAACAATATAATTCGGCATAAGTTTTTCTATCTCATTACAGCTAACTTCGTCATTTCTCTTGACCAACACATCTTGTCCTAACTCTGATAAATACTGAACAATATTGTAAGTAAAACTGTCATAGTTATCGATAAGTAATAGCATATTTCACACGATAAATAATATTGATAAAGAGAGCTAGTATACTTGATTTTCAATATAATTAAAAGAATGGCTAAGATTAAGTATAGATTTTTGAACAGTTTTAATTGACCTTTTTTTATTTTTTATAAAAAATGAGGATTGCGAAATTTTGTAAACTACATTAAAATGAACGGCTTCTGAAAAAACAGAATAATTAAGCCGTAGGATTAGGGTTTTTTCCAAGAACTGAATAATAGTCTCCTAATTCTGAATATAATTTAAAATTCTAAGGAGTTTTTTCATGCCTAAAATGAAATCTAAGTCGGGTGCTAAAAAGCGCTTCAAGGTACTGGGAAATGGGAAAGTGAAACGGGCGAGTGCCTTTAAACGTCATATTTTAACCAAGAAAAGTACTAAAACTAAACGTCAATTACGCCGTGCCAAGCTAGTACACAGCAATGACAAATTTTCTATTTCTCAAATGTTACCATATTCTAAATAAAGGAGAAGATTATGCCTCGCGTAAAAAGTGGCGTAACTGCCCATGCTCGACATAAAAAGATTATTAAACAAGCAAAAGGTTATCGTGGCCGTAGGAAGAATGTTTATCGTATAGCAAAACAAGCTGTCATGAAGGCAGGTCAATATTCTTACCGTGACAGGCGTCAAAGAAAACGACAATTTCGTCAATTGTGGATTATTCGTATTAATGCAGCAGCTAAAATAAACGGAATGACATACAGTCGCTTAATTGATGGCTTAAAAAAAGCCTCTATAGAAATTGATCGTAAAGTACTTGCAGACTTGGCTGTGCATAACAAAGAAGCATTTGCTCAATTAGCTGAAACTGCTAAAAAAAGCCTAGCCTAACTAATTAATATAAAAAAGGAAGATGTCTTGCATCTTCCTTTTTCTTTATCAAAAAATAATATAATTTAATGTATAATAAATCACTTCTTAATTAGAACGTTATATTTTAAATAAATATTCACACAAAAAGGTTTTTCTCTATGGATAAAAAAGCCATTGAATTATTGGTTGCCGAGGGTCTCAAAGAAATTAGACAAACAAATGATTTCAATCAGCTTGAAATAATCAAGGCAAAATATTTAGGAAAAACAGGATCTCTAAATACTTTTTTGAAAATGTTAGGTAGTCTCTCTCCTGAATTAAGAAAAGAAGTTGGTAGTTTTATTAACACTCAAAAAAATATTTTTCAATCATCTTATTCTGAAAAGAAAAATGAATTAGAAACACAACAACTGGAAGATAAGTTAAAAAGTGAAACGATAGATGTTACTTTGGATGGTAGAGGACAAGCCATGGCTGGTTTGCATCCTATCACATTAACTAAGAATCGTATGGTCTCCCTATTTCAAACACTAGGATTTGAAGTTGCTGATGGCCCAGAAATAGAAGAAGATTATTACTGTTTTGAGGCTCTAAATATTCCTAAAAATCATCCAGCTAGAGCAATGCAAGATACTTTTTACATTGAAGATAATAAAGTTCTACGGCCTCATACATCTCCTATACAAATACATTACATGTTAGAGAAAAAAAATCCTCCTATTCGCATTATTGCACCAGGAAGAACCTATCGTGTTGATTCAGATGCTACTCATTCGCCGATGTTTCATCAATTAGAGGGTCTATGGGTTGATGAAGATGTCTCTTTTGTCGATTTAAAATCTATATTCACCACCTTCTTACAAACATTCTTTGAAAGAGAAGATTTAGTAGTTCGCTTTCGTCCATCTTTTTTCCCTTTTACTGAACCTTCTGCAGAAATAGATATTCAATGGGATAAAGGTTGGCTTGAGGTTGGTGGCTGTGGCATGGTGCACCCTAATGTACTAAAGAATGTCAATATTGATTCTGAAAAATATACGGGTTTTGCTTTTGGTTTAGGCATTGATCGTTATGCTATGTTACGTTATGGGATACATGATTTAAGACTGTTTTTTGAAAATGATCTTAATTTTTTAAAACAATTCAATTGAAAGGTATTGATTAATGAAATTTTCTTTTGAATGGTTAAAGACTTGGGTTAAGACTGAACTAGATGCCAATCAATTAGCTCATTTATTAACCATGTCCGGATTAGAAGTTGAAGAAATCACTAAAGTAGCACCAGAGTTTTCGAAGGTAATTATTGCACAAGTCATAACCATTAAAAAACATCCCAATGCTGATCGACTTAATATTACCCAAGTTGATATTGGAAAAGATAAACCGATTCAAATCGTTTGTGGTGCAACAAATGTCAAACCAGGTATTAAAGTTCCTTGTGCATTACCTGGGGCAATATTACCTGGTGATTTCAAAATTAAACCTACAATAATGAGAGGTGAAAATTCTGATGGCATGCTTTGCTCAGCTCAAGAATTAGGCTTGCCAGAAACCGAGGGTTTAATGATTCTGCCTGATAATGCGCCAATTGGGGTTAATATTAGAGATTATTTGCATCTGGATGATGATATTTTAGAAATTAAAAGCACCCCTAATCGTGCCGATTGTTTGTCCATTAAAGGGATTGCTCGAGAAGTAGTTGCATTAACCAATGCGCCTTTTACACCAATTGAAATATGTGGCTGTCAAGAAGATAAAACAATTACTTTCCCCACTTCAATCCAATCTCCCGATGCCTGTGGAAAATTAATAACGCGTGTCATCAAAAATGTCAATCCTAATATAGGTACTCCTCTTTGGATGCAAGAAAGATTAGAACGTTCTGGTATTAGAAGTATAAATTTCTTAGTAGACGTAGGTAATTACGTTATGTTGGAACTGGGGCAGCCATTACATATATTTGATTTAGATAAATTACAAAATAAACTTATCGCACGCTTTGCTACTAGTGATGAAGAACTGCTGTGCCTTAATGACAAACAGGTTTCACTCGATGAAAAAACTTTAGTTATTGCTGATGACAGTGCCCCCTTAAGTATCGCAGGATTAATGGGTGGAAAAAATTCCTCTGTATCAGGAAAAACCAATAATATCCTCATAGAATCTGCCTTTTTTTACCCTGATGTTATTGCTGGTAAATCAAGACAGTACGGATTTTCATCAGAATCTTCCTTCCGATTTGAAAGAGGTGTTGATTATCAACTACAAGAAGATTCAATTAATAGAGCAACTGAATTAATTCTATCATTGGCTGGAGGTCAAGCGGGTACATTAAATATTGCTAATGGAAATTTACCTGATAGTAGACAAATTTCAGTTCGCAAAACACGTGCAGAAAAATTATTAGGTATTACTCTAGATAATCAACAAATACAAGTAGGATTAAGGCAATTAGGACTTAATCCTATTCCTCAAAAAGATGGATTTATAGTGACTTCTCCTAGTTTTAGATTTGATATTAATATCGAGGTCGACATTATTGAAGAAATTGCTAGGCTATATGGTTATGAGAATATCAAACCTAAAGTGACCAGTGGAAAGCTTTTAATGTTAAAACAGGCAGATTGCTGCTTAAATAAAGAACAAATTTTTGATAAAATTTCCCATCTTGGTTATCAAGAAGTGGTCAATTATTCTTTTGTAGATGAAACATGGGAAATTGATTTTGCAAATAATACAACCCCTATTCGGATTATTAATCCCATTGCTAGCCAAATGAATGTCATGAGATCTACACTCATTGGAAGTTTAATTAATAACTTAATTGCTAACCTTAATAGAAAACAATCCCGGATACGTTTATTTGAACTGGCTAAAATATTTAAAAAGAATGGTTCAGATTTAATACAACAAGATTATATTGCCGCTCTGGCATATGGGTATTCGTTACCCGAACAATGGGGTATATCTTACCAAAAGGTAGACTTTTTTGATGTTAAAAATGATTTAATGCAAATTTTAAATAATATTTCAGTTACTTTTGTTGCTAGCAATATTCCCGGGTTACATCCAGGAAAATCAGCAAATATTCTACGTGACGATCAATCTGTGATAGGATCTATTGGGGAGTTGCATCCCAGATTAGTACAAAAATATGATTTACCGAGTGCACCTATAGTATTTGAATTAGCATATGATGCTATTTCTCAACCACATAAAATAAGATGTAGCCCAATTTCCAAGTACCAACCAGTGCACCGAGATTTGGCTTTTATTGTTCCTGAAAATGTTACTGCTCAAGAACTACTATCCACATTAAATTCAACAAAAATTCCAGCTTTAAAAAGTGTAAAAATTTTTGATTTGTACAGAGGTGGCAATATACCACACAATCATAAAGGTTTAGCAATAAAAATCATTTTTCAAGACAATGAAAAAACCTTAAAAGACCATGAAATTGATAAACTTATGCAGATACTGATCAATCAAGTCAAACCCTTGGGTGTGAATTTACGCTAATAATACTAAAAATTATTGATCAAGTATTGTTTAAATTCTCAATTTAAGTGATAATAACCATCTAACTAATTGATAGATATGAAGTAAAAAGGATAAAATATGACAACATTAACTAAAGCGGAATTATCAGATATTTTAGTAGAAAAAATTCCGAAATTAAATCGTAATGATGCCAAAGTTTTAGTCGAATTATTTTTTGAAGAAATAAAAAAGGCTTTAGTTTCCGGCGAAGAAGTAAAGATCTCTGGCTTTGGAAATTTCCAACTACGGGATAAAAATCAACGCCCAGGGAGAAATCCTAAAACTGGACAAGAGGTTGAAATTAGTGCTCGCAGAGTTGTTACCTTCCATTCTAGTCAAAAATTAAAAGCAATGATTGAACATTAACTTTTCAATAAATGACTCATTTATCAAAATATTCTATCTACACACAATGAATTTTTAATATAAATCTAATTTTTTATCTTAAATACTAAGAAAAGGTAAAAAATGTGGGTATGCTTGTTTGTGTAAAATACTTAAGATTGAGTGTCTTTTTTGAAACTAAATGTCTCTGAATTTATTATTTATTTTTACATACAATAAAAAAACAGCTCCTTACGGAGCTGTTGATATTCGAGTCTATCAAATTGGTTTAGAATTTACTCCTAATACCTAAAGTACCATTTAGTTGTGTAAACTTACTATTACCATAGTTATAATTCACATTACCATATACCGATACTTCATCATTGATCTTGTACTCAACGCTTGGTGTAATCGATAACCAACCTTTCCTTTCTTTCGCAATACCTTTACCTGAACGATGGAAGTTTTTAGCAAAGTTCTTTAAACGCCCCTCTGCTTCAAACTCTTCATAGTCAAAGTTCTTCGTATATGCTATGTCTAGGTTAGTATTTAACTTCGGCGAACGACTACTAAATTGAACACCTAACGTACCTAATTTATTTGTGCGTTTTTGTTCATTAAATTCCATCGCCGTAGAACTATTACCCTCTTCTTCATATCCCTTAACCTTGAATTTAGTCACACTACCTTCAATGTAAGGGGTGGCATACCAAGTCGTAGAACATTCATCGCAACCTAATTCCGATATTTGCACGTCATATCCCACGGAAGCACCAAACCCTGATACCTTACCCTTCGTTGCGCCTTTCTCCGTTCTAATGTGTTTTAGAAACTGCATCGAACGTTTGATATCAGACATTTGCTCCCAACCCGTATAAACTTGCCCATTTGCCCACAAACCACTCGCATCTTTATATTGCATAAATGCCGTCAATGCTTGTGCACTGTCTTTATACTTCAATTGATTACTTGGATGTTTATCTCCATACATCAACGATAATGAGGCTCCTACATCTAAACCTTCAGAGGCTCTGTACGCAAACCCTGCTCCTATACCTTGGGTCGATAAATTCCTTGAACTTAATGATCGACTGTTCTTATCTATCCCCGTTAATATACTTGCAAACGTTCTAAACTCACCTACTTCTCTTGTATCAAACCTCATATACTTCATCTCATTCTTCATGAAGTTATTACGTACACTCTCGTTTACCTCCGAAACTCTAGATAAACCAGATACATAACCCGGTGCATTGAAGATACTCAACAAGTATTCCGCTATGATTTGATTCATTTGTGGGCTTGGGTGATGCCAGTCAGTATACATATACACTTGTCCATCATCTCCATGATAATAATCATCCCCCCGCATCACATATCGTAGACTCTTTACCTAAGCTACATTGTGCTACTAGAATGTTAGTAAAACCATAGGTATATGGATCGTTTTGTACTTCTTCATATAAGCGGTAAATATCAGCATAAACTATATTACCATTCACATCCATTAAACGTTCTTGTAAATCTCTATTCCAACGAAGCACCAAGTTACGTTGTAATTGTGATGGAATCACTATCACCCAACGCCATAACTCTTTCGGAATCAATGGCATAAAGTGGTTATACATCCTTGCATAGTTATCTATAACATATTCATCTGCATTACCAACCGGTGTACCCACCAAATTGTTATTGTTTCGTAAATAACTATCCATTGCACCCAATACCCAATTACCCGGATTTAAGAACTCCAATGGTGTACCATCCATGAACATACCCAACGAACCTACGGTAGCACCAACTATTGCTGCTCCGGAGAATGGTGATAAACCCGGATCCGGTAACCCTAACATAAAGATATTTTTTGCACCTTTATCTGCCAGTAACTGAGCATAACCTCCTAAAACTTTTGGCTTGTTATCTAAATAACCACCTGCCGAAGTTAAGATTTTATCCCAGTTCCATGGCATTGCCGCTTGCATAATATCTCCGGTCATATCATTACCACCTCCCCACAATACAAACACGTCTTTAGAGTTGGCAATTTGTTTATTATCTTGTAGGTAGTATTCTATTTGCTGTGACATCTTAGAACGCATAACCGCTATCGGATCTCCTAATAACTGTAATACACTCGAAGCCCATTTAACCAATGCCCCTGAAACCGCATAATTAGTACCATTTTGACTTCTTGGTGCATTAAACTTTCCAGTCAAGTAAATCCCTAAATAACTATTATAGAAACTAAATGGATTACCATCTGCCATATAAATACCACCACGTCCTGCCGAACCGGTATCTGACAATGAATCACCAAACGTCACTACATTCCTAAATTCAAAGTCTTTCTTAGTCTCAGTAAAGTCATAACCCGGTATGTAGTAACTCGCTCTGTTCGCTTTCTTATTACCAACCCCAGAGAACTTAGATGACATTGCAGGGCCTGCTACTATCGCCGATGGCAAACTTGGTAAGTTAGATGACATCGCCGCCCATGAGCTTGGGTTACTCAAGCTTGATGGTAATGCAGAGCTTGACGGATTAGATGACAATGACACCGGATTACTAATCGAACTTGATAATGGATTGCTTGAAATACTCAATGGTCCACTTGATGGCCATAATAATGGATTGCTCGATGAGCTAATCGGACTACTTACTGGCGCTATCGATGGATTACTAAATGGCGCTAGTAATGGATTACTCAACGGTACACTACTTGGGTTACTCATCGACGATAACAATGGATTACTTAATGGCGCACTTACTGGATTCGAGCTCGGGTTACTACTTGAAGCCAAAGGATTACTACTTGGCATTTGGCTCGATGGATTACTCAAAGAACTTACCAATGGATTACTAAACGGCGCCAAACTTGGATTACTAATCGGTGCACTACTTGGATTGCTAAATGGCGCCAAACTTGGATTACTAATCGGTGCACTACTTGGATTGCTAGACGGTGCACTGATCGGATTAATGCTTGGATTACTAATCGATGCACTACTTGGGTTACTGCTTGGCAATGACCATGTAGATGGTGCACCACTACTCGGATTACTAATCGGTGCAAGTGAAGGATTACTCAATGGTGCACTCAATGGGTTACTCAATGGCATACTACTTGGATTACTCAATGGTGCCATTGATGGATTAGACAATGGTGCACTACTTGGGTTCAAGCTCGGGTTACTAATTGACGCCGTGCTTGGATTGGTACTCGGTGTCATTAAAGATGGATTCACTGACCCCGATGTCAACGGATTAAATGACTGCCCACTCAAAGGATTACTCAATGGAGCGCTACTTGGGTTACTAAATGGTGCACTGCTTGGATTACTCAATGGTGCTAAACTAGGATTGCTAAATGGTGCACTACTTGGATTCAAGCTCGGATTACTAATCGAAGCCGTACTTGGGTTGCTAATCGGATTCATACTTGACGGATTAGTCGAAGATGAAGTCGATGGATTAGACAACGGTGCACTTAATGGATTACTAATCGGTGCACTACTTGGATTACTAATCGGTGCCAAACTAGGATTACTTAATGGTGCACTGCTTGGGTTACTAGATGGACCACTGCCTGGATTCAAGCTTGGATTGCTAATCGATGCTGTACTTGGATTACTAATCGGATTAGTGCTTGATGGATTAGTAGACAACGAAGTCATCGGATTAGATGAAGGTGCGCTAATTGGATTGCTAAATGGTGCACTGCTTGGACTGCTAAGTGGTGCGACGCTAGGGTTACTAAACGGCGCACTACTTGGATTACTAAACGGTGCACTGCTTGGATTCAAGCTTGGATTACTAATCGAACCAGTACTTGGGTTGCTAATCGGATTCATGCTTGACGGATTAGTCGAAGACGAAGTAGATGGATTAGACAACGGACCACTACTTGGGTTACTTGACCAAGACATTAATGGATTACTCAATGGCGCCAAGCTAGGATTACTCAATGGCGCCAAACTTGGGTTACTGCTTGGCGCACTGCTTGGATTCAAGCTCGGGTTACTGCTCGGAGCAAGGCTAGGATTACTTGACAACGGTGTTAACGAGGATAAACCAAGCGATGTAGAACCAATACCAGCTGCATAACTCGGAACACCAATCGATATTGCCCCAATAGAACTTGCAGGAATCGAACTAATACTTGTCAAGAACGGTCCCGAAGAAGATGCCGGAATCGAAGACAATAGTCCTGGAACTCCAGATAAAGAGACAGGCAAACCAGACGACAATCCAATAGATGGTACCCAAGATGTTGAGAACAATGATAACGAAATAACCCCGGCTCCAGAATTACTAATTGAAGAAGTTAACGGAACTAAAGATATACCACCTGGCAAGAAGCTAGATAAAGTCAACATTGGCATAGAAACAGAAGACGATATGGGCAAACCAATCATTGATGATATCTCACTAGAAATAATAGGAGCCATAATCAGCGATGGTATCGCACTTGAAATCGGTAAACTGGAACCAATTGATGGAATTGATGAAAGCGCTAAAGGTCCAAAAGACACACTCGAAATAGAGAATGCTGGAATAGATGTCGTGATGGATGTCGATGATAATACTGGAGTCAAAGACACACCAGATAAAGATGACGATCCAAAAGCAGCCGTATAAATTGGAGCTAATGCCGAAAAGAAGGATGGAATAGTTGAGAACGAAACCGAACTCGCTGGCGACATAACCGATAACCCAAAAGAACTTGTACCAAACACAATGCTTTGTAACAAAGTAGCAAGAATTGGAATAAAGATATACCAACCGCTCAGCACCATAAAAAATGGTCCTACTCCAATAGTAACAAGCATGGTAATTACAGGGAACCATACCCAACCACTCGATGTTCCTATGGTTGCAATAGCAGCTAAAGGCAATGTCACACCTGAAGAAGATATATTAAATGGAGTTCCAACAGATGATGAAGCCGCTAATACTACAGTAGCCCCAGCCCCACCAATGGTGTATGCCGATGCCAAGGAAGTGCCCAATAATGGCACAGAACTAGTTGATGGTGTCACGCTAAGTGGTAAACTTGGCGCACTTGACAATGCCGATAAACCAAAAACCGGTACTAAACTAGCTGTTCCAGACGCCGCCGAACCAGATGAAGACACTGGATAAGCTGTTGATGGTCCTAGAAATGAAACCGCACCAAAACCCCATAAAATTGTACTCGATAATATAGGTGCAAAATACAGAGGTAAGGATCCAAATAGCCATACATATGCATTACCATAAGAGAATGCTGAACCAATTGCAAATGATGGTACCCCAACGGATAAACCTGCCCAAGTAGACCATAAAGCAGGCGCTGCTGAACTTAATCCCGATACCCCACTTAGAGAAGCCGATACTGCAGCTGAGGCAATTAACGGGGAAGACGATAAATAGAATGGGAAAGAAACTGCTGAAGATGCAAATACAGGTACCGCCAATGACGAACCTACAACCAATAAAGCAGGAAGTCCAAATGATACATTCAATGAACTAGAATAACCCAAGCCTAAAAAAGAGCCTCCAGAAGTTAATAAACCGATTAAACCACTAACTGCACTCGGCGCTAAAGATGAGAACGTTTGTGATGATACCGGCGCTCCAGATAATGGGAGTAAAGCTATCGATGAAGCATTTAAGCCCATTGATATAGAACCTAATACTGTGAGTACTGAGGTCAATGATGATGCTATTAGAGTAGAGGATCCTGTCAATACAGAAGAAACAAAGTTTCCTGCTGCTAAAATAGGCAAGCCTATTGACGATGGAACCCATGAAGACGATGGGTATAAAGACGAACTTAAAGCCACCGATGCTGTCTGTAGTCCAAAATACGGCATAGTTATTGTCGAAGAGATTGCTGAGCCCAACACCCCACTTGCAGACAATGGCAATACAAATGAAGGTACACTCAATGAACCCAGCGCAGAACTACTCGAACCTGTAGATAAAGGAGTGGTAGAACTTAGGTTCATAGAAGAAACCAACAAACTACTACTTAATAAAGAAGGGAATGCACTTGATAATGAAGTTATCAAAACTGACACTGTACCCACACCAAAAGAAGGACCACTAAATAAAGCCAATGCCGCAACTATAAATGGTGCAGATGAAGAGGCAAAAACTGAAGTCGATAGAAAAGCTGGGAATGAAATCGGAGCGACTACACTCGATGACATCGAACTAACCGAACCTATAGTCGGCACTACAGCTGATAACAAGAACTGAGGAATACTTGAAGATACGGCAAAAGAAGATAACCAAGGCCCCAATAAAGAACTGATAATTTCTGTATGGAAAGAACCCATCCCTACAACATATACAAAACCACTAGGGACAAATATACTAATAATAATTGGCGTCCAAGTAGAGAAACCTATTGAGATCATATGGGAACCTAATAATGGTATCAGAGGTACCCCAGATAATGAAGAAACGCTATAACCCACAACAGAAGACAATGTAGTCAAGCCTCCGGAAACTGACAAGACAGAAGCACCACCCCATAAAGAAGACGCTCCAGAAACACTAGAACTAATTCCTGCAGAACCTACGAAAGACATAAGAGGAGCCACAGGCGTCAACGAAAAACCTAGCGATGCAAGTGGCAACGAAACCACTGTAGACCAAAATCCTGGGAAAACTGACATTAAAGAACCAGCAAATGCTGAAGGTGCAACCCCAGTAATTAATGGAACAAACCATCCAGTGAGTGTAAACCAAACAATCCCTAAACCAAAATATAGTCCCACAGATACAATCGATGATGTCCATACCGGAAATGTTGCTGAACCCAATTGAGCACCAATTATGCTTGCCATTGGCAATACAGAACTATAGAAGTTCGCAGAAGAACCTGATAATCCTGATAGGAATGCGCCACCAGATCCTGAAAAAAGCATCTGACCGGCTATTACTGAAGCTAGAGGTGTCATACTAATCCATGATACTGCGGTCGAAAGAGAAAGTGGAATACCCGGAAGCAAGCTACTGCCAAAGAATGGCAATGTGCTAGAAAGCGACAACATCATACTCGGTGCTGCTACCGTAGACGAAGATGAAATTGGTGTCAATGATGAAGTAACAAATAGCACTTGAGACAATGCACTTGCTAACGGCATTAATAATGACGCAGAAGATACAGAAGCCGATTGTGATGCAAAACTAGCTGGTACTGACATTGATACCAATGAATTCGGTCCCACAGAAGAAAGCGAACTTGGTAATCCCAAACTTGCTGACAATCCAGAACCAGAAAGTGGCATAAATGTACTGTATGCCGAGATACTCAAACTGCCTACACTAGACAATGTAACGCCTGTAGACGATGAAGAAATAGAAGGAGCAAACCCACTACTGGATGCCAAAGATGGGAACAAAGTAGATGGTAATAACAAAGCAGATGATTTTAAGCTCAAGCCACTTGAAATTAAAGATAATCCAGGAGGTGTACTGCTACTAATAAAAGGTGATGACGATACAGAAGAAGAAATTCCTGATGGCAAAGCTGAAGAAATATATAAAGGCAACGATATCGGAGCCAATGATAAACTCACTAAAGATGACAACAAAGAACCTATCGGTTGTGAAATCGATGATGTCAAAGGCGATGTCAATGAACTTATAGAAGGTAATGACAACGATAATGATGTTCCTGACCCCAATGACGAAGGCCCTGAAGAGATAGATTTAGAAGGATCCCCTGACGGTGTCAATGAAAGACTTGGCATCAAGCTAAAACCTATCGGACCTGAACTAGATTGCAATGAACTCGTTTGAGAACTCGCCAATGGCATTCCCAAAGATGATAATGATAATGCACTTGGCGCAACTAAAAATGATTGCAATGGCAACAATACCGAATAGAAAGGAGAAGCCAATAAAGACGATGGACCTGAAGATATAGATTTCCATGGATCTCCTGATGGCGTCAATGAAAGACTTGGCATCAAGCTAGAACCTATTGGACCTGAACTAGATTGCAATGAACTCGTTTGAGAACTTTGTGAAGGTGCACCACTAGAATATAAAGGCAATAAACTTGGTGCTACCAATGATGAACTCAATGGGTATAACGATGAGTAAATTGGCACTAACCCAGAAGACGAAGGACCCGAAGAAACCGATTCTGATGGATCTCCAGATGGTGTCAATGAAGTACTTGGCATTAAACTAGAACCTATCGGACCTAAACTAGATTGCAATGAACTAGTACCAGAACTTGCTGACGGTATGCCAGAACTTGATACTAAAGGCAATTCACTTGGTGCCGCCAATGATGAGTTCAATGGTACTGATGATGACAACAGTGGAATCGAAGATACATAAGACGGGCCTGAAGAAATTGATTTAGATGGGTCTCCAGATGGTGTCAATGAAGTGCTTGGCATTAAACTAGAGGCAAGTGGAGTAGACAACAAGTTCAAACCAGATGTAGTCGAAGACTGTAAGCTAGAACCTAGTGAAAATCCAGGAGCTGCTGATGGCGCCGATGATAATGACAACAATGGCAAAGCCGAACTCAATAATGGCGTACCACTAGATGATGAACTTGGTGACAACGAAGATGGTCCTGCAATCGATAATGATGACGATGGCACTATCGATGGTGCTGATGATGAATAATACAATGGAATCATTGAAATATTCAATGGCGTAATCGATAAGCTAAATGGCAAAATTGAAGGCGCCGTCAATAATGGTGACAATGGCGTCAAAGCACTTGTCGACATATAAATCGGCAATATCGCAGACGGCCATGACAACGGACCTGAAATTGACATAGAACTTGACGATGGCATTAAAGGCGCCGATGACGAAGTCAACAAAGGAGAAACTGATGACATCAATGAAGTACCAGATGAAGACAACGGTGCTGCTGATGGTACTGCCGAAGAACTAAATGATGGCAATAAGGATGATGTCAAAGGTGCCATTAATGAGTTAGATGGACCACTTGAAGGTTGTGATGGATTTGAAAAACCTGATGTTGACGAAGTCACAAAAGGTGTAATCGATGACAACAATGGCTCCATTGATAATGATGAACTCAATTGGAATGGTGCTAATGACGATAACGATGGTGCTGACAAAGGTGCCAAAAATGCATTAGATGACATCACAGATGGAACCGTTAAAGGCAACATCGATGGTGCTGCTGATGGTGCCAATGAAGCAAATGAAGGACCAAAACTAGATGGACCTAATAATGCCAAGGGAAGCATTGTAGCAACAGGAGATGCTACCTCATTCGCTGGATTATAAACTATATCTGTCTCTACTTTTTGAAAATTATTGATCTCACTTGGATATTCAATCTTAGGATCATATCTAGTGTCACTACCTATGCCCAAAGCCAAATCTGCTGCGGCTAATAATAAATTTAAGTACAGAGGATAATAAGTTTGTTGACAAGTCTCTTCATCCTCCACGCATGCTAATTCTTCACTCACCTCCAGTTCAGGTTCAACAACCTGTGGCACAAATACCGGGTTCTCTTCTATTACCGGTTCACTAGCACGGGCAATTTGATATTGCACTCCATCTGCATTCGTTAAGGAAACAGCACCAAATAATGAGACTAACGATAAAACTAGTTGCTTCTGTCTAATTTTCATATGTTTTCACCCTTTTTAAAATTAGAATCATAAAATTAACCACTTCTTAACTATTGTGATCAATTCTACTATGCGAAATAACGTCCTCAAAGGATACACCCCCAAATATCACCTTAATTATTTTAGTAAATAATCTATAAGAAAGTACCTTTTGTTTCAAGAATCTAGCAATAATCGTTTCCCAATCATTAACCCATATAATAAAAATAACAAGATAATATGTATTAATTAAACAACATTAATAAATTTATTGTAAGAAAAATACTTGGCCTCGACACAATAAAAAAACAGCCCCTTACGGAGCTGTTGATATTCGAGTCTATCAAATTGGTTTAGAATTTACTCCTAATACCTAAAGTACCATTTAGTTGTGTAAACTTACTATTACCATAGTTATAATTCACATTACCATATACCGATACTTCATCATTGATCTTGTACTCAACGCTTGGTGTAATCGATAACCAACCTTTCCTTTCTTTTGCAATACCTTTACCTGAACGATGGAAGTTTTTAGCAAAGTTCTTTAAACGCCCCTCTGCTTCAAACTCTTCATAGTCAAAGTTCTTCGTATATGCTATGTCTAGGTTAGTATTTAACTTCGGCGAACGACTACTAAATTGAACACCTAACGTACCTAATTTATTTGTGCGTTTTTGTTCATTAAATTCCATCGCCGTAGAACTATTACCCTCTTCTTCATATCCCTTAACCTTGAATTTAGTCACACTACCTTCAATGTAAGGGGTGGCATACCAAGTCGTAGAACATTCATCGCAACCTAATTCCGATATTTGCACGTCATATCCCACGGAAGCACCAAACCCTGATACCTTACCCTTCGTTGCGCCTTTCTCCGTTCTAATGTGTTTTAGAAACTGCATCGAACGTTTGATATCAGACATTTGCTCCCAACCCGTATAAACTTGCCCATTTGCCCACAAACCACTCGCATCTTTATATTGCATAAATGCCGTCAATGCTTGTGCACTGTCTTTATACTTCAATTGATTACTTGGATGTTTATCTCCATACATCAACGATAATGAGGCTCCTACATCTAAACCTTCAGAGGCTCTGTACGCAAACCCTGCTCCTATACCTTGGGTCGATAAATTCCTTGAACTTAATGATCGACTGTTCTTATCTATCCCCGTTAATATACTTGCAAACGTTCTAAACTCACCTACTTCTCTTGTATCAAACCTCATATACTTCATCTCATTCTTCATGAAGTTATTACGTACACTCTCGTTTACCTCCGAAACTCTAGATAAACCAGATACATAACCCGGTGCATTGAAGATACTCAACAAGTATTCCGCTATGATTTGATTCATTTGTGGGCTTGGGTGATGCCAGTCAGTATACATATACACTTGTCCATCATCTCCATGATAATAATCATCCCCCGCATCACATATCGTAGACTCTTTACCTAAGCTACATTGTGCTACTAGAATGTTAGTAAAACCATAGGTATATGGATCGTTTTGTACTTCTTCATATAAGCGGTAAATATCAGCATAAACTATATTACCATTCACATCCATTAAACGTTCTTGTAAATCTCTATTCCAACGAAGCACCAAGTTACGTTGTAATTGTGATGGAATCACTATCACCCAACGCCATAACTCTTTCGGAATCAATGGCATAAAGTGGTTATACATCCTTGCATAGTTATCTATAACATATTCATCTGCATTACCAACCGGTGTACCCACCAAATTGTTATTGTTTCGTAAATAACTATCCATTGCACCCAATACCCAATTACCCGGATTTAAGAACTCCAATGGTGTACCATCCATGAACATACCCAACGAACCTACGGTAGCACCAACTATTGCTGCTCCGGAGAATGGTGATAAACCCGGATCCGGTAACCCTAACATAAAGATATTTTTTGCACCTTTATCTGCCAGTAACTGAGCATAACCTCCTAAAACTTTTGGCTTGTTATCTAAATAACCACCTGCCGAAGTTAAGATTTTATCCCAGTTCCATGGCATTGCCGCTTGCATAATATCTCCGGTCATATCATTACCACCTCCCCACAATACAAACACGTCTTTAGAGTTGGCAATTTGTTTATTATCTTGTAGGTAGTATTCTATTTGCTGTGACATCTTAGAACGCATAACCGCTATCGGATCTCCTAATAACTGTAATACACTCGAAGCCCATTTAACCAATGCCCCTGAAACCGCATAATTAGTACCATTTTGACTTCTTGGTGCATTAAACTTTCCAGTCAAGTAAATCCCTAAATAACTATTATAGAAACTAAATGGATTACCATCTGCCATATAAATACCACCACGTCCTGCCGAACCGGTATCTGACAATGAATCACCAAACGTCACTACATTCCTAAATTCAAAGTCTTTCTTAGTCTCAGTAAAGTCATAACCCGGTATGTAGTAACTCGCTCTATTCGCTTTCTTATTACCAACCCCAGAGAACTTAGATGACATTGCAGGGCCTGCTACTATCGCCGATGGTGCACTTGGTAACGCCGAAGACAAATTAGACCAAGAAGATGGATTACTAATACTTGATGGAATCGAAGTACTAAGTGGATTAGATGACAATGACACCGGATTACTAATCGAACTTGATAATGGATTGCTTGAAATACTCAATGGTCCACTTGATGGCCACAACAATGGATTACTTGAGGAACTGATCGGATTGCTGAACGGTGCCAAACTTGGATTACTAAACAATGATAGCAATGGATTAAATAATGGTGCACTACTTGGATTGCTTGACGATGATAGTAATGGGTTAGATAACGGTGCACTACTCGGATTCAAACTTGGATTACTACTTGAAGCCAAAGGATTACTACTTGGTAATTGGCTCGAAGGATTAGTTAATGATGAAATCAATGGATTACTAAACGGCGCTAAACTTGGATTACTAATCGGTGCACTACTTGGATTGCTAAATGGCGCCAAACTTGGATTACTAATCGGTGCACTACTTGGATTACTAGACGGTGCACTGATCGGATTAATACTTGGATTACTAATCGATGCACTACTTGGATTACTACTAGGTAATGACCATGTAGATGGTGCCCCACTGCTCGGATTACTAATCGGTGCAAGTGAAGGATTACTCAATGGTGCACTCAATGGGTTACTCAATGGCATACTACTTGGATTACTCAATGGTGCCATTGATGGATTAGACAATGGTGCACTACTTGGGTTCAAGCTCGGGTTACTAATTGACGCCGTGCTTGGATTGGTACTCGGTGTCATTAAAGATGGATTCACTGACCCTGATGTCAACGGATTAAATGACGGCGCTAAACTTGGATTACTAGATGGCGCACTACTTGGATTACTCAATGGTGCACTGCTTGGATTACTCAACCATGAAAGTGCAGGATTACTAAACGGTGCACTACTTGGATTCAAGCTTGGATTACTAATTGACGCCGTACTTGGATTACTACTTGGATTCATACTAGATGGATTAGTAGATAATGAGCTTGGCGGTGATACACTAGGTGCGACACTTGGGTTACTAAACCATGATAATAACGGATTAGATATTGGTGCCAAACTTGGATTACTAAATGGTGCCAAACTTGGATTACTAAATGGCGCACTACTTGGATTAGAACTAGGATTACTACTCGGTGCTGATGACGGATTACTTGCCAAAGGCGCTGATAACGAAGATCCCAAACTGAATAATGATAGGCCAGATAAATAACTAGGTAATCCAGAACTAATCGGTCCAATTATACTTGATAGTGGAAATGTTGATAAAGCTGTTAGTGGGTTTGATATTGACAATAAAGGTAAAGATAGACCAGACGAAATCGATGACGGAACTACAGACGATGGAACAACCAAAGAGGAAGGTACCGACCAGCTAATATTTAGGATGGATAGACTAGAAGAAATATTACCCAAAGATCCAGTTACCGATGAGCTTGCCCAGCTAGGGATCAATGATACCAAACCACTGAAAGATGATGGGAATGCAGACAGAGATGGTAATAACAACAAAGAACTAAAATTACTCAAAGATGATAATGAGTAAGACACAGAAGTACTTCCCAAAAGAGATAATGTTATTGAATTTCCCACTGATGAAGAAATACTAGTGACTGATGAAGAGATTCCAAGCAAAGAAGTTGGGATCGAACCTGAAACAACAGGAACCAAACTAATACTAGAACCCATAGTAGCGAATGGTACGCTTAATAATGCAGTTGGGATACTCAATATACCAGAAGACAATGAAAACAAACCAGTGGATGATGAAAGGGCTGGGAAAGCTACCATCACCGAAGATAAAACACCTCCCAATGCAGTTAACGAAAATGGTATAAACGATGCTGATCCTATACTAAATAAAACTGTCAACGATGAAGCCAATACCCCTCCGGTCACACTAGAAATAGCAATCGGACCAAATGTCACACCCGATGATGTCCCGATAGGTACCGCACTCAACGACGCACCTATATTTGAAACATATCCCAATGACAATCCTGATACAGTAACATAAAGTCCTACCAATCCAGAAGTTGGTAAGGTACTAGATGAACTTAACAAGCCTAAAGGAACCCCTGAAAAAGATGTCATTAGAGTCGTTAGGCTGGTCATCAAAGATGCTGAAGGTGCCGTCATGGAAGAACCATTAGAAAATGGATTCCAAGATGATGGAATTGATGAAAGAGAAAAAATACCTTCTAAAACAGACTCTGCAGAATACACGCTCACAGACCATGATGATGGAAATGCCACCGGAAAAGATGCACTACCAAGCATATATACAGGCCAGATTAAACCTGAAGAAGATACAATAGGAGCAGTTAATATAAAGAAAATAGATCCATAAGTAGACAAATAATAAACACCTACGGCTCCAGCAACAGCTGCACCCATAGATAGGCTTCCTGGAATGGATCCTGCAGATGTCAGCCATGATGATGGTAAGAAAGAGCTCAACAATGAAATTGAGCCACTAGTCGCAATTGATAAGCCCGGAAGAACTGCAAGACTAGATGGAATTTCTGATGCAGAAGCAGAAGATGAAGAAGGCAAAAATGTACCTGAGGAAACCAGTCCAGAAACAACAGATGAGGCACCAGATATACCTCCTGTTAAACTAACTGTTCCACTTGATAAAGAATTTAAAAAACTAATGCTAGATAACAAAGTCGTTAATACATTTAAAGAAGTCAATGACACCAAAGAAGTACTCAATAAACTTCCCAGAGAAGATTCTACTAATGTACTCAAAGGAAAGCTCAAAGAGCTAGGAACAATAGAAGATACTCCCAAACTAGATGATGTAACACCTACTATATTCAATACACTATTTAACACAGAGCTAGTGCTTGATAAAATATAATTAACAGCAGAGCTTGAACCTAACGGTACTGAAGACACACTAGGAAATAAACTCACACTCACAGATGCAGGTATTGAACTTAAGCCAAATATTGAAGTTGCACTTCCTAAAGCTGATGAAAACACTGGTAACAATGGGCTTATCGAACTCAAGAAAGCGGAACTGAAAGATAAACTACCAAGACTTGGCAATGAAAATGTGGATGACACTAGGAAAGTTGATATCAATGAAGAAGGGATAGCAGATAGCCCCCCTAATAATGCGGAACTCGAAGATATGGTACTAGCCGTAGAACTTGCTATAAATCCCGTAAGTGACGGTAACACACTGGACAACATACCTAAACTACTAGGCGCAAGTATAGAAAAACTACCACTAGTGACTGGATTAGAGGACACTAATGGAAGTAACGAAGACTCCAATGGCGCCAATAAAGATGAACTAGATGATAATGGCACACTAATGCTAGATATAGCCGTACTTATCGAAGATGACAAAGGTGCCAAAAATGAACCAGAACTCGAACTAAAAAGAGAAGATCCATCTCCTGTAAGAATAGCCGAAATCCATACTACCCCGCCAATAGTCATATAAACAAAATACCAAATCCAAGGCATTGATGAAAAACCTAATGATAAACCACCTGCAATTGGAAACCACGCTGAAGCAATAATAAGTGAGGTAGAACCTACTATTCCTATTGATGTTGCTGCCCAACCAGATAAAGATAACGGGAGACCTGAGGATAAAAAGGGCACACTTGAAAGTGACAAAGAAGAACCTACCGGCGCAAATATAGGTGCTGAACTCAAAGAAGGAACAGAGCCTGATAAAAATGGAACTGATAAAACTGATGACAAACCACCAAGAAAAGTAGAAATACCACCACCCCAAATGGAAGGCGCTGTCGAAATAACTGGAGCCATTGACAGTGCTATTGCAGGAACTACGATAAACCCACCTGATATAGCGCCAAATACAAACACAAAAGATCCTATCAAAGGATACGAAGATGATGTAATATTAGTAGCTATACTTGCTCCCGCAGAAGTGGCAAACGAAGAAGATAAAAATGACCCCGTATAAGATAAAACTAAACTAGACACCTGCCCTAATGCTGATGACAAGAGCATTGGAACGCCACCAAAACTTAATCCAGATAATAATGTTGGTAGTGAGATCAACCCTAACAATGAAACCGGCACACTAGAAGACATAAATAATGGTATAGAACTACCACCAACAGATAAAGAACTACTAAAAATTAAAGGCGCTATCAATGAAGAACCTGAACTTAATCCAACAGCAGGGAAACCTAAACTTCCTGATAGTAATCCTAAAGTTAATAAAGATGAAGCACTAAACAATAGTGAAGGTGTCAATGACAATACAGCAACAGAGGGAATTGAACTTAATGCCGCAGACATCCAAGAACCACTTACAGTACTTAAATAAACTGATGGCATGAAAACCCCACTTAAGGCAGTACTAACAGATGGGAACAATAATGAAATGGTAGGTAATGCACTTAAACTTGAAGGTATACCAAGAGACACCGATAACAAAGGACCACCAGAAGAAGACAACATCGGAACCAAAGAAGGAACACCCAAACCTAAAGATTTGGACGATAGCCCAGATAATGCTACTGGAAGTCCTGATGATCCACTCGGTAATGAAAAAGGCAATGAACTTAAACCTGGCAAGGAAGAACTAGCCCAGAATGGTCCCCAGATTGGTAGTGTTGCCAATAAAAATAAACTTGATAATAATGACCCCACAGGACCTGATGATGACATTACCACAGGAGCTGCTAATGACGTTAAAAATGGTAATAATGCAGTTGATGAGGAACTTAACGACGAATAAAGAGGACCTGAAGTCACTGACTGTGATGGATCCATTGATAAGCTAAATGGTGGTACAGAAGATAATAATGATATTGGTAAAAACGAAGGTCCCGATAAAGAGCTGCTCAATGGTATACTCAAACTTGCTAATAATGTTCCAGATGAAATTAAGGGAAACAAACTCGGCGCTACTAGTGAGGAGCCCAGAGGACTCAATAATGAATACAATGGTGCCGATACAGAATACCACCCCAACGATGACAAAGATTTAGAAGGATCCATCGATAAGCTAGATGGCGGTATTGATGATAAAGGCGCCACCGATAAAGCTAATGGTGCTGAAGATATACTTAACCCAGAATTTGTCAAAGATTGCAAACCAGATCCTAACGAAAGGCTTGGTAAAGCACTCGGTGCTGAAGAGCTAGAAAGCACTGGTAAAGAAGAACTCAACAATGGCAACCCAACTGCAGATGAGCTTGGTGACAATGATGAGGGTCCCAATATAGATAAAGATGACGATGGCACACTTAAAGGCGCTGACGACAATGAATATAAAGGAATCATCGAGATATTTAAGGGAGCTATCGATAAACTATATGGTAATAAAGAAGGCGCAACTATCGATGAATTCAATGGAGCTAAAGAAATGGTCAACATGTACGAAGGTAAAATTGTTGATGGGAATAGCAATGGCCCACTAACTGACAAAGAGCTTGAAAATGGCATTGATGGTAATGATGAAGAAGTTAATGATGGTGCCAACAATGACATCAAAGATGTACCTGATGATGATGAGGGGCCAGCCAATGGCACTGTTGATAAACTAAACAATGGTAAAGATGATGATGTTAATGGTGTTAAAAGCGAATTGGAAGGACCAGAGGATGGTTGTGAAGGATTTAAAAAACCAGAAGTCGAAGAAGTGACCAATGGCGTTATTGAAGACAATAACGGCTCAACTGACAATGAAGCACTCAAATTAAAAGGCGCCAATGAAGATAATAATGGCGCAAATAGTGGTGCCAAAGAAGCATTAGAAGACATCACAGATGGTACTATCATTGATAGATAAGCAGAAGGTGCCAACGAAACTGTGGCAGGACCCAAACTTAGAGGCCCTGTTAGAGAAAGAGGAACTGAATTCGAAACAGGTGATGCCACAAAATCAGCTGGATTATAAGTAAAATTGGTTTCTCTCTTATTCACATCATCAATCTGATTTGAATATTCAATTTTAGGATCATATCTAGTGTCACTACCTATGCCCAAAGCCAAATCTGCTGCGGCTAATAATAAATTTAAGTACAGAGGATAATAAGTTTGTTGACAAGTCTCTTCATCCTCCACGCATGCTAATTCTTCACTCACCTCCAGTTCAGGTTCAACAGCCTGTGGCACAAATACCGGGTTCTCTTCTATTACCGGTTCACTAGCATGGGCAACCCGATATTGCACTCCATCCGCATTCGTCAAGGAAACAGCACCAAATAATGAGACCAACGATAAAACTAGTTGCTTCTGTCTAATTTTCATATGTTTTCACCCTCTTCTTTAGAATTATATTGAAATCATAAAATTAACTATGTCTTAACTACTTACGTCTTAACTATTGTGATCAATTCTACTATGCGAAATAACGTCCTCAAAGGATACACCCCCAAATATCACCTTAATTATTTTAGTAAATAATCTATAAGAAAGTACCTTTTGTTTCAAGAATCTAGCAATAATCGTTTCCCAATCATTAACCCATATAATAAAAATAACAAGATAATATGTATTAATTAAACAACATTAATAAATTTATTGTAAGAAAAATACTTGGCCTCGACACAATAAAAAAACAGCCCCTTACGGAGCTGTTGATATTCGAGTCTATCAAATTGGTTTAGAATTTACTCCTAATACCTAAAGTACCATTTAGTTGTGTAAACTTACTATTACCATAGTTATAATTCACATTACCATATACCGATACTTCATCATTGATCTTGTACTCAACGCTTGGTGTAATCGATAACCAACCTTTCCTTTCTTTTGCAATACCTTTACCTGAACGATGGAAGTTTTTAGCAAAGTTCTTTAAACGCCCCTCTGCTTCAAACTCTTCATAGTCAAAGTTCTTCGTATATGCTATGTCTAGGTTAGTATTTAACTTCGGCGAACGACTACTAAATTGAACACCTAACGTACCTAATTTATTTGTGCGTTTTTGTTCATTAAATTCCATCGCCGTAGAACTATTACCCTCTTCTTCATATCCCTTAACCTTGAATTTAGTCACACTACCTTCAATGTAAGGGGTGGCATACCAAGTCGTAGAACATTCATCGCAACCTAATTCCGATATTTGCACGTCATATCCCACGGAAGCACCAAACCCTGATACCTTACCCTTCGTTGCGCCTTTCTCCGTTCTAATGTGTTTTAGAAACTGCATCGAACGTTTGATATCAGACATTTGCTCCCAACCCGTATAAACTTGCCCATTTGCCCACAAACCACTCGCATCTTTATATTGCATAAATGCCGTCAATGCTTGTGCACTGTCTTTATACTTCAATTGATTACTTGGATGTTTATCTCCATACATCAACGATAATGAGGCTCCTACATCTAAACCTTCAGAGGCTCTGTACGCAAACCCTGCTCCTATACCTTGGGTCGATAAATTCCTTGAACTTAATGATCGACTGTTCTTATCTATCCCCGTTAATATACTTGCAAACGTTCTAAACTCACCTACTTCTCTTGTATCAAACCTCATATACTTCATCTCATTCTTCATGAAGTTATTACGTACACTCTCGTTTACCTCCGAAACTCTAGATAAACCAGATACATAACCCGGTGCATTGAAGATACTCAACAAGTATTCCGCTATGATTTGATTCATTTGTGGGCTTGGGTGATGCCAGTCAGTATACATATACACTTGTCCATCATCTCCATGATAATAATCATCCCCCGCATCACATATCGTAGACTCTTTACCTAAGCTACATTGTGCTACTAGAATGTTAGTAAAACCATAGGTATATGGATCGTTTTGTACTTCTTCATATAAGCGGTAAATATCAGCATAAACTATATTACCATTCACATCCATTAAACGTTCTTGTAAATCTCTATTCCAACGAAGCACCAAGTTACGTTGTAATTGTGATGGAATCACTATCACCCAACGCCATAACTCTTTCGGAATCAATGGCATAAAGTGGTTATACATCCTTGCATAGTTATCTATAACATATTCATCTGCATTACCAACCGGTGTACCCACCAAATTGTTATTGTTTCGTAAATAACTATCCATTGCACCCAATACCCAATTACCCGGATTTAAGAACTCCAATGGTGTACCATCCATGAACATACCCAACGAACCTACGGTAGCACCAACTATTGCTGCTCCGGAGAATGGTGATAAACCCGGATCCGGTAACCCTAACATAAAGATATTTTTTGCACCTTTATCTGCCAGTAACTGAGCATAACCTCCTAAAACTTTTGGCTTGTTATCTAAATAACCACCTGCCGAAGTTAAGATTTTATCCCAGTTCCATGGCATTGCCGCTTGCATAATATCTCCGGTCATATCATTACCACCTCCCCACAATACAAACACGTCTTTAGAGTTGGCAATTTGTTTATTATCTTGTAGGTAGTATTCTATTTGCTGTGACATCTTAGAACGCATAACCGCTATCGGATCTCCTAATAACTGTAATACACTCGAAGCCCATTTAACCAATGCCCCTGAAACCGCATAATTAGTACCATTTTGACTTCTTGGTGCATTAAACTTTCCAGTCAAGTAAATCCCTAAATAACTATTATAGAAACTAAATGGATTACCATCTGCCATATAAATACCACCACGTCCTGCCGAACCGGTATCTGACAATGAATCACCAAACGTCACTACATTCCTAAATTCAAAGTCTTTCTTAGTCTCAGTAAAGTCATAACCCGGTATGTAGTAACTCGCTCTATTCGCTTTCTTATTACCAACCCCAGAGAACTTAGATGACATTGCAGGGCCTGCTACTATCGCCGATGGTGCACTTGGTAACGCCGAAGACAAATTAGACCAAGAAGATGGATTACTAATACTTGATGGAATCGAAGTACTAAGTGGATTAGATGACAATGACACCGGATTACTAATCGAACTTGATAATGGATTGCTTGAAATACTCAATGGTCCACTTGATGGCCACAGCAATGGATTACTTGAGGAACTGATCGGATTGCTAATTGATGCAGATAATGGGTTACTCAATGGTGCAGATAACGGATTACTCAATGGCAAACTAATTGGATTACTTAACGATGACAGTAATGGGTTAGATAATGGTGCACTACTCGGATTACTGCTTGGATTACTACTTGAAGCCAAAGGATTACTACTTGGTAATTGGCTTGAAGGATTAGTTAATGATGAAATCAATGGATTACTAAACGGCGCTAAACTTGGATTACTAATCGGTGCACTACTTGGATTGCTAAATGGCGCCAAACTTGGATTACTAATCGGTGCACTACTTGGATTACTAGACGGTGCACTGATCGGATTAATGCTTGGATTACTAATCGGTGCACTACTTGGATTACTACTAGGTAATGACCATGTAGATGGTGCGCCACTACTCGGATTACTAATCGGTGCAAGTGAAGGATTACTCAATGGTGCACTCAATGGGTTACTCAATGGCATACTACTTGGATTACTCAATGGTGCCATTGATGGATTAGACAATGGTGCACTACTTGGGTTCAAGCTCGGGTTACTAATTGACGCCGTGCTTGGATTGGTACTCGGTGTCATTAAAGATGGATTCACTGACCCCGATGTCAACGGATTGAATGACGGCGCTAAACTTGGATTACTAGATGGCGCACTACTTGGATTACTCAATGGTGCACTGCTTGGATTACTCAACCATGAAAGTGCAGGATTACTAAACGGTGCACTACTTGGATTCAAGCTTGGATTACTAATTGACGCCGTACTTGGATTACTACTTGGATTCATACTAGATGGATTAGTAGATAATGAGCTTGGCGGTGATACACTAGGTGCGACACTTGGGTTACTAAACCATGATAATAACGGATTAGATATTGGTGCCAAACTTGGATTACTAAATGGTGCCAAACTTGGATTACTAAATGGCGCACTACTTGGATTACTTGAAGGATTAGAGCTAGGTGCAAATGAAGGATTAGAACTTGATGGCGCACCTGATAATGATCCCAAACTAGTAGATGAGATTCCTGACAAATAACTCGGCACACCCAAGCTAATAGGTGCCAATATACTATTAATTGATGCCGAAATTGGATTAGATGAAAACAGTGAACTTATTCCTACTGAAGAAGATGGAATATATGATGGTGAGCTCACAATACTTGATAATGAAGAAGGGATAGTCGAGATCGCTATATTCAATGATGGCAGTAGCAAAGAAAATGTTCCCAATAAAGAAGTCAATGAGCTAGCTAACGCAGGCGTTAAAACTGAAGAAGTACTCGATAAAATAAAAGGCATTGCCAACGAACTTGGAATTGAAGATGCTCCAAATAATAGAGAACTTACTACCCCACTGGATAGTGAGTAAACTAATCCAACTGAAGATAAAGATCCTAATGAAATAGATGATACTACACTAGAACTCATCAACGATAACAATGATGTTATTGAAGGAACTGATGATAACAAACTTACAGGTGCCGATGAAAGCAATAGACTACCAGTGATAAACGATGGGACAAGCAACAATGTTGATGGAATACTTGTATTTAATGAAGCAATAGACGACAACACACCCATTAAACCACTCGATGGGAGTGAAGCTAATGAAGATGAAGGTATCATACCCAATAACACAGATGTTCCAGGCAACAAAGATACAAACCCCAATGATGAGAAGAAAGTTACAATAGCCCCAAGACCAAATGTTGCGGCACTGGCTAAAGTAATACTTGCCGAAGTACCCGGTAATGAAGCCCCTATAACAGACCAAAATGATGGCACAAAAACAGAAAGTGGGCCAAGTGCACCTGAACTAAGGTGACCAAACAACGACCAAGAGGTCCAGAGAGAACCAGAAGACGAACCAACTGATGTAGGAATACCAGATGAAGATAAATTCATACCCATCCATGAAACAGTAAACAAGCCAGTCAATGAAGAAAGCGCTGCCGTACTAGCCACTGCAGAAGGCAAGAAACTAACTGAAGTATTCAAGAATGGAATACTTGAACTTGGTAAACTAGACATTGAGCCAGGCAAAGCTACTGACGAAACAACCGCCATCATGAAACCCGTAAACATCGATGATAGTGAAGGTGGAAATGAACTTACCAGACCTAAACCAGAAGAAATTGGTGCAGAAGCGGCAAATGAAAAAATAGCTGGTACTGTCCCTAAAATACCAGAAGGTATAAATGAGAAGTTATAAAGCAAGATCACACTTAATGCAGATGGAATACCAGTAAATGAGCTAGCAACAGCCCAAGTACTGTCAGTAGCCCACAAACCAACGGATCCTAATGCCAAAGAAAGATATCCAGATGATGCTGGTACAGCACTTGATATCGATAAAGGTATACTAGAAGATACAATAAATGGTAATGAGCTTACCCCGGAAGAAGCCAATGGTAATGATGAAATAACGGTTGAAGCACTAGAAATCAAGCTAGTTCCTAAACCAGAAGTCAAAGAACCATAAATCATAGATGGTGCTGATACTGCAGAAATTTGACTAATGGCAGAAAGCAAAGATACCTCAGATGCGAAAGTACTAGAAGAAATCGGTAGTGAGCTCAACCCCAATAAACTATCAAGAGAAACTACCGATGAAACTGGCAAAGAGGTACTAAGGGCAGTCGATGGCACTAATATCACTGAAGCTATTGACCCTGAAACACTTGCAGGCACTAAACCTGACACAGTTGACGATCCTGACAATGATGATGCTGTAAAATTTGAACTAGATGATATCAATGGAACAAAAGATGATGGTACTGGTGATATCATCTCTGTTACACCAACACTCAAACTACTAGGTACTGCCCACAGAGTACCAAAAGAAGAGCTAACCAAAGATCCTGCTAATCCTACTCCAGATGAAGGACCAACAGCTAAGGATCCAGAACCAGCACTTAGAGCTCCAAGTAAATGAAGTGCTAAAGATGAGATCGGCAAACTAGAAACTGCAATACTTGCCCATACACCTGAAATTAAACTCGATGAGCCTATTGATGAACTTACGGAAATATTAGGTAAGCTAACTAATACTAAACTTGCCGATGGAATAATCGATGATGGGAATGTGGTGGACAATGAACTACCTAAAAATGACATTGGTATAGAAGTTATATTATTACTTGATGACAATGGGATTCCCAAAGGTGCCAGTGATAACAAAACAGCTGATGAAAGATAAGGTGCTACTATTGAACTAGATGCATAAAACGTACTAGGTACTGATGAAAATGAAGCAATACTTGGTATTGAAGTCGATGATATTAAAGATGGGACATTTGACAAAAACATTGTGCTATACAATGGCATTGTCCAAGAAACATAGGATGACCAAATAAACGATGGCGCAATAGTAAATCCCCATAAGAAAGGCCCTAAAACAGGAATGGGCAATGAACTAATAGAAACCGGTACTAATGAAGAAAATACTGGACCACCAAAAATAGCAGCAGATAGCGTAAAGAAACTACCCGATGATAAAAGAGGAGGAGAAACAGCAGAGGAAGAAGGGCCTACCAAAGATAATCCTGGAGATATTACAGAAGAAGGAATACTGCCTGCTAAAAGAGGTACTGAGGCAAAAGCACTCATTAACCCAAAAATAGAAGACAAAGGCCCTATAAATCCAGGAATAAACGCAAAAGAAGCTTCTGGTATAAATGATAGTGATAAACCTGGCCCCATCCAAGCTGATTGTGTTGACCAACCCAGCCATAACATGAAGTATGAACCAAAAAAACTAAGTGCTGGTATTGAAGATGATGACAATGTGGAATAACTAATAACCGTAGAACCAGTTACTTGGCTGGATAAGAAGAATGGGATCACACCATATGAACCACTAAAAATACTCACATAAGTACCCACCAATGAAGTAATACTCAATGGCAAGCCCATAAAACTTAAAAATGAAGGTAAAAATGATACCATAGAAGGTGTTGATAACAGCGATCCCGAACTAGACGAAAATCCAAATAATGTTGTTGATGACAAACTAGCTGGTAACGTCAAGATAACAGAACTTGTCAGAGAAATGCTTTGAGCTGAACCTGCCAATGCTAATCCACCAACAGGGACACTCAAAGCACTCGAAATTGTTCCAGAAGAATATACTGATGATCCAGTAAAAGATGAGGATAATCCCAATGAAGGGCCACCGCTAGAAGCCAATCCTGAAAAAAGAGAAGCTGAAATCATGGGCAAAGATGAAGTAGCAATACTTGAACTTCCAAGAGAGCTATAAGCAGGAAAAGCTGAAAGTGACCCTGATAAAGATGGTAATAAACTTCCTAGTGAAATACTCAATGGCCCCAAACTCGACGCTGGAAATGAACTACCTATTTGACTAGATGGCAATAGTGACGATTGGGATAAAGCTAATGATTTTAAAAGCACTCCAGAAATATAAAAAGGAATACTCGAAGATACAGTTGGTGAAGACAATACTGTCAATGGCAAAGATGATAAACCAGAAGGAAGTGCTGATGAAAGGTATAAAGGAGCTAAAGACAAGGATAAACTACTAGAAAGCAAAGAACCAACCGGTGCAGATAGTGACAATACTAATGGAGAACCTGAAGATACGGTGAAAGGATATGAAGCAGAAGAACTGCTTGCTATGGAAAAATACAAAGGTCCTGATGTTAACGATTTCGATGGATCCATTGATAAGCTAAATGGTGGAATCAATGATGATGGTGCCGACAATACTGCAGAAGGCAATGAGATCAATTCCAATAATGAAGTACCTGAACTTGTTAAAGAAGAACCTAAACTTTGCAAAGACAATAAACTAGGAGCCACTGATGAAGAGTCAGATGGTAATGATGAGGAATAAACAGGTACCAAAGATAATGAACTAGGAATTGAAGTAATTGATTTAGAAGGATCCATTGATAAACTGAATGGTGGAATCGATGACAATGGTGCTAATGATAAATCCACAGGTGCTGAGACAAGACTCAATCCAGAGGTTGTTAAAGCTTGTAAACTCGATCCCAGTGAAAAAGATGGTACCGCCAAAGGAATAGCAGATGAAGACAAGAATGGCAATGATGAGCTTAATAAAGGTAACCCAACAGACGATGATATCGGTGACAAAGAAGATGGGCCTAAACTCGATAAGGAGGATGATGGTAAAATCGATGGTGCTGAAATCGAATACCATAATGGAATTGATGAACTTGCCAATGGCATCCCAGAACTGCTTAAAGGCAAAATCGATGGTAATATTAATGATGAATTCAATGGGGAAGAAGCTGTTAATGAAATATAAAATGGCAAAATCAAAGAGGGGCCAGTACTTGATAAACTACTTGATAATGGCATCAATGGAACTGATGAAGATGTCAATATGAATTTACCCAAAGAACCCAACGATGATAAAGGTAATGCTAAAGACGAACCTAGAGGCGTCAAAAAGGGTGCTGACGAAGATGCTAGACTATTCAAGGGACCTGATAATGGTTGAGAGGAGTTTGACTGACCTGATGTTAATAAAGACAAAGGAATTGTCAATGATGATAATAAAGGTTCAACAGATAACGAAGAACTTAATTCAAAGGGAGCCAATGAAGATAAGACTGGTGATGCCAATGGCACTAGTGATGCATTTGTTGAAGATGCCAAAGGGCCACTAATTGGCAATAACGAACTTGCTGTCGATAAAGTAAACGGTAATTGACTCAATACACTTGGTGTAGTACTCATTGACTGTAACGATAAAGATGCTGATAGCGGTGATGCCGCAGAATCAGCTGGATTATAAGTAAAATTGGTTTCACTCTTATTCACATCATCAATCTGATTTGAATATTCAATTTTAGGATCATATCTAGTGTCACTACCTATGCCCAAAGCCAAATCTGCTGCGGCTAATAATAAATTTAAGTACAGAGGATAATAAGTTTGTTGACAAGTCTCTTCATCCTCCACGCATGCTAATTCTTCACTCACCTCCAGTTCAGGTTCAACAGCCTGTGGCACAAATACCGGGTTCTCTTCTATTACCGGTTCACTAGCATGGGCAACCCGATATTGCACTCCATCCGCATTCGTCAAGGAAACAGCACCAAATAATGAGACCAACGATAAAACTAGTTGCTTCTGTCTAATTTTCATATGTTTTCACCCTCTTCTTTAGAATTATATTGAAATCATAAAATTAACTATATCTTAACTATTACAATCATTTCTTATGAAATAATGTCCTCAATAGAGGGCACTGTAAATAGAAGGTACTATAAATATCAACTTGATTCTGTTAGTAAATACTCTAACTAAAAGTACCATTTGTTTAAAGAAGCTAGTAACAATCGTTTCCCAATCATTAACCCATATAATAAAAATAACAAGATAATATGTATTAATTAAACAACATTAATAAATTTATTGTAAGAAAAATACTTGGCCTCGACACAATAAAAAAACAGCCCCTTACGGAGCTGTTGATATTCGAGTCTATCAAATTGGTTTAGAATTTACTCCTAATACCTAAAGTACCATTTAATTGCATCAACTTACTATTGACATAATCATAATTCACATTACCATATACCGATACTTCATCATTGATCTTGTACTCAACGCTTGGTGTAATCGATAACCAACCTTTCCTTTCTTTTGCAATACCTTTACCTGAACGATGGAAGTTTTTAGCAAAGTTCTTTAAACGCCCCTCTGCTTCAAACTCTTCATAGTCGAAGTTCTTCGTGTATGCTATGTCTAGGTTAGTATTTAACTTCGGCGAACGACTACTAAATTGAACACCTAACGTACCTAATTTATTTGTGCGTTTTTGTTCATTAAATTCCATCGCCGTAGAACTATTACCCTCTTCTTCATATCCCTTAACCTTGAATTTAGTCACACTACCTTCAATGTAAGGGGTGGCATACCAAGTCGTAGAACATTCATCGCAACCTAATTCCGATATTTGCACGTCATATCCCACGGAAGCACCAAACCCTGATACCTTACCCTTCGTTGCGCCTTTCTCCGTTCTAATGTGTTTTAGAAACTGCATCGAACGTTTGATATCAGACATTTGCTCCCAACCCGTATAAACTTGCCCATTTGCCCACAAACCACTCGCATCTTTATATTGCATAAATGCCGTCAATGCTTGTGCACTGTCTTTATACTTCAATTGATTACTTGGATGTTTATCTCCATACATCAACGATAATGAGGCTCCTACATCTAAACCTTCAGAGGCTCTGTACACAAACCCTGCTCCTATACCTTGGGTCGATAAATTCCTTGAACTTAATGATCGACTGTTCTTATCTATCCCCGTTAATATACTTGCAAACGTTCTAAACTCACCTACTTCTCTTGTATCAAACCTCATATACTTCATCTCATTCTTCATGAAGTTATTACGTACACTCTCGTTTACCTCCGAAACTCTAGATAAACCAGATACATAACCCGGTGCATTGAAGATACTCAACAAGTATTCCGCTATGATTTGATTCATTTGTGGGCTTGGGTGATGCCAGTCAGTATACATATACACTTGTCCATCATCTCCATGATAATAATCATCCCCCGCATCACATGATCTAGACTCTTTACCTAAGCCACATTGTGCTACTAGAATGTTAGTAAAACCATAGGTATATGGATCGTTTTGTACTTCTTCATATAAGCGGTAAATATCAGCATAAACTATATTACCATTCACATCCATTAAACGTTCTTGTAAATCTCTATTCCAACGAAGCACCAAGTTACGTTGTAATTGTAATGGAATCACTATCACCCAACGCCATAACTCTTTCGGAATCAATGGCATAAAGTGGTTATACATCCTTGCATAGTTATCTATAAAGTATTCATCTGCATTACCAACCGGTGTACCCACCAAATTGTTATTGTTTCGTAAATAACTATCCATTGCACCCAATAGCCATTCACCCGGTTTTAGGATCCTGTTTAAAAATTTAAAATAATATGGCATACGACTCGTCAACATACCCATTAAAGCCCCTACGCCAGATTCAACCATCCCCGCTCCGGAAAATGGTGATAAACCCAGATCTGGTAAACCTAACACAAAGATATTTTCTGCCCCCTTATCCGCCAGTAACTGAGCATAATCTCCTAAAACTTTTGGCTTGTCATCTAAATAACTACCTGATGAAGTTAAGATTTTATCCCAATTCCATGGCATTGCTGCTTGTATAACATCGCCGGTCATATCATTGCCACCTCCCCACAATACAAACACATCTTTAGGGTCAGCAACTTGCCCATTATCATCTAAATAGTATTCTATTTGCTGTGACATCTTAGAGCGCATAATCGATATAGGATCTAACAATAACTGTAATAGGTTAGAATTCCATTTAACCAATGCGCCTGAAATTGCATAATTAGTACCATTTTGATCTCTTGCTGTATTAAGTTTACCAGTCAAGTACATTGATAAAAAACTATTGTAAAAAAATGATGGATTACCTGTTGCCATATAAACAGAACTACCGGAGAAAGATCCTGTGTATGATAATGAATCACCAAAAGTAACCACATTCCTAAATTCAAAATCTTTATTTTGAGAATTCATATCATAACCAGAAAAATCATAACCTAATCTAACACCTTTCTTGTGTTTTAAATTTCCTGGCATAAATGCTGAAGACAATTTGATTGATTGAGACAAAGCAGTATTCTGAACATTATTTTTTAAGACATATTGCTTAATATCTGGATAGGATAGCTTAGGTTGAAATTTAACATCGTGACTGAACACCAATGATAGCTCAGTTAATGCAAATAATCCGTTTAAAAAAATGACATAATTAGTCATTTCATCACCGCTGCCCTGACACGTAGCACATGTTATCTGACTGGATAAATCTTGATTATTTTTTAATTCTTCAGAATAACTTACTGTACTACTAAAACTAGATAACAAAGTTAATATTAGTAACTTCCTGTCTATCATTTTGACCATACTCTATCCTCCAAAAAAAATTGACAATAATTGTTCCCATTCCTACATTATATTTCTCATATAATCTAAATGAATCACTAATTTTAGCATATACTCTAAAGTTTTTTAGTATGCACTCTAAAATAACTCCCCCTAATTTTTCTATTCATTTCTACTTAAAGAAATTTTCAAAGAATATAAGAAAATATGTTCTGTCATAACGATTGATATATATATAATTTAATTCGAAAATTAAATAAAAAAATTTATTAGCAATTAATCACTTGAAAAAAAAGAATTAACCCTCATCATTCTAAAAAATTAAAATCATAAGAGAGGATAATTATGAAACAAACTTTAAATTTTCAGACTGAAGTTAAAGAATTATTACAATTAATGATTCACTCCTTGTACTCCAATAAAGAAATATTTCTGAGGGAGCTCATCTCCAATGGTGCGGATGCTATTGATAAACTCCGTTTTGAACAGTTAAATAATTCAGATTTATCAAAAAATAATAGTGATTTCAAAATTACAATCACAACTGATCCGGATAAAAAAACTATTATTATCTCAGATAATGGTATTGGCATGACAGAACAAGAAATCATCGATAATATAGGTACAATTGCTAAATCTGGCACAAAAGCATTTTTAGGAAAATTAACAGGTGACCAAAAAAAAGATGCTAATTTAATTGGCCAATTTGGTGTTGGTTTCTATTCAGCTTTTATTGTTGCTGATGAAGTTGTGGTAGAAAGTCGTTCTGCGTATGTGGATCAATCTAAAGGCGTACGTTGGTCCAGTAAGGGAAACGGGGAATTTACTGTTGAACCAATTGAAAAAGAACAAATAGGTACTGACATCACCTTACATTTAAAAAAAGAGGATTTAGATTTGCTGTCAGACTGGACATTACGTCGTATAGTTAATACTTATAGTGATCATATTTCTGTTCCTATCCATATGAAAAAAGCACCAGAATATAACAAAGAAGGTGATGTCATTCCTAGTAATGAGTTAGAAATTGTCAATCAAGCCAAAGCATTATGGACTCGTCCAAAATCAGAAATTACAGAAGAACAATATCAAGATTTTTATCATCATGTGGCACATGATTTTAGTAATGCACTAGCGTGGATCCACTTTAAAGTAGAAGGTCATCAGGACTATACTGGATTACTGTATATCCCTTCTCAAGCGCCATTTAACTTATATGATAGAGAAACTAGCTATGGCATTAAGCTTTATGTTAAGCGTGTTTTTATCATGGATGATGCTAAAAAATTAATTCCAAGTTATTTAAGATTTGTACGAGGTGTAATAGACAGTAATGACTTACCATTAAATGTTTCTCGTGAAATTCTACAGCAAAATAAAGATATTGATACCATTCGTTCTGGTAGTGTAAAAAAAATACTGGATTTAATTAGCTCATTATCAAAAAATGAACCAGAAAAATTCAAAATATTTTGGAATCAATTTGGCGCTGTGTTTAAAGAAGGAATCGGGGAAGACTTTAACAACAAGGAAAGGATTGCTAGTTTAAGTCGTTTTTCAAGTAGCTTAAATAATTCTCCAGAGCAAAATGTATCTTTAGATGAATACATTGCTCGCATGCAACCAGGACAAGATAAAATATATTATATTACTGCTGATTCCTATCAAGCCGCTAAAAATAGCCCCCATTTGGAGATATTTTTAAAGAAAAATATTGAAGTATTACTGCTTACAGATCAGGTTGATGAATGGTTTGTTAATTTATTAAAAGAATATAAAAATAAACCATTAAATAGCATTGTGAAAGGAGAGTTAAACTTAGAGTCACTTGGTGAGCAAACCATAGAGGGTTCTGTCAAAGACGATGAACTCACTAATACAGTGTTAGAAATTTTAAAAACAGCTTTAAAAGATAAGGTTAGTGATGTTCGAACCACTATTCGTTTAACTGAAAGCCCTGCTTGTTTAGTAGTAGAAGAAAATGAAATGAGTCAATATTTGGTCAGAATGTTAGAATCCGCTGGTGCTCAGTCAACTGGTATAGCTCAAGGTAAACTTCCTATATTAGAAGTCAATTCTGAACACGCTTTGTTCAAAATGTTATCAAAAGAGAAAAATACAGAAAAAGCAGTACATCTCGCTGAGATTATTTTTGATCAAGCTTTACTATCTGAGGGTGGGAAACTTAATAATCCATCTGAGTTTATTAAAAGAATGAATCAATTAATCATTGAACAATAGATTCTCATAAACAAAAAAACCTCAATCATATGATTGAGGTTTTTTTATTGACTAAAAAAGCTTATTTACTAGAAGATAAACTACCTTTCTGATAACCATATGCTGTCAAAATACTACCTACCACTGTTGTCACTACCCCCACCGGTATTGTTACCAACAGCAATGGTAAAGTTACAACTGGTGCTGCAGAACTTGGTATACCAGCCCCCAAAGAGGTCACACCTGCTGAAATCGAAGATCCACCTGAAACTGTTTCAGGATTCAAAACTACTTTTGCTTGTGTTGATACTGAAAAAAATAATAATCCACTTGCTAATAACAATGTACTTAACTTTCTCATTCTCATACCTCCATTTAAATTATTAAATCATCCAAAAGAAAAATTAATATATTTTCTTATAAATCAAAAAGTTGAAACTTCAGAAAGGTAATTTAAGCAACCTATCCGAGAACCAAAGATACCATATTAACTTGCGAAGTAAAACAAAAACTATCTTAAAGTCTAGAATCTATATTCAAAATAACACTTTGAAAATACAAAAATTACACCCTAACACTAGTACTTACTAGATTTTAGTTTAATATTCAGAATACAACAGTCATAAGTTTTGGAGACAAAAATCAAAAATATTAAAATATTTTAAATGATAAGATAAAACTATGTTCATAATTGACTTTATGGTTTATACTCTGAGGGTAAGTAACTAATCTTATTTGTGAAGGTAACTCATTTAATAGGTTATTATAAAAATTCAAAATTTAAACTCCCATTACAATAATCGTCTGAATAATTTACCAGTTTCATTAACTAGCATCGCCTTCAACCATATAAATAAACCATTGAACCTCTAAATCAAATAATAACCAACACTCACAAATGTTTCTCCAACAAAAATTGTTTCAATAAAGGAATAGTCACTTTTCTTTTATTTTTGACAGCATAATTATCAACTTCTTGCAAGGTATTTAATAAAAAATCTAATGTTCTAGGAGAATGAGAAATTAAATAATTTAAAACTTCATCAGATATGTTGGTCTGCCTTATTTGAATAAACTTTCTCATTGTTTCTAATTTTTCTTGCTCGGATAAAGGAAATATTTCATAAATTAAACACAATCCTAGTCTGGTTCTCAAATCATGACGCAATTGAGTCAATCTCTGTGGTGGCCCATCTGCACTCACTAGTAAATGACACCCCGAATTAACCAACTCATCAAACAGATGAAGTAGTTTGATCTGTAAATTTTCATCAGACTTATGAATATCATCAATGGCAATATATTGATAAGCATTATTAAGAATTTCATCAAAATTCTGTTGTTGCAACTTCGAAATCATGATGGCTGGTCGCCCCTGAACTAGTCTTTGTTTGACCCATGACTTAAGTAAGTGGCTTTTCCCAATTCCTTCTGCCCCCCACACCAACATAAGCTGAGGCTCATCTGATTTTAATATTGACAATAATTCTTGATTTTGACTGCCTAAAAAAGAATCAAAACCAGGATAACCCTGATCTTCAAAATTAATCACTATTTGCTTCATCTATATTTATATTCCTTACTCTTCTTCTAAGTAAAAATCACTCTTATAGTATTGATCAGAAATAGTATGCATGATTACAACACAAACAGCAGAGATAGGTAGTGCAAGTAACATGCCAGTAAAACCAAATAAGCTACCGAATGCCAACAAAACAAAAATGACTAGAACCGGTGAAAGACCAATTCGATCACCAATTAGTTTAGGCGTAATAACCAATGACTCCACAGTTTGACCAATGCCAAACACAATCCAAACACCAACCAAGTGCCAAATATCTCCATATTGCAAAATCACTGCCAAGGTAGCTAATATAGAACCCACAGTAAAGCCAAAATACGGGATAAAAACTAAAAAACCTGTCATAAAACCTATTGCAAATCCATTTTTTAACCCCACTAAAGTTAGACCTATTCCATAAACTAACCCCATTACTACCATGACCAAGAATTGTGCACGAACAAATTCTGATAGAGCTTTATCTAACTTCCTCATAAATTCAGTAACAACCCTATGATATCTTATTGGGATTAAGCGTCCCAACCTCCCCATCAACTGAGGCCAAATATACAAGAAATAAAATAAGGTCATAGGTAACATAAGCAAATTATAAAGCAATAAAATAATACCACTACCAGTTTGCTTAGCATAAACAGAAATTTTTAAAATAAGTGATTTAAATGTTTGACTATTTTGTTGCCAAATCGATCCCAAGTTCTCAGTACTGAAAAATTCTCTAAAATTAATCTGATTTCCAATAATATCTAACTTATCCCGAAGACTTACAGGTAAATTAATTTTATCTCCATTAGCTTGTATCCAATTTAAGACCACAGGCATCTTATCAATTAATTCATGTAATTGTTGCAATAATACTGGAATAACAAATGCAATAAAAACTAAAATCAAAACTACAGTGCCCATCACTATTATTAAGGAGGCAACCATTCTGGGTATCTTGTGCGATAATCTTGTGGCCAATGGATTGAGGAAATAGGCTAAAATTATACCTACTATAAAAGGGGTCAGAATGTTAGACAGCATATAACACAAGTAAATAATCACCCCAGAAATAAACAGTATTATCAACCATGGTATATACAATTTTTTTTCAGTCTGATACATATCAAATACCTTTACTCCTTCAAATTTTTAGCCATATCCAATACAATTTTCTTAAAAGGTTTTGCTGTTTGAGGATGCTTAATACCAAAAGCCAAATTGGCTTCTAAATAACCTACTTTACTACCACAATCATACCTTTTCCCTACAAAAGGCCAAGCTACTACAGTTTCATACTGTAATAGCCTTGCAATAGCATCTGTTAACTGAATTTCACCACCAGCACCCCGTGGAATCGTTGCTAAAAATTCAAATATCTTTGATGTTAAGATATAGCGACCTACCACTGCTAAATTGGAGGGTGCTACATCTGGATGAGGTTTTTCAATAATACTGTCCACTTTTAAATAATGTTCTTCTTGACTTACTTCTACAATACCATAAGAACCAGTTTCACTGGGATCTACTTCTTCTACCCCCAAAATACAATTTCCGAAACGATTATAAACTTCAATCATTTGAGTTAATGTCCCCGGTTGAGCATCAATTAAATCATCTGCCAAAATAACTGCAAAAGATTCATCGCCTATAAATGGCAATGATTTTAAAATAGCATGCCCTAGCCCCAAAGCTTCTGCCTGACGAATATACAGACAACTCACGTTACTAGGTAAGATATCTTGTACACATTCTAATAACTGATTCTTGTTTTTGAAAGCTAATTCACTTTCTAATTCATAAGCTTTGTCAAAATGGTCTTCAATACTGCGTTTACTTCTTCCCGTAATAAAAACAATTTCTGTACAACCTGCTTCAATAGCTTCTTCAACCGCATATTGAATTAATGGCTTATCTACAACTGGTAACATTTCTTTGGGCATTGCCTTTGTAGCAGGAAGAAATCTTGTCCCCATACCAGCCACAGGTAAAACAACTTTTTTAATTGGTTTCATTCATGTTCCTCAACTAATAATTGATTAAGTTTAATATTAAATTCTTCTTCCGACCAAATATCAATTCCCATGTCTTGTGCTTTTTGAAGTTTACGTCCCACTTTATTACCTACCACAAGTACATCTGTATTTTTGGAAATAAAATTGGTGACCTCTGCTCCATATTTTCTCACCTTGTCGGTTGCTTCATCCCTTGTCAAAGAATTCAAAGTACCTGTAAATACAAAAGTCTTTCCTGTAAAGTAAGGATGCGTCACTTTATCATCATCAATCAAGTCAATTAAAGTACTCTTTTCCAATTTTCTATAAAAATTAATAAGCAAATCTAGTTTTGATTTATTATTGCCTTGAGCTAAAAAATCTGTCCAATAAGCAAATTTGTTTAAATCCAATAAACCTTCTAAGGAATCAATATCTAATAATATTCTTTCAATCTCAGTATGCGATAATCCTGCCGCAAAATTTTTCAACCAGTTTTGGGGTTTAAATATCTCTAATATATCCTTATTTAGACCAACTTCTTTAACCAAAATATTCTCTTTTAATAAAAGTTGAACTTGTTGCAAGTTATAATCACTATTGAAATAATTAATGATCGAATCAGCAACAACTGATCCTATTTCTGGGATACAAAGTAAAAACTCACGTGGTGCTTGTACAATATTATCTAAAGAACCTAAATAATCAGATAATAGTTGAGCTGTTTTTTCACCAACATGCCTAATGCCTAAAGAAAAAATAAATCGGTTTAAAATAGTTTGTTTACTATTTTCTATTGAAATTAAAATATTTTCGGCCCATTTAGTGCTTGTTTTTCCTTCTGGGTAAGACCTCAAATAGACTAATAACTCTTCATATAATTGAATAAAATGATACCAGACATTTTTCTCATCAAAATTGTCCAACTCTTGTACATTAATTATTTTCAAACTATGTAAAAATTGTTCATAAAGCGCTAATATATCAGCCCTATTTTGATGAATTTCAAATAATGTTGAATATACTCTGATGGATTGTTTTATTTCATACCAATTTGTTTCTAAAGAATTATCTAATAAAAATGATTCGACTAATTTATCCAATTTAAATTGAATTAAATCAAATAAGTCTATTTGGTACAAATCAGAAAAATTTAGCAAAAAATTTTTATTTACTAACCCTTCAATGATTCTATTACCCAAATGAGAAATATTCATCGCTCTTTTAGAGGAAAAATGAATCAATGCTTGTACTTTTTGGGCAGGACAAATCAAATGACCCGAACATCTGGCCACTGCCTCAGTTGGCTCTTTAATAATCAGGCTACCACATTCAGGACAATATTTAGGAAATTCAAATCTAGAGTACTTTGGTTCAAGTACACTTTTCTGGTTAATTTGCATTGGCCGTTTTTCGAGTATCGAACGCGTAATCTTAGGAATCACGTCACCCGCACGAGAAATAACTACTGTATCACCCACCCTAATATCTCTCCTACAAATTTCACCTTCATTATGTAAAGTTACATTGGTTATAGTCACTCCGCCTAAAAAAACAGGATCTAATCTCGCTACTGGTGTAATAGCACCAGTTCTGCCTACTTGTACATCAATTGCTTTAACAACTGTTAGAGCCTCCTCTGCAGGAAATTTATGTGCAATAGCAAAACGAGGAGCTCTAGCAATAAACCCTAATTTTTTTTGTTGTTCAAAAGCATTGATTTTCAATACAACACCATCTACTTCAAAAGGAAGTTCTGAACGTCGACGATAAATATACTCATAATGTTGGATAGCCTGTTCTATACCATAACAAATCTTAAATAATTTGTTGTCTGGAACAGGTATACCCAAAGAATGTAACCATTGTATTTCCTCAAAATGAGAACTGTATGACACCACACCATCCACTCTGGCAATACTGTAAGCAAAAAAGTGTAGATGACGTTTAGCTGTTACAGAAGGATCCAGTTGCCTCAATGAACCTGCTGCTGCATTCCTTGGGTTTGCAAAACATTTCTTTCCTTGTTTTTTTTGTAATTCATTAAGTATTCTAAAATCCTGTTTAAACATCAAAACCTCCCCCCTGATCTCCAAAAGAGATGGTATCATAGTTCCCTTTAATTCTAATGGGATGCTTTGTATGGTTTTAATATTGTGAGTGACATCCTCCCCCAGAGTGCCATCTCCTCTCGTTGCTGCTAAGAATAGCTTTCCTTCTATATATAAAATAGTAACCGCCAAACCATCAAATTTAGGCTCACTAACATATTCAATCACTTTAGATGACAATTCCTTTTGTACTCTTTTATCAAAAGTTTTGATTTGATCATAAGAAAAATTGCCACCTTCCTCATCCACAATGGGGAACACATTATTTAACGAGAGCATGGGAGTAGTATGAGTAACTTTTTTAAATGAATCTAAAGGTTTTCCTCCTATGCGTTGAGTTGGGCTATCCAAACGTTTCAAACTGGGATATTTTTCTTCCAAATTTAAGAGTTGATTTAACAAACGATCATACTCTGCATCTGGAACCGATGGATCATCCTCCACATAATATTCCTCTGCATAACGAGAAAGCGTGAGAACCAAATCATCCATCTCACGCTTTATATCTTTTTCTTCTGATATTGTCATAATATTTATATACAAAAATTCCTAAATACACTTATGAAAATAAGCGTTTGGCCAATTCTTCTCCCGGAATAATGCCAACTGACTCCATTTCTTTTTGCCGTTCTAAAACATAATCTCCAATATTTTTTAGCCATTCTGTTGATAGCTCTCCTAGTTGATCATCTACCAAATCAAGCCCTAGTTCATTAGCCAATTTAACAGCCAATCCCATAAATTTATCAAAATTTTTATGGCCTGGAGGGACATGAGTAATGTCAAATAAAACACTAAACCCCTTAAAAGAATTGCCCGCTAATATACTAGGTGTAAAGGGCTTCTCTTCCATATTAACAATTTTGAATAACTCTTCTTCATAACTGGGATAATAAAAAGCACCATCATGAGATAAGTTAAAACCATTGCGCTCCAAAGCTGCTCTTAAATCAACACCATCAATACTATCTCTTGAAACTAAATGCAATCCAATAATCTGATCAACTCGAGCACATAATTCATCCATAGGTCTGGCAATATCATAAAAAGCATCAATATCAGTCAAATGATATCCAGCCTCTAAACTTTTTGCAAAATCCTGTACATTTTTTCCAAATAGATTTAGATCGTTTTTACTTGCTAGCCCCGAGCGACTAATTGCTTGAAGCCCAATAATATAAGCTTTATACTTGACACCCGGTATTGGTTCAGCTAACTGAAACTGATCATCCATATTACAAGCTACTATTTTAAAACGATGCTTACTACTCAAACGAGGTAATACATGTAATTCCTTAGGTTCATCCAAGGTAATGTAAGCCATGTAGTCAAAACATTTACTAAACCAAGGTAAATCTAAATCTTCCAGCTCACGTATCGATATCAATGATCGTATTTTTTTATTTTTCTTAGGGAAAATTTTCTCAATTTTACTCACAATACTTTCTTTGGAGTAGAAAGTGTCTTTAGTATGACAAGATCTCTTTGTATCAATGTCTTCAGGTGTTTCATTCAGAGCCAAACTATCTTGGACTGGAGCTTTAACTTTTACTTCTTTACTATCAAATCCTGGACTCACAGACATTTCTAAAGACAAATCTGAATCTTCCATTTGAATATTATCTATCTGTTTTGTTTTTTTGATTTCATTAATATTCAATCCTATATCGCTTACGTCCTCCCCATCGTAATCGTCCTCTTTAAATATTCCATCTTTAGGGAAACTATCTAAAGTCTCCGGCTCTCCAGAGCCAATCCGACCTGACCTGGCCATAGAAAACTTGTACGAATCCCCCTCACCATCACGCACCTGGGTAACAGGATCATCTAGTAAAGCATCTCTATTGGAATGCCCAAATTGTTTGAAGACTTCCTTGCGGTATTGATTCTCTTGGTACATACCATATAAAACTACCAATATCACAACCACAACACAAAAAACCAATATTCCTAAAAAAATTGTTTCAGCTTGCATACACTCTTCTCTATAAAATATATAAAAACAGAATTAATGATCATTGATAGCTTCGTTAATAATCATTTATAACTATAAATTATAACTAAATTCTCAAGAAAATACAGGATGGTCATCCCTCCATTATAATTTTACATTTTAAAGTTATATGGCGCACCCGACAGGGATCGAACCTGTGACCTCCGGCTTCGGAAACCGACACTCTTCCAACTGAGCTACGAGTGCAAATTAATTATTAGGGGCACATTCTAACATAATTAATACAATACGATATATCATATCACCACTTTTTGCTATGATTAAACATAGTTTAAAAACTAACTATATTATTTGCATTGACTTAATATATAATCGACAACTGTGAAATTTATATGTACTGAAATATTCATTTTTTGCTAAATAATTTAAACGATATTGTGTTTCTTTTATGCATAACCATCAATATACTACTAATGACAATGAAGAACTTTATCTTGGACTGATGTCTGGTACTAGTTTAGATGGCATAGATGCTGTTTGTGCCAGTTATCAAAATGGAAAATTTAAAAGTGTTCTAGGACATCACTGTTTAACGTATAGTCTTCCATTAAAAAAACAGTTATTTAAATTACAAAATATTCAAAATAATGAACTACATAATAGCTGTATACTTGGGATAGAGATAACTAAATTATATGTAAAAGTAGTTAAACAACTTTTAGATAAGTTAAAACTGAAACCTCAAAAAATTACTGCCATAGGTTGTCACGGTCAGACGATTCGGCACTACCCTGAATTCTCATATTCCATACAATTAGCTAATTACGCTCTATTGGCCGAAGAAACAAAAATTAACGTGGTAGGAGATTTTAGAACTAGTGACTTAGTTGCAGGCGGTCAAGGGGCTCCTCTGGTTCCTCTTTTTCATCAAGAATTATTCTCTGACAAGGAACATACTAGAATCATCTTAAATATCGGAGGTATCTCAAATATTACAATTTTAAAACCTCATTCCCCAGCTACAGGCTTTGATACAGGGCCTGGCAACATGTTATTAGATGAATGGTGTAGAGTTCATTTTAAAAAAGAATTTGATACAGATGGGAAATATTCAAAAAAAGGAACAGTCATTCTTGATTTACTCCTGCGCTTCTTAGAAACTGATTTTTTTAAAAAAAAACCACCTAAAAGTACAGGACGAGATTTATTTTCAAAACAATGGCTTGATAGCTTTCTATCTTTTTCTGAAAATTCTTTTGATGTTGCTAGAACACTAGTAGAATTAACTGCAGTCACCATTGTCAATGAAATAAAAAAATACACTGACAATGCCAAAGAGATTTTTGTTTGCGGTGGTGGTATCTATAATAATACACTAATGAATAGACTAAAAGATCTTGCTGACCCTGCCTATGTACTAAGTATCGAACAACTAGGAATTCATCCTATGCATGTTGAAGCAACTGCCTTTAGTTGGCTAGCGATGAAAAGAATACATAAAGAGTACGGTAATTTACCATCTAGCACAGGTGCCAAAGGGAACAGAATTTTAGGTGCTCTTTGGCAGCCATTTAAATAACTGTGAAGAATAATTATGAATTTGAATATCGATCCTCATTCCAAAGAAAACTATAAAAACATCAATGAATTATCATCTATATTCTCAGAATATGACTCTTCTGAATTTGATAATACTAACAAAAGTAACAAGTCCAACACTAAAGTTCCACATTTTTCACAAAACCATCCTTTTCAAATAATTATTGTGGATTTAATCGTGTTGGCAATGGCTTTTATATTGATATTTTTTATTATTTCCTTATTGTCGTTTTCTATGTATGACCCCGCATGGTCTAGAACAACGGTAGAATCTACCGAAATACATAATGTTATGGGAAAAATAGGAGCATACAGTGCTGATGTCCTCTATTATTTTTTTGGTTTGTCTGCATGGTGGATTAACTTCTTTCTAATTTTTACTATTTTTAATCTCGCTTTTTTATATCACTCTTCTAATGCCAAAAATACTTCTTTCTCATTCTCATATAGTCTTATTGGTTTAATTATTTTACTACTGACGGGGTCTATGCTTGAAAAAATATATCTTACAGATATCATCCAAGAATCTTTACCTCTAGGAGCTGGCGGTCTTATCGGAAACACATTAACACCAATTTTTAGTCAGTTTTTAGGCAATGTATTGTCAGGTATATTATTACTTACCCTTTGCATAGGTGGTTTTGTACTAACAATACAAACTTCTTGGCTTTATTTATTCCACAGTATTAGAACTAGTCTCTTAAATATTGCAATGAGCCTATTAAATATTTTTACTCAAAAAAATGAAGATCCCAAAGATGAAAAAGAAAAAACTTTATTAAAAGCTCAGTTTATTACCCAAAAGCCTATAGAAAAACCTAACTTTGCTGTTAGTAGTAGAGAAATAAAATTAAAACAACAAAGTACTCAAGATACAACTAAAGAAAAAATTAGAATCAAAGGATCTTTATCTCCTATAGAGCCTATACAAAAAGAGGAACGACCAATACTCTATCTACTAAAAAAATCGTTCAAAAAACTTGATTTCAACCAAAAGGAAGTTAAACAAATGGCAGTTAAACAATCCGAGGTCATTACTCGAACTTTTAACAAAAATAATATAGCTAACAAACTTATAAAAGTGGACATTGGACCAGTATTTTTTAACTACCACATTAAATTAAATTTACCTATTAATTCACAGGAGGTACAACAATCTTATACTGATTTGAAAAAATCTCTTGATAATAAAAATGTTTTTCTCAAACAAATCAGTCCCACCCGGGCTGACTATGAACTTCTGATTGCTAAGAAAAGAAATGAAACAGTATCATTAATGGAGATTTTTAGTCAGAAAGAATTTTCTAACTCTAATGAAAATTTAGTTATCGCTTTAGGCAAAGACATACATAATAAACCTGTATTAACTTCATTAGAAAATATGCCTAATTTTCTAATAGCAAGTAATGATCATTCAAATAATCTATTAGGAATGCAGGCTGCTATAGCCTCTTTAATCGCTAGAAACACATCACAGAATATGAGAATGATTTTTATGGGAAAAAATGAAACAGATTTTGGTTCATATATCAACCTACCTCATTTAATCGCTCCTGTAATAAAAAAACCTACCTGCGTTTTAAACACCATTAACTGGTGTTTAAATCAAGCACAAAAAAGATTAAAAATTTTACATGACACTCAATCCAAGGACATTAATGAATTAAATAAAAAAATCTATGCCGCCTCTGAAAAAAATATCTTCATTGCAGATCCTTTTAGTGAAGATTTGGATAACCCTTCTCCTTTAAAGCCTTTATCATTTTTGGTCATTTTTATTAGCGAACTTAATTGGTTAAACCCAATGCTCCAACAAATTGATAAGGAATTATTAAGAAAATTAATACAATATTGTAAGGAAATAGGGATTCATCTGGTATCCACCCAGTCCACTCCCTCTATTCAATCTATCACGCCTACTCTCAAATATGCCTTTCCTACTAGGCTTGCATTTAAAGTTAACACTCACATACAAAGTTTATTGATCCTCAATCAAACCGGGGCAGAGCAACTACTTAGTACTGGTGACTGCTTATTACTACTGCCAGATCACTTACAAACTATTCACTTGCAAATTGGTACTTTGAGTAGAAAAGAGTGCTCACAACTCATGAGTAATTTCGATTTAGAACCAATATTTGATGAAGATATTTCTAATTACCAAGCTAAGAAACATAATGAGCCACAAAATCATGATTTATATGATATGGCGGTACAACATATTCTAAATTCACAGAAAACATCTATTTCTTTTTTACAAAGAAAAATGAAAATTGGTTATAACCTAGCCAATCAATTATTGGAGCAAATGCAAGATAATGGTATTTTGTCAAAAGCAGAATTAGGTGGCCGACGAAAGATTTTGATTGATAATAAACAAATATATACTAAGGATAAAAAGTGACGATAGCTGACCTTCACGCAGATAATAAATCATCTAAAAGATATGGTGTTCTAATCATTAACATTGGGGGGCCACAAACCCTATCACATCAGTCTATAAAACACTACCTGAAGCTATTTCTATCTGATAAAAGAGTTTTGGAAATTAACCCAATTTTATGGAAAATCATTTTACATCTGTTTATTCTGCCCATTCGCCCCAGAAAATCTCTCTCCAAATATAAGCTAATATGGAGCAGCGGTAAATATTCTCCTTTAATACAAAACTCTATCAACCTAGTTGACAAACTGCAAAAATCTTTTAACCAAGAAGTCGATAACATCACAATTCGTATGGCAATGAATTACAGTGATCCCTTCGTTGATAATATTATTGCAGATTTTCAACAAGACAGTATATCCAACTTAATAGTCCTACCATTATTCCCTCAATACTCTGCAGCAACCGTTGGCGCTTCATTAGATCAAGTATGGCGCACATTATTGAATCTAAGATTTCAACCTGAAATTTCAAGTATTAATTACTTTTATCAAGACCCTATGTACGTTGAGGCACTAACTCAACATATTGAAGATTACTGGCGAAAAAATGGCCGCTCTCGGTTATTGTTAGTATCTTACCATGGCATTCCTATCAAATGTGTAGAAAAAGGCGATCCATACTACCAACATTGTCTAGAAACCACGCGAATTATTCAACAAAAACTTAAGCTTGAAGATAATGAAATCCTCATGAGTTTCCAGAGTCGTTTTGGAAAATTCAGGTGGCTACAACCTAATACTCAAAAGCTATTGAAAAAATTACCTAAAAATGGTATTTCATCTATCGATGTAATCTCTCCTAGCTTTATTGTAGATTGCTTAGAAACATTAGAAGAACTAGATATTTCTGGGCGTAAACAATTCATTCAGGCAGGTGGGAAGGTTTTCAATTATATTCCCTGCCTAAATGATAACAAGGTATTTGTAGAGGCTCTAAAAAATATTATTCGAGCTAAATTATAAACTTAATCACTTTATCCAGTATTCATCACAACCATAAATTGACAAATCATGATGACTAACAATCAATATTATTTTGTCTTGTGCGTAAGTAACTAAACGTCGGTAAAGTAATTCGATATTATTCTTATCTAAACCTGCAAACGGTTCATCCAGTAAAAGTAAAGACCGATTAGACAATAGTAAACGAGCTAAAGCAATCCTCCTTGCTTGCCCTCCTGAAACTTCTGCTCCGTACTCACCTAAAACCGTCTCTAAACCTTCTCTTGATTGAGCCCAGTCATCCAAACAAACAAATTTTAACACCTGCCACAATTCATCATCACTAGCATCTTGTTTTCCAATTCTCAAATTATCTGCCAGACTAAAATCAAATATGTCAATGTGCTGTTGTAAGTACCCTAAAGTATTTTTTAAGCACCAAGTATCTATCACTTGTTCATTGAGCAAAATATCTCCCTCTACCTGAGTAATTTCTCGTGCAATCAAATCTAAAAGTGTTGTTTTCCCCACTCCTGAAGAGCCACGAATTCCCAGCACATCACCTTTAGCTAATTTAAAAGAAATACATCTAGGACCATTTAAGGCGTTGGGTATTGTACCAGACACATTAATTAACTCTAAACTTTCAATCTGCTCAGGCTCAATCATACTAAATTCTAATTTTTCATTATTATTTTCAATAAGTTCATTGATTCTATCTCTAGAAAAAATACTTAATCCTAATGACATAAAACTACCTGCTAAAGGAGACAAACATTCAACCAAAGCCATAATCCCTAAAATAATACCCAACAGCCAAGGGACTGTTAACATGTGATTGTTGACCAAAACAGTTCCTTTCCAAATACCCGCCATAAGAGCAACTGCTAACGCCATATCCTGCAACATCTTAATGAAGCTAGTAAAATTTTGCTGATGTAATTTTTTTTGCAACCTATCATTATGTAATTGATTTAATTTCCCCTGCTCAAATGACCAAGTTTTCCAAATCAGTAATGGTGTTAACAAAGATAAAGACTGAATGAACTGTTCCTTACAGTATTCGGATAAAGCTACTTCTTCTTTTGCCAGATAAATCCCTTTGAAAAAACTTGAAATAGGAATAACCAACCAAGAAACACACACAGCAGGTAGGATATACACCAATAAAATTGGTGCTATCTGATATATCGCATAGGAAAATACCAATACTATCAGTGTGCTAGAAACCCAAGGGAGAAAAAATCGCAAAGGAAATAAATTTAATCGATCAATGTCTATCACCAATCGATGTGCCATAACAATCGAATTAACACTACTATTATGTAATTTAGATCGATACTTAGAAAGATATTCAAAAGTATTCACTCTTAAATCTTTCAACAAATGTAAAATGGCATTATGTGAAACTAAATCACCTATATATCGAGTCACTGTTCTAGTTAAAGAAAAAACTCGAATTAATCCTGACATGGTAATATAGTTAATTTCAATACCTAATAATCCTGCTATCGCAGCTGCTGTTATAAACCAGCCTGAAGTAGACAATAACCCAATCGAAGAAAATAACATAGAGGTACTTAAAACTATCACTAATAACCAATAAAATTTTCGACTTCCCAATAAATTACTTAATCTTATTTTTGGTATTTTTCTCGTGGTCATCACTCTATCCAAATAGTTCTATCTAACCAATTTAAAAACTCTTCCTGATGACTAATTAACAATACAGTTTTATCTTGAGTAACTTCTTCTAAGAGATTTAATATCATTTTAGAAGTGTCTGGATCTAAATGTTCAGTGGGCTCATCAATTAACCATAACCAGGCATCTTTTAATAAAAGCTGAGCAATACTCAAACGCCCTAACTGCCCCCCTGATAAACCCAATCCCCTCTCACCCAGTAAGGTATCTAACTGTTTAGGTAATTGCAAAACAAAATCCTTCAACCCAACTTTTTCTAAAACTGCCAATAGTTCCTCATCACTTGCATTAGGAGAAGCTAATCTTAAATTAGAAGATATAGTCCCGCTAACAATCCTAGGAGATTGAGATAAATAACTAATCTGTTCATGCCAATCATCTCTACTAATCTCACTAAGTTCCTGTTCATTAATTTTCAATTTTCCTTGATAAGGGATAAAAGCTAAAATAGCTTCAAATAATGAAGTTTTACCAACGCCGCTATCTCCTTTAATCAAAATTCTCTCTTTATTCCTGACATTGAAAGAAATAGTTTTCAGTCTTAATTTCCCAAGATCGTCTTCAATATATAAATCATTAGCAGTCAACATAGGTCCTTCAGATAAGAAAATCTTATTTTTTCCCGGATGAATCCATGCATCATATTTTAAAATTGGAATCAATTCAGCCATCGCACCTTCTGCGTTTGCTTTAGCGTGATAATCACGTCCTAAAATTCGTAATGGAGCATAAAATTCAGGTGCCAAAAGTAAGATAAATAGTGCAGGCTGATAAGGAACCATAATGATATTAGTATAACCTGGGATATTTGCCATTAATCCTAACCCTAAATAAAGCGCAATGCCGGCAATAGAAATGGATGAAAAAAATTCAAGTGTTCCAATAGATAAAAAAGCTAATTTTAAAACACTCATTGTTCCTTTACGGTATTCATCAGAAGTATCATGAATAATTTTTGCAGCATCTCGCACTGCATTAAAATGAGTAATGGTTTTCATGCCTCGAATTAAATCTAAAAAATAACCACTTAATCGATTTAAAGCATCAAATTGAGCTCGACTTCTATCTGCTGCTGAAGCCCCTACTAATATCATAAAAATAATAATTAAAGGTACGGTAATAATAAAAATAATAGTAGCGACCCTACTATAAAAAATAACTACACTAAGAATAATGATAGGTGTAATAACCACTAATAAAACTTGTACATAATATCGACTAATGAAATCATCTAATGCATCAATCTGATCCATTAGTTTAGAACTTAATACCCCTTCAGAACCAAAAACTCTCGATTCAGGACCCAAGTGACTAATAATGGTAATTAACTGATTTTGTATTTTTTGTCTGGCTAAAAAACTTGCTTTTTGGGAAAATCTCTCACGTATATATTGTAGTAACGGCCTAAGAATAAGGCAAAAAGAAATAATTGATAAGTGATACAAAAAAAATTTTTGGTCAAAATCAATTTTTTCTAAATAGACCATGACCAAACTAGAAAACAAATTGGCAAGAAACCAACTTTGTACAATAAACAGTATCAAAGACAAAATCGCAAAAAATAAAGCTACATTTAAAAGACCCTTCACATCTACCAGTATCTGATTAAGATACTGGCGAATAACTTTCTTTTGTGATGCTATACTTTTTACTTGAAATCTTCCCTTCTGTGGTTCCATTACATCTCGTATTTTTCAGTAGCCCAAACAACAATCGCTGTTACAACCACCACTCCCACAACCCAACATATATATAACATACAATATTCCTTATACTATTAACAAACTAATACAACTTATTAGAATTTTTACGAATATACTCAGATGTCACTCTACCACGCATCACATAATAACCCCAAATATTGTATGCCAACACTACAGGTGTCATCACCAATGCAACCAAAGTCATAATACCCAGAGTCCCATAACTAGAAGTGGTATCCCAAATAGTTAAACTATGATTCATTGTTGTTGAAGATGGGATCACAAATGGGAACATAGACACACCAGCTGTAAAAACAACACCCAATATAGCTATAGAGGTACTTACAAAGGTAAAAATACACTTATGTTTTGTACTACCTAAAGCAGCACCCAAAAAACCCAATATACCTAATAAAGGAAATACATACAGCCATGGCATTTGAGCATAATTCCTAAACCAAAATGCACTACCAGATTCCACAATTTTATTGACAGCAGGTGTACTTAATCCATTATCAGCAATAGTAGAAGTTACTTGATAACCATCAATAAAAAAGTATAACAACACACCAGCTACCACAAACAAAAAGCATGCTAATAGTGCTGAAATACATGTTGCCTTTTCACTTCTAGCTCTTATCTGATCAGATGTTTTCAACTGTAAAAAAGCACCACCATGAGCTACTAACATAAAGACTGAGAGTAATCCTGCAATGAGCCCATACCAGTTTAATAAACTAATCAAACCAATAAAACCACTGAAGATACCACCGAGTTCATTTCCGTTAAATCCTCCATGATAAAAAGGCATATTAATGTTGTTAGCCAATTGTGAGTTGGCAGATGTTGCGTTGGGGATAAAATCAAACGGTACCCCCTGTAGTAGATTACCAAATGCGACTCCTATAACCAATGCTGGAACTAAAGAACCTATTACTAAGCCCCAATCCCACAAATTTCTCCATACAGGTGAATCGATCTTAGAACGATATTCAAATCCCATCGGCCTAAAGAACAGAGCCATCAATACCAGCATTAAAGCTAAATAAAATCCACTAAATGCAGTGGCGTAAGCAATTGGCCAAGCAGCAAACATAGCACCACCAGAGGTAACCAACCAAACTTGGTTACCATCCCAATGAGGCGCCACTGAATTGATCATAATACGCCGTTCTTCATCAGTTTTACCAATCACTTTTAGCAGGATACCAACACCAATATCAAAACCATCTGTAATCGCCCACAAAAGCATTAATACACCGATAAGTAACCACCAAATAAACCTCAACTGATCATAGCTAAAAATTCCAGTTAAAAAATCCATTATTTTACACCTCCCTAGAACGAGAATTCTCTAAAGAATAACGACCTGTCTTTAAAGATGAAGGCCCTAATCTGGCATATTTGAACATTAAATACAATTCGGCGATTAAAAATCCAGTGTACAGAGCAATAATTGTAACTAAAGTAAACCATACTTCCGTAACAGTAATACCAGAAACAGCCAAGAAAGTAGGTAAAACACCATCAATTGCCCACGGTTGACGTCCATGTTCAGCTAAGAACCAGCCACATTCAATTGCAACTAAAGGCAAAAGAATAGACCACAATGATAATTTTGAAAGTAATGTACTGCGGCCAACATTTCCTTTTACAACACTTAAAACTGCCCAGGAAAATAATAAAATAAACCACAAGCCTAACCCAACCATTATTCTAAATGTCCAGAATAAAAAAGGCATTCCACTAGGTATCGTTAGTTCAGCAGCCTGTTGTATTTCTTCCTCAGTTGCACTGGCTATACTTCGATCTTTAGGAATCACTGCTTTAACAAGCTGTCCATAACCCCAATCCTGTTTGTATTTGTCAAAATTGATACGGGCTGTTTGCAATGCATTGGCTCGATCTTCAGGATGGGAGAATACCTGCTTACCACTAATAACTTGTAACGCTTCATCCGCAATAATCCCATTTTTTACTCTAACAACATTTTGTTCAACAATTTGCTTAGCACCTAATACTCTTTCCCCTTTAGTTTGTTCCATCTTCGGTTTATAGTAATTGATTAAACTTGTTCCACAAGGAATAGATACCCAACTGTCCTTTTCAGTAAAGTCAGTTGAAGACTTGTAACTAGGCCAAGCAAAAAGTTTAAAATCAACACATCCATCCACGCCATCATAATGAGCTTCCATAGCTGCCATCTTTGCTGGTTGATATTCATTAACATGGCTACCTGACTCATGCCCAAAAAATACAACTGCAAAAGAAGCAAAAAAACCAAAAATAGCTGCAACTGTGAATGACTTCCTAGCAAATTGAATATCTCGACCTCTGAGTAAGTACCAAGAAGAAATACCTAATACAAACATAGCACCAAATACATAACCACCACAAACCGTATGTAAGAATTTGGCCTGAGCCACTGGGTTTAATACTACATCAAAAAAATTAAGTACTTCATGACGTACTGTTTCTGGGTTGAGTGCAGAGCCAACTGGATATTGCATCCAACCATTAGCAACTAAAATCCACATTGCTGATAGATTAGTACCAAGTGCAGTCAACCAAGTAACAGCCAAGTGTTTTTTTCTACTCATTCTATCCCAGCCAAAAAGCATTAATCCAAAGAGCGTAGATTCCAAGAAAAAGGCAACTAACCCCTCGATAGCCAAAGGAGCCCCAAAAATATCACCCACAAAATGTGAATAATAAGACCAGTTAGTACCGAATTGAAACTCCATGGTCAAACCTGTCGCCACACCTATAGCAAAGTTAATACTAAACAATTTACCCCAAAAACGAGCCATATCTTTATAAATTTCTTTCTCAGTTTTGACATAAATTGTTTCCATAATGGCTACTATCACTATAAGCCCCAGAGTCAATGGAACAAAGAAAAAGTGATATAACGCCGTCAATGCGAACTGCCACCGAGACGGGTCAAGAACAGCATTTTCCACCATCAGAATCCTCCTTAATTATTTGCCAGCGATCAATAAAATATTTTCTTCGCACTTATAAATTTATTAATCAAATTAAAACGAATAGCAAAAACAACCACCTACCCACATGCGGCTATTTTTCACATACCACAACGTATCCGTATTATACATTATTTTTACTAAAATATAACTGCACTCCAAATTAAATAGTCTTTGAAAATATAATTTAAAATCCACAAACCCAACTCTTAAAGATAATATCTATTTATTTAAGTTTATTTTCCACTTACTTAAACAATTTCAAAATACTTAATTTGCTAATTATGCTACATGATAAAAAAGAATTTTAGAATGATGAATGCAATCCAAATTTTTAAGGCCAAGCAACGAAACAGACCCCCCCCATTATTTTTTCTATCGATAATTATTGTTGTATTTTTATCAACATTCAATTAATACCCTCTCTCATCTAAAGAATCGGGTTCTAACAACCAAACTGTAAAAATAATCATGCTCGCCGTAAACCACCACTATTCATGGTGGGGGGATATAAGGCGTAACCACGAAATGGTTATTTCGTCTTTTAGTGTCTATGCTATCTTATCGACTATTCATAGTTCATTAGTATAATCAAGACATGCAAATCAAAAAAGCTTTTAATAGAGGCAGGACATGCCCAGTTAGTCTGTGAAGTGAATGATGTAGTAAGGTTATCAGCAACAGGAACCCACCGAAGTGAGTTAGCAACACTGCTAGACACCGTAGGAATCCCTGCCCTTTAGACCGGGGGGAGGATGTCAAAGAAAAATACTTAAAGAAAAGTTTTAATCTTCAAAAGTAAGACAAGTAAAAATTAATATTTATTACTAAACTTAACTCATGTACTCACATGAGAATTGGCTTCATAATACGTATCATTCTAATTTCAAACAATCATCCACCAACAATTTCCATTCTCATAATTTTTCACATATCAATAATGAACGAAATCTAAGATAACTATCAATATCAGCCGGCATATAAGAAATAAACTTAATCAGGGTAATTAAACAGCATAAACAATTTACAAAGACAGAAGAACCACTTGAACTTGAAATAAATTGTCATTACTTACAATTCATTAAGCATGACTGAAACTTAAATTATTAAAATGGATATTTTTTATAAACAAATTATAAAGTTAAAATGGATAAACCGAACGATCAATATTAGACTTAACTAGAGGAAATGGCGGAAGCGGTGAGATTCGAACTCACGAAGGGCTATCAACCCTCGACGGTTTTCAAGACCGTTGCATTCAACCACTCTGCCACGCTTCCGTATTTCAATTGCGAGATTATAACCACTATACACAAACATTTCAAGTGGTAAAATTTATTATGTCACATGAAATATAATCACCCTCTTCATACTATATGAGAATCTACATTATCAATACCGGAAATAATATTATTAAAAAAATAATATTGTTATAAATCAATATATTAAAATTTTTTATCTATAAACGCTTGCAGAATAATCAATTATTTGGTCTAATATACCTCCTTCAGAGGGTGATTAGCTCAGTTGGTAGAGCGTCTGCCTTACAAGCAGAATGTCAGCGGTTCGAATCCGTTATCACCCACCAAAACGCGGTGGTAGCTCAGTTGGTTAGAGTACCGGCCTGTCACGCCGGGGGTCGCGGGTTCGAGCCCCGTCCGCCGCGCCAAATTAGAAAATTTTCAGGTTCATATGTGATTCGTATATCGTATATACAGTCAATTTCGTACATGTAGTAGAAAAACTTCTCTTAGTATTTTTTTTTGGAATTCTCCCTGGTGATTTCCTGTAAAAAACTTAAACGAGAGGCATCTAATTGACCTTGTTCTACCGCCTCTTTAAGTGCGCATCCTGGCTCTTCCTGATGTGTACAGTTATGGAACTTACATGCACCCATGTAAATTTCAAAATCTGGGAAATATCCAATCAAATCAGCTGTGGGTATATAACTTAAACCAAATTTTTGCAATCCAGGTGAATCAATAATAAAACTATTATCATTAATCGTATACATCACTGTGTGAGTAGTCGTGTGTCGTCCTGTATTCAAATTATCTGAAATGGAATTAACCTTAGCTTTATTTTGACCTAGTAATCTATTGATGATAGTAGATTTACCCACTCCAGATTGACCTACCAGTAAACTGGTTTTTCCCTGTAAATAGGGCACTAATTTAGTAATTTTATTCAGAGCAGATAATTCAATTACTTCGTATCCCATTTTTTGGTAATAATCAAGATGATCTCTGACCTTTTCACTACCTACTATATCTACCTTATTTAAAACAATAACAAAATCAATATCCGATGCCCTTGCTGCCAACATAGTTCTTTGCATTAAATTCCGATTTACTGTTGGTTCTACAGCCATAATAAATAAAACTTGATCAACATTAGCCGCTAATATCTTAGATTTGTATAAATCTGCTCGGTATAAAACATTCTCACGTGGTAAACAAGATTCGATAACAGATTGTTTCTCATTTAAAATTGTCACCATTACCCAATCACCACACGCATAATCTACTTTTTTAGCCCGCGTCTTGGTCTGATAAACTCTACCAGACTCATCTTCAATCAAATAAGCCTTACCAAAATCAGCAATAACTCTGGCTCTACCTATCATTTTCTTTCTTAGTTGATTCTAATGCTACAATTCTATCTTCTGCATTAGGGTGACTATCATAGAAAAATGAATAGAACTTATCTGTCACCAAACTAGATGCGTTACTACTATATAATTTTACTAAAGCAGAAATTAAATCATCTGCAGATGTGACTTCAGTCGCAAACCTATCAGCTTCGTATTCATTTTTCCTAGAAGCAACACTCGATAATGGAGATAATATAAAAGTAAACACAGGCAATACTAAAAAGAATAATAGTAAGCCCATGCCATTACTAATATGTTCAAATTCTACCCCCAGTCCTAAATAAAATTTAGGGCTATTAATCAATAAACCTAAGACATACAATACTACCAAGGCCAGTAAAAAAAGACCAGCCATCTGCTTAAGTACGTGCTTTAATTTAAAATGCCCCAATTCATGGGCTAGAATAGCTTCTACCTCTTCTGGATTCATGTCTTTTAATAACGTATCAAAAAAAACAATTCTTTTATTTTTACCAAATCCAGAGAAATATGCATTGGCATGTCCTGAACGCTTAGAACCATCCATAACAAATATTCCATCACTCTGAAAGCCGGTTCTACGTAATAACCCCTCTATTCTTGATTTTAAAACCTCATCTTCCAATGGTTTGAATGTATTAAAAATCGGTGCTATCCATTTAGGATATATCCACAACAAAAACAAGGAGAGTCCTATCCATACCAGCCAAGTATAAAACCACCACATCGAACCTATCCAACGTAAAAGATATAGAACTACAAAAGTTATAGGGATTAAAAAGATCGCTCCTAAAATTAATCCTTTTACTTGATCCCTCAAAAATAACTTGGGTGCCATATTATTAAATCCAAACTGTGTCTCAATTCCAAAAATACTGTAAACAGTCAATGGCAACGTAAGTAGATAGTTAAAGAAGGAAAATAATAAAATAAGTAATATATCCCTTAAAATTCCAGGTTGTTGAACCACAGTAGACGCAAGATAAGCTACTAAATTCAAGCCACCAAAAATAGTAAAAACAAGCATAAGTACCATTTCTACAAAAATGGTATATTTCTGTAAATTGAGTTTAACTAGAGAATAATCTATTGATTTCTGATGAGCCTCTATTTTTATTTTTTGTCGAAAATAGTTAGGCACTTCATTTCGATTTTTTTTCAACACACCCGATTGGCGCCCTACCAAATAAAATTGTAAAACGGCAACCACTACGACCAAACAAACAAAAGAGATCATTATCTGATCTATGGTTATATGATCTATGGTTATAGATATCATATTGCAACTTTCATAAATATTTATTTAGAATCTTTTCGTAAACAATCGGGGCAAACACCATAAATATACAAAGCATGGTCTAAGATCTTATACCCATGTTTAGAAGCAATTTTCTCTTGTAACTCTTCCATTTCAGTATCAAAAAACTCACTGACCTTACCACAGCGTATACAAATTATGTGGTCATGATGATCACCTGTATTTAATTCATACACCGCTTTACCTGTATCAAAATGATGACGAGTCAAGATACCTGCCTCTTCAAATTGAGTTAAAACACGGTAAACAGTCGCAACACCTATATCCATATTTTTTTCTAAAACAATGCGATAGATATCATCTGCACTCATATGCATGTCTGGATGAGTTTCAAATAAATTCAAAATTTTAAGCCTAGGCCCTGTCACTTTCAAACCACTACTTTTTAATTGGGTGGTATAACTCATAACGATCATCCTTGCGCTATAATCAAACAATTAAATACTACTATTATCGTTAATTATAGCTTCTTAATATCAATAAATAAACCAAATTTAAGTATCTTAATCATAAAAATGCTATTATAATACGGACGTATTTTGCAGAACTATTTTTTAATTAGTATTAAGTTTTAGTATTTAAGTTTAAGGATAAGGGATATCAACGTGAACTCAACAATGAAATTTACTACTTTATCGCTATTGGTATGTAGCCTGTGTGCTTGCTCTACTGTTTTTAAAAAAGAGGATAGTATTCCTGGCTATAAAATTACAGTCATCCAAGGTAATGAATTGACTCAAAACCAATTTAGTCAACTTCATATCGGCATGACTAAGGAAGATGTGAAGCAGTTATTAGGGAATCCTCAACTAAAAAATCCTTTTCGAGATGACTCATGGCATTATATTTATACTGTGTTAAAAGCTGATAAGTTTTTTAAGAAAAGCGATTTAGTTCTTCAATTTTCTGGGGATGTTCTAACTAACATATCTGGTAATCCAGAAGAATTTAACTATCTTGATATCTGACCTAAAGGTAAATTTTAGTAAGCTTAATCACAAAATGGATACAAAAATTATTATCTCTGGAAGCAATGGAAGAATGGGGCGTGCCCTTATCCAATCGGTCTGTGCCAATCCAAATACCCGATTGGTAGGTGCTACCAGTCATTCTTCAAGTCCCATTATAGGGCAAGATGCAGGGAATGTGATTGGTATTTCTACTGATATTATGGTATCTAATTCTCTAAATACTGTCCTAAAAAATACTGATGCAGATGTGCTGATCGATTTTACACGACCGGAAGCTACCCTATCTTATCTTCCTCTATGTATCGAAAATAAAATAGCAATGGTGATCGGTACCACCGGATTTTCTACTACTGAGAAAGAGGAAATTAATAAAAGTAGTCAATCTATTCCTATTGTGTTTTCTCCTAACTTTAGTATAGGTGTTAACCTCGTCTTTGCTTTAGTTGGATTGGCTACTCGTACACTTCAATCCAGTTATGATATTGAAATTATTGAAGCTCATCACCGCCATAAAGTAGATGCACCTTCGGGTACTGCCTTAAGAATTGGTGAGGTTATTGCTGAAAATAAAAACGTTAAATTAGAGGATGTCGCTGTATATAGTAGAAAGGGATATACAGGAGAAAGAGATCCTAATGCTATCGGTTTCTCAACTATCAGGGGAGGAGATATTATAGGGGATCATACTACTTTATTTGCTACCGAGGGTGAACGTGTCGAAATCACTCATAAAGCCTCCAGTCGCCTTACTTTTGCCAATGGAGCAGTACACGCTGCTTGCTGGCTAAAAGATAAACCCAAAGGCCTATATAGCATGCAAGATGTATTGAATATTAGCCATTTAGCTCAATAATCAGTCAATACAATTGTATCATATTGACTTTACTTTTTGATAAATATGATATCCCAAATACCATGACCTAATCGTAGCCCTCTTAGCTCAAATTTAGTCACAGGACGATAGTTTGGTCTAGGAGCAAAAGTTTCAAATTTATTGATTAAACTTTTTTCTCGAGACAAAACATCTAGTATTTGGTATGCATAATCTTCCCAATCAGTTGCTAAATGAATATAGCCTCCAGATTTTAGTTTAGGTAGTAATTTCTGAATAAAAGGAGATTGAATTAAACGTCTTTTATGATGTCTTTTTTTATGCCAAGGATCTGGAAAATAAATATGGATACCTGAGAACACTTCGTCTTCCAGCATGAGCTCTACGACCTCTACCACATCATGTCTAATAATTCTGATATTTGTCAATTTTTCTTTCTCAATCAAATGTAATAAGTTACCCACTCCTGGACTGTAAATTTCTACACACAGGTAATCAATATCAGGTGTATTCTTTGCCATTTCAAATGTCGTCTGCCCCATACCAAACCCTATTTCTAATATTTTGGGCTGATGTCTAGAAAAAATACTGTCTAAATCAATTTTCTTATTTTGATATGCTATCCCCCAGATTGGCATTAAACACTCCAATGCTGACTCTTGCAGACAAGTTATATGACCTTGCCTTACAACATAGCTTCGAATACCTCTGATTTGACTTAGTTTCTGATTACTTTTATCATCCATGCAAAATTTCTTTTTTATTAATATCAAAAAAAGCACGTATTTTAACATGAAACAAAATAGTTCATACAATTTGATAGCAGGTGTCGATGAAGCAGGACGAGGCCCTTTAGCCGGTGGTGTGTATGCTGCAGCTGTAATTTTACCAAAACAATATTACTTACCTAATCTGAGAGATTCAAAAAAACTTACAAGCTTACAACGAGAGAAATTAAATCAAGCAATACAAAATCAAGCCATCAGTTTTGCCATTGCTAATGCTAGCGTTGACGAAATAGAATCTTTAAATATTTTACAAGCAACCCTTTTAGCAATGAGCCGAGCAATTTCTCAGCTCCAACCCTGTGCCCATCAAGTGCAAATCGATGGGAATCATATCCCTAAAAATTTAACCATACCTGCCCAATGCATTATTAAAGGTGATAACAAAATTGCCCAAATAAGTGCCGCATCCATTCTTGCCAAAGTTGCCCGAGATCACGAAATGATGATCTTAGATAAACAATACCCAGAGTACGGTTTTGCCAAACACAAAGGATATGGAACAAAAGATCACCTAAACGCCCTGAAAAAGTATGGTTATATTGAATCACATAGAAAAAATTTTGCACCCATCAAATATATGTTAAAAGGCTAGCTTTGAAAAACTTTTGATTTTTCAATAGCTTCTCTTTGTAGCTCAAATAACATATGAATCCCAGGTTTAGCATAACTCATTAGCTCTAGTAATTGATCACTATCAAATCCCGCTCGCTCGGCTGTACCTTGAATTTCAATAATCTTTCCCGAATGATTCATCACAATATTAATATCACTATCACAATGAGAGTCTTCTGTGTAATCTAGGTCTAGTAAAGATACCCCTTCAACCACACCAACCGAAATAGCTGCTATTGGTTCTAATAGTGGATTTTTTGATAAAATATTCCTTTTTAACAATTTTAAAATTGCCAAGTGCAAAGCAACATAAGCTCCGGTAATGCTTGCTGTACGTGTTCCTCCATCTGCCTGAATAACATCACAATCAATCGTTATTTGTCTTTCTCCTAGCAATTCTAGTTCAATAGCTTGTCGTAATGATCGACTTATTAATCGTTGAATTTCTTGGGTGCGACCACTTTGTTTGCCAACTGAAGCTTCGCGCCTCATACGAGTTTCAGTAGATCTAGGCAACATTCCATATTCAGCTGTTACCCAGCCTGTATTTTTCCATTTTAAAAATGGAGGGACTTTCTCTTCATAAGTTGCATTACAAATTACCTTAGTTTGTCCCATTTCGATCAATACCGAACCTTCTGGATATATCAAGTAGTCTGGTGTAATTTTAGCAGAACGGATAGCATTAACTAATCTATCTTTCCTATATAACATATTTTGCCCTTTGTGTTTAACTGAGTAGATTATATCGAAAATTATATTACTTCGCTGATTAACTTTCCTTTCAAAGGTAAATAAGGTATATTAAATACTCCATAAGTTAACTACTAATTTTTCTATGTATAGTATGACTGGCTATGCCAACACCAACGCAAATTATAATAATATAGATGTGAATATTGAACTTAAATCAGTCAATCACCGTTACCTTAATATTTCTCTGAAATTACCAGAAGAAGTAAGATTGTTAGAACAAAAAATCAATGCATTACTGTCAAAACATATTTCACGTGGTAAAGTAGAATGTCGTATTAACATACATCTTAATATGGATAATACCAATATTAGCTTAAATGATAAGTTAACTGATCAACTAATAAAATTAAATAAAAAACTAGTTCGCAAAGCTAGTATTGAGTCATTGACGGTCGCTGATATATTGAAATTTCCTGGTGTACTTTCTAGACAAGAACTTAATTTAAACAATATTGAACAAAAACTTTTAGAACAAGTTGAAGCTACTTGTATTGAATTTAATCAATCCAGAAAACGTGAAGGTAAAAATTTAAAAGAGTACTTACTCATTAGAATCACTAAAATTGAAGAAATTGTTCAGAACATTCTATTGACCTACCCTAAAAGAATTCAGGAATATAGTGCTCGCTTAACCGAAAAATTAAATGAAGTTCTAGGAACTTCAATACAATCCGAACGCCTTAATCAGGAAATTGCACTGTACATACAAAAAATTGATATTGATGAAGAGCTATCTAGACTTCAATCTCACATCAATGAAACTAAACGTTTACTTTTAGAAAATGATAACACCACTCTAGGTAAGAGACTTGACTTTATGATGCAAGAATTTAATCGTGAAAGTAATACACTTGCCAGCAAATCAAATCAAGCAGAATTGACACAATCTGCAATTGAGCTAAAGGTATTAATTGAACAAATGCGGGAACAGATTCAAAATATTGAATAAAATAATCGTTTATTCTACTCTAAATAACTTTTAGAGTGAGTTCTCAAAGTCAACGACTATACACTAATTGAGATATGTCCCAATATACGGCTTACCCATCTCATTCAATATAATTTCCATTTATGGTAACTTCGGAGTTGAGACTCGTGCTTGTTCTTAGTCGCGATAAGAGATGGTTAAATTTTAAACATACCAGAATCATGCCTTGACTCTCTCTTAAGCGTGCCTAAAAGAGAAGGTATCAATTTGTCCGATATAATGAATAAAAAAAGAGATTAATTGCGTTCAATATTAAGTGTTTGGTGGCTCAAGATAGTTATAGTTAATGAATCATTTATAACACTACATCCTTTGGCTTCTGGATTAGGGCTCTTTGCCTCAACACTCAGTGATTAACCAATGCTTTCCAATACCCTCCACTATACGGATAAGTTTTTGCAACCAAACCCTATTTTGCTCGTTGTGGTATTGACCACATAAGACTAATTCCTATCTGCGTGCTACAAACTTATAAGCCACATCCCACCCTCTGATTTAATAAACCCAAATTATTCTTCTAACACATCAACTCCTTTAGGTGGCCTAAAACGGTATACTTCCTTGCCAGAAGGGGTATTGGTCATATTTTTAAAATCAATAATAGATTGATTCCCAAAACTATCTTTAAGATCCATTTGTACTAATTTATTATCTTTAAAACCAATTCTAATATATTGGTAACCGGTATCTTCTTTTTTAGGTTTTGCTAATACATATTCAACACCATCTTTAGTCAAGTCATTTTTTAAAGTATAAGTCTTATCTAATGTACTCCTATCGGCTAAAATAGCGGCAGGAGACTCACCTAAAGCCATATTTTGCCTCTTCTTAACCACTTGTTTCAAATCAATATCATATATCCATATGTACTGGCCATCACCCACAATAATTTGTTGATATGGTTTTGTGTACTCCCACCTAAAATATTGAGGTCTGGTAACAGAAAAATACCCAGAAGTTTTCTTCGAGCTCTTGTGATTTTTAACCACTTGAGTGAAATCCCCTTTTAACTCATCAACATTATCATTAAAATTTTTTAGTTGCGACAAGCCATCTGCTGAAATGACGGTAACAGAGGTCATTAAACTAATTGTAATACAATAAGATAATAAATTTTTCAACACTATCTCCTAGCCCCTATAAATTTTTCTAGAAAGGCTTGGACAAACAAATAATAGGATAATTCCATTCACGACCAAAACTTTTTCTACTTATCTTAGGCCCTAATACACCCTGTTGACGCTTAAATTCACTATTTCTAATTAATCTCATAGTCTTATAAACTGTTTCTTCATCATAACCCTGATGGATAATTTCTTGTGCACTTTTATTTTGTAAAACTAACTGAAGAATTCCATCTAGTATTTCATATTCAGGTAATGAATCTTGGTCTGACTGATTATTTTTCAATTCAGCACTTGGCGTTCTATCAATAATTCCCTGTGGAATAATTTCATCCTGAAAAAATTGATTAATCCAACGAGCCATTTGATATACTTCTGTTTTATACAAATCCTTAATAGGTGCGAAACCACCATTACTATCGCCATATAAAGTACAATATCCTACCGCTTCTTCTGATTTATTACAGGTACACAATAAAATAGCACCTGTTTTATTAGATAATGCCATTAATAGCGTACCTCTAATTCTTGCCTGTAAATTTTCTTCTGTTATATCTTCTGGTATTCCTTTAAATCTATCTGCTAAAACAGCTAAATTCTGATTAAAAATACTAGTAATCGATCTTATCGAATAAGATACTTGTAATTTTTTAACCATTTGTAATGCTAAGTCATTGCTCATATCTGACGTATATTGGCTAGGCATCAAAAATACTTCACAATTATTCGCCCCTACTGCCTGACAAGAAAGTGCCAAGACTAAGGCCGAATCAATTCCTCCAGACAACCCTAAACATATCTTTCTAAAATGGTTTTTCCGAAAATACTCTCGCATACTAAAAATAATAGCATGATATAATAGCTCTATACGTTCCTTATATAAATCCGCTTGATCTCCTATTAAACCTCTATTAGCATCCCATGTTAATAAATAATCCTTGTCTATAAAGTAATCTGCTTGGAACTGACACTCACCTCTTCTATCCAAAGCAAAAGATCCCCCTTCATATATGTATTGATCAGTAGCACCTAAAGAATTCATTACAAGCACTGGTTTTTTAGTAATATCAAGAATTTTTTTTGCTATATCTACTCTTTCGCTTTGGATCGAATCATAAAAAGCTTCAGTAGATTGAAATATAATAATATCTGTATTATCCAAACAAGAAAAATGGTTATTTTTCTGATTAGAATATAACAATGAAAAATTCAACCCATTTAAATTAAATTGATATGATACACCATCATCTTGACCATACTCTAAAGATACTCCTTCCATTGTCATGTGATGCTGATAAATAAATTGTCCATTATAAATAACAGCCTGACAAACACAAACATTACCTTGATAACGTTTTGGATAACTTAGTAAAACGGCTACTTCTCTAATTGTAAAAAGTTTTTCTATCGCCTTATCTATTTCTTCAAATAAAAAATCATGTTCTAACAGATCCAATAAAGGCATACCTGTTAGCGCAAAATAAGGGGTCATTAATAAAAAAACACCTTTACTTTTTGCCGCCTGGCAAGACTCTAAGATTAACTCTAAATTTCTCTCTATATCAGCACAAACAACTGATTTTTGCATCAAAACTATTTTCATTTTACATCACGTCCTAAAAGTTAAAAAGGAACATCAGAATCTATCTCACCTATATCTATATTCTTTTCTTCAAGTAATTGTTTTGTCGGTGCACTAGGTGATACACTAGGTGATATTGGTGTATTGAGCAAAGGTTCAGATGGTGGTGGTGTTATGTTCCCTAATGGAGGAGGTGAATCAAAAGAGGTCGTAGAATTACTGCCCTTAGATCCCAACATAACCATTTGATCACAAATAATATCGTGGCATATTCTTTCTATATTATCTCTACCCATATATTTTCTTGAAGATATTTTACCTTCCAAATATACCTGTTGGCCTTTTTTTAAGTAAGTTGCAGCAATCTCCGCTAATTTTCCAAACATCGTAATATTATGCCATTCAGTTCTTTCCTGTTTCTGACCTGATTTATCCTTCCAATTCTCATTGGTTGCTAACGAAAAATTTACTATCACGTCACCTGAAAGCATAAATCTTTTTTCTGGGTCCTTACCTAAGCGACCTATTAATAATACTTTATTTAAAGACATTTATTCCCCCAAAAATAATTGATTTTAATTTTAATTTTAATCACACAGGCCCATTATATACCCAATTTTGTTGCATTGCTCCTAGTACTGCATTAGGATAGCTGGCCTTCCCTAAACTCCCATTATATCGACCAAGTGCCCGAAATAAATTTCCATTTTCTCTATCCAAATAATACCGTAGTATTGTGCAACCATAACGTAAATTAGTTCTGATATCAAATAAATTATGCTCAGGCTTCCCGATAGCACTAACCCAAAAAGGCATAACTTGCATTAGTCCTCTAGCACCTACTGGGGAAATAGCATAACGCCTAAATCTACTTTCTATTTGTATTAACCCCAAGATTAATTGGGAATCTAAACCTGCTCTACTTGCCTCATATTGCAAATTAATAAGAATTTTATGCCTTTGATATTCATAATCAACATATTGACTCAATCGTTTATTCATATCATTTAACCATAACTGCCCCGCCATATCACTTGAGAAAATTAATCGTGCAGGATTAACGTTATTTAAAGAACGACCCATATTCGAAGCAACACTATCAGCTAAGTACTCTTCCTTTTGTGCTCCTGATAACACAACTTTGGGAAATAAAAATATTGTCCCCCCAAAGACTATACTTTTAAAAAAATTCCTCCTTGATGAATCAATATATTGCTTCTTCATTATTTACCAATCGCCATGCAACCTCTTTACCCGCTAAAAATGGTATGAGCTTTTCTCCATTAACTTCGTAGAATTCTGGTACTTGGTATGGCTCCTTTATCAAAGTTACCTTTTCACTGTTAATAGGTAACCCATAAAAAATAGGGCCATTAATAGAGACAAAGTTTTCTAACTGATCTAATGCATCAACTTTCTCAAAAATTTCAGTATATAATTCTAGTGCAATAGGTGCATTAAAAATACCTGCACAACCACAAGATGATTCCTTTTGATCTTGCCTATGGGGTGCACTATCTGTACCTGCAAAAAATTTATGACCATGCTTCCCTGTTACACCTCGTAACAAAGCTTTTCGATGTGATTCCCGTTTAAGAATTGGTAAACAATAGTAATGAGGTTTAACGCCCCCAACCAACATATCATTTCTACTAAATAGTAAATGGTGTGGTGTGACAGTCGCTGCCAAATAATTATCACTTGCCTCAATAAAAGAGACGGCTTCCGCAGTAGTGATATGCTCAAAAACAATCTTCAATTCAGGTAATTTTTTTCTAATAGGAATTAATACTCTATCAATAAAAACCTTTTCTCTATCAAAAATATCAATCTCTTTATCTGTCACTTCACCATGAACTAACAGTAAAATACCTAATTTTTGCATTTCTTCTAACACAGCTAATAATTTGAAAATATCTGTTACGCCAGACTCAGAATTCGTTGTTGCTCCTTGAGGATATAATTTAAAAGCAACAATACCTGCACGATGTGCTTGTCGCACTATGTCAACATTGGTTCTGTCAGTCAAATATAAAGTCATTAATGCCTCAAATGAATCTTTTTTAGGTACAGATGACATAATTCTTTCTTTGTAAGCTAAAGCTTGCTGGGCATCAACAACAGGAGGAATTAAATTCGGCATTATCACCGCTCTAGCCATTTTTTGGCTGGAAAATGGTATGACTGCCCTCATCATATCACCATCTCTAATATGTAAATGCCAATCATCAGGTCTCACAATAGAAATTCTGTTAATATGCATTAATCTTTTTACCTGTGTTTAATAATAATCTGATAATACCCTAATTCCTTCATACTACATTCTAATAGTTGATGTCCTGTTTGAAAGCAAAATTGTTTAAAATCAGTTGGAGCACTTTCATCAGTTGTTAACACAGATAAAACATCTCCTGATTCCAATCCTGCCAATGCCTTTTTGGCTTTCAAAATTGGTATTGGACACCTTAAACCTTTGACATCTAGAGTTTCCATACTACTATTTCCATCCTTTAATTCTACAGATTAAATCATAAGCCCCAATTACTTCCTGACTTTTTTCCTTGGCTTTATTCACTATTGCCAAAGGAACATCTTTAGAAACAAATTTATCAGGATGATACTCATTAATAAGCATACGATAAGCCTTTTTAACTGTCACATAATCATCATATTCTTTAACACCTAAAACATCAAATTTATTTCGTATGTCATTATCCATGTTAGCTTGATAGTGATAATAATACGATTTATCTTGTTGATACTGATGATTATATGACTTTTCTTTATCATCTTGACACTCAGAACCTCTACCCATACTTTGATGATTAAAACGTTGTTTAAATTGATAACAATCCTCTGCACTCTTAATTTTTTTATTGAATGAATAAGCACTCATTCCAATTTGCTTAGCAATTATGGTCAAAACTTCTAATTCTTTATCCAATAATTGGCCGTCTTTCACAACTGCTGTCAGTTGATAATCAAAAAGATAAGATTTTGCTCGTGGATTATCTTTAAAAAAACTACAAAATTCTACTATCACTTGACTTAAATCATATGTGTTTAATTTCCCTTTATTAAAACTATTAATCAGCAATATTTTCATGGTGTTATCTGATCCCACCTTGAATTCAGTCATCAAGTTTTCTGCATATTGGATATCTTCCTTAGTCACTATCCCCTTTGCTTTAGTGACACATCCTAAGACATAAAAAACAACCATAATGTGGTATTCTAAAAGTGTCAATTCTCCAGGAAAGAATCGAGAACGAATATAGCTCACACTTAAGTTACGCTTTGCTTCCACATTAATAAAGTAAGCAACCAAAACCATCCACAAAGAAAAGCTATATCCTCCCGTCACAACACATAACGCAAGATAAACCAAAACAGTTTTTAAAAATATAAACATATCACCATATCAATGAGTAAAATGACGATGATTGATCAAATGTATGTTCTAACAATTGCCATTAATAATACTATTTTACACCAAAATTATCTCTTAATTTAAGAACATTACTTAAATCGTCACTAACAAAAAATACACCACAAAATTTCTCATAGCTACTAATGTTAATTAATTTTAATTTATACCCGAAATTATTTATCGCCCCTAACTTTACAGATTAAATTATAAGCACTAATAATTTCCTGACTTTTTTGATTTGCCTGTTCTTTTACTGCCTCAGGTACATCCTGTGATACATATTTATCTGGATGATATTGCTTAATCAATTTACGATATGCTCTTTTAACTTTATCGAAATCATCCGTTTCTTTCACACCCAGAATGTCATATGCATCTTGTAATTGAGACTGGCTAGATTGTCTATGATGATCCCTATATCCCTGACCTTGTCCGTATGATCCATAACCACCACTAGAAGCTCGATGACCACTATAATCTGAGGATCTATAACCAGAGGAACTATTCCATCCATGGGATGTATAACCGCTCTGTCCAGAATTTGCTTGTTGATAAAAAGAATAAAAAGATTTGGTTCGATAACTTGCTTTTGCACTTCTAATCTTCTGTTCAAAAGTAGAATTCGCCATACCCATGTGAGCTGCTATTGTTTGTAAAATAGACAACTCCTCAATTTGTAATTTTTCATCTTGCATTGCAGCATTCAGTTGGTATTCGAAAAAATAAGCCAGGCTTTGCCCCCTATTCCTAAAAATCTGGCAAAATTCTGCGATCACTCCGTTAATATTATACGTCCCATCTCGACCTTGATTGAAAACTTTCATTAAAATTTGACGTATTGAAGCGTCTACTTGACATTGCATCATCAAATCCTCAGCATATTTAATATCATTCTGAGTAACTCTTCCTTTAGCCTTAGACATAGCACCTAAAACATAAAAGGTGACCATTAAATAATATTGAACACCACTCAAGTCTCCGAAAAAGAATTCTGATCTTATTCTCACTGGCCGATTAGCTTTTTGAATACGGAAAAAATTTACCAGAATAAAAAATATTGTCAAAATGAAGGTAAATTTAACATTGTAACTGAAGAAAAAAATAATGAAGAATATAGGCATTGATTGCACTATCAGTTGCCATAAGATAGACGCTGACTGTCTCATATATACCCTAACACTCTGAACCCCATAATAAATTTTGTCTTTGTATGCATTCCATTTTTGGTAAATAGATTGATTCTTCTGTTCAAAATCTTCATACATTTTCTTACTCATATGTAAAGTCCTGTTTCATTTTTTTCTTTTTTTGTAGTAAATCTTTCTCTAGGGCTGTGAAATTCCCGTACCATTCCATTTTCCCCAAGTCCCTGGATTTGATCATAATTTTATACTATAAATTATTTGTTACCCACATTAACCTTTTTTCATTAATACATTTTTATATTTGTTTTATACTGTAGACTATACCCATTTTAGTTAAATTAAACTTCTTAAATTTATTTACCTGTCAAATCACAAATTATGTCTGAAAAGCTCTCTATCCATAAATCTAACCAACTTGATTCCTTAATTTCTTTACTCGGAAAATTTTATCTTCTAGATAAGAATCCTTTCCAAACAGAACCTATCGTTGTCTACACACAAGGAATGGAGCAGTATATTAAAAAAAAATTAAGTAAAGATTTAGGTGTTGTTGTTCATCTTTCTTTTGAAAAACCGGGTGCATTCTTTTGGGATATTGCTCAAAGATGCCTACCAGAACTAAAACAAAAGCCCAATTTTTTTCAACCTGAAATTATACTTTGGAAAATTTTATCACTATTTGAATCTCCTACTTTTGAAAATGATTATCCCAATATCTACCATCATACTCATGATTATATTAGTAAACATCATATTGCTTCTTTTGACTTGGCAAAAGAGTTAGCTCAATTGTTTAACCATTATATGATCTATAGACCTAAATGGATTGAATCTTGGTCTAATAATCAATTGATGGAAGGTATTACAGGTAAAGAGCAATCATGGCAGAAAGACTTATGGTTATATTTAGCACAGGAATTAGATAATTATCATCTCGTCACTGTGTGGTCTCACTTAAAAAATATTTTAAAAGCACCGGAGTTACAAAAAGGTATTCAACTTCCTAAAAGGGTTAACCTATTTAGTATTACCTCATTAGCAACATTATACCTTGAACTAATCGATCTATTGTCTAACCACATTCCGGTGCATCTTTTTATTTTAAGTCCTTGCCAAGAAAACTGGACTGACTCCCAGTTAATACACCCCTTATTGGATTCTTTAGGCCATCAAGGTAGAGATTTTTTCCGAATTTTACTTAACTATCCAGCAGTTTTAGAACAGGAATTATATAGTTTAAGATCAAATGAGCAACCTGCCAGTCTACTACAAAAAATTCAGAATGATATTCTATGTTTAAACCATCCTAGTGACCTTTCTGATTTATTCAATAGTTATGAAAAACTCAGTCATGATGATTCCTTAACCATTCAGGCTGCACATAGCCCAGTTAGAGAATTACAAATTCTAAAAAACTACCTAATTCATTATTTAAAAACCCATCCCGAAATAAAACTAGAAGATATTGCTATTCTAAGTCCTAATATCGAACAGTATCTGCCCTATATCAATGGAATCTTCGGATCCTATACACAAGATGAAATACCTCTTACCTATTCTGTCTCTGATGTAAAAGTTAAAAGTGATCAGCCTTACTACACAGCAATTGAAGCAATACTAAAATTCATAGATAGTCGTTTTGAAGTCAATTGTGTTCTAGAGTTATTAAAAAATATACACATTAGGGATCATTTCTCTATTTCTAATTATGAACTTAAGATAATTCACTTTATTCTAGATAAATTAAACATAAGCTGGGGTTTGAACCAAGAACATCGCCAAACTTATAAAGCAAATAACCACCAGTTCACTTGGGATAAAGGAATTAAGAATCTACAAATTATTATCAATGAAAATTATCCCAAGTCTTCATTATTTAATTTTGAAAATCTCTGTTTAGAATTTAATCCCAATCAGGAAGAAATTGCCAATACAAAGTCCAAATTTAAATCAGTAATTAAAGAAAAATTACTTCCTTTCATCAATGTCCTAGAAAATATTTATCAGAAAACACATCATAAGATGCTATCTATGAGTCAATGGATTGAAGAAATAAAAAATATCAGTCTATCACTGATTAAGATCACTCTAGAAAATAAAACCGCTCAAGAAACTTTTTTTAATCAACTAGTCCAACTAAATAAATCTATTGAACTAGCCAAATTTAACAATGATATTAATTACAATACCTTTAGATATATCCTTCAATCATCTATCAATACTATCTCAAATGCAGGATTTTTGAACAAAGGAATTACCTTTGCCAGTTTAATGCCAATGCGTACTATTCCTTTTAAATTTGTGGCATTAATTGGTATGAATGATCAATCTTTTCCTAGAAGGAATATTCATTCATCTTTTGATTTAATTCAGAAAAATAGAGAACCAGGGGATTTATCCCGTCGTGAAGATGATAGATATTTATTCTTAGAGACTCTGATCAGTACCCAACAAGCACTTTATATATCATATATAGGTCGTAGCATAGACAGAAATGAAATATTAAATCCCTCTCCATTGATAAATGAGATCATCAACCTAGTAGAAGATATGACACATATTGACAATAAAATACTTCAAGAAAAGTGGATTACTCAACATCCCTTACAAAACTTTTCCAAGAAATACTTTGAAGCACCAACTACTTTGATTAATTATCAAACAAGCTATTTAAATGCTTATCAAGCAAAAAATAGAGTTATAAAAGATTTTTTAGCTGGTTATCTTATCAAAGAAAAAACAAATCCTTTCTTAGCTTTAACTGAATTCTTAGCATTCTGGAAAAACCCTACTCGTTACTGGTTAAAAAATGAATTATCTATCTATCCACCTTATACTAAACCAGAATCTTCTTTTAATGAACCTTTTTCTTTGTTAAAAACACCTTATGAAAATCGCTATAAAATTAAAAGTACTCAACTAAATGACAAAGGACAATTCATTATTCGATCTTTATTCAATGCAATAGTAAACCAACAAAACATACCTAAACTAAAACAAGAGTTTTATGAGTTTGATTATTTTCCATCTGGGCAATTAGCCAATACCTGGTTTTCTAGTATCGAATCTCAATTAAACGACTTGTTACGTAGTATTCTTCCAAATAAAAATCAACCCATTCACGAGCTACTAAAATTACCACACACACGATTTAATATTGAATTAAATATCGATGGTATTCACCTATCCGGCTCACTAGAGAGCCTTTTTGGTCAAAATTTAGTTGTATTCAATTATGGAAAAATATTCAATAATCAACTTCTAATACAAGCTTATCTTAAACACCTCATTTATGCAGCCAAGGGGAATCTCACTGATAGTTACTTACTAGGATTATATGAATTCATTCATTTTAAACCTATGGACAAAGATAGAGCTACAACGTATTTAAAATCGTGGATTAAATATATGCAAATGGGTATTAAAACACCATTACCTTTTTTCTACAAAACATCTTTTACAATTGGAGAAAAATTAAGTACTAAAAATAAACCTATGTTGGAAAATTACCTGACCACAATACAAAATGAATTCGAACAATCGAATGAATTAAGTTATTTCGAAAATCAATTACTCTTCAAAAATCAAGATTTAATTACAAATCATGAATTATTTTTACCTCTAATTAAAGAACTACTAATCCCTATGTTTGAACAGTTTAAAAAATTTGAGATTTAATTATGAGCACAACACTTTTGACCTTCGACCCCCTGACTATATCACTTAACGGCGTTAGTTCCATAGAAGCATCTGCAGGTACTGGGAAAACCTATGGTATTGCTTCAATTTATGCAAGATTAATCGTATTAGAAAATAAACATGTTGACCAAATACTAGTTGTTACTTTCACAAATGCTGCTGTCGCGGAACTCAAACAACGCTTAAGAGATCGATTAATTCAAATTAAACACTCACTATTAGGAAATAATATAAATATAGAACCATTTATAAAACAGTTAATACATGAACTTGAACAACAAAATAGGGATATTCCCAACATTATTCGACATCTAACTGAACAAATAAACCACTTTGATGAAGCAACTATCTACACTATTCATAGTTTTTGCTTAACTGTACTAAAAGATGAGGCTTTTTTAAGTGGTAGCCCATTTAACCTAAGTTTAGTTAGTAATCACGACGAAGTAGTTCGTACTTTCACAGAAGATTTTTTTAGAGAAAATATAACCCCCTGTAATGAAAATAGTTGGTTTTTCTTTATTAACAACATTACACCTGAATCCCTATATATGGAAAATCGTCAATGGTTACAACGTCCCCTTATTCAAAAAAATTTTCTGAATAATTTACAAAAAAAACAATTCCAAAACAATTTATTAAATATACGACAATTATCAAAAAACCTTCACTCTCAACTCAATGAAGATGATATTCAGGCTTTTTTGACCATACTACGAGAAAAAAATGATTTAAGTGGTACTTATTTTAAACTCGGAACCTATGAGACCTTATTTGATATGTTCCGACAATCTCCTCAAAAAATTTTTTCTACTTTATCTAACAATAAATATTTGGATGCTTGTTTGCGCTTTAAACTTAATAACCAAAATTTTCTAAAAAAAACAGCCAACAAACAAAAAATACAAACACTCTTTAGATCATTCCATTGCATTATTTCTCTTGCTGAACAATATAAAAACTATCAAGACAAGAAAGATGAAATGATTGCACAGTGGTATTTGGAGTATATTGATTACATAGATAAACGTCTAGAAGACTATAAAAAACTAACCATTGAACGTAGTTTTAACGATCTATTAATTGACGTCTTATCCATTGTCAATAGCGATACTTCCCATACGAAACAACTAATTGATAACTTAAATCATCAATATCATTATGTATTAATCGATGAATTTCAAGATACGGATCCTGTTCAATATACTATATTTCAAAAGTTATTTATTAATAATGCTACTCCAATCTTTTTTATAGGTGATCCCAAACAATCTATTTATCAATTTCGTGGTGCCGATGTTACTGCCTACCTAAATGCTAAAAAAGATGCCACTCATTTTTATACCATGAATACAAATTATCGCAGTGTGTCTCCTCTTGTAACCTTTATTAATAAATTATTCAATAGCAATAGTAATCCTTTTAAAAATGAAAATATATCCTATAACAACATAACAGCGTATAGAAAAGATCATAAAATAATACAAAAAAATAATACCTTAGCTACATTAACTATTATTAGACTAAATGAAGAATATCAGAATAAAAATAAATTAAGTCAATTAGCCGCCGACGCTAGTGCTAATTATATTGCCCTGTTACTAAATGAATCACAGCAAAATCTCATTCAATATGACAATCGAGTGTTAGAAGCCAAAGACATTGCTATACTGGTTAACACACATATACAAGCTCAGTTAGTATCTAATGCGTTATTAAATAAAAACATTCGCTCTGTCAAATATGAAAAAGAATCTATTTATGATACAGAAGAGGCGCTGATTTTATTAAGTTTATTAAAATTTTCTCGTAACCTTTCTTACCAAGCTCAATCTTTACAAGAAATTGAAATGAATTATCAAGAATTAAATTACCTACTTAGTAGTCAATTTTGGAATGCTGATGCTAAAGAAATTAATGAAATTCAAAATTCTCAAAAGAAATTAGAATACTATCTGCAACAGTTAAAACATTTCTTTATCGTATGGGATGGAAAAGGAATTTATTCTGCATTTCAATTTTTATTTCAATCTATTGGTGTTGAAACTCGACTCATTCAACAAGAGCAAGAAAGATCACTAACTAATTTTAACCAACTTATTGAAATACTATCAGAAAAAGAAATTTCATTTCAAAATCCCAATACCCTCATTAAATGGTTCGAAGACCAGATCCAAAAAAATAATGTACCTTCAGATGAAAACACCTTACGCCTAGAAAGTGATGAGAATTTGGTTAGAATTATCACTATACATGCCTCTAAAGGCTTACAATATCCCATCGTATTTTGTCCTTTTCTCTGGGACTATGCTGAGAAAAAAAATCAAAAACCATTACTAGAACTGGATACCTCATCTGAACATTCAAGCCCACAGTTAACTTATATTAAAAATATAAACAAAGCACCCCAACATGCTGCTCAGGAGGCGATACGCAGACTATATGTTGCCATTACTCGTGCAGAAGAAAAATTAGTTCTATTTACCAACGATGTAGAGCAAGATAAGCTTAATGCTGATAACCCACTTCAATATCTGATTTCTCCTTACTTAAAAGAATCTGAAACCCTCTGGGATGCTTGGCAAAACTGGTATCGAACCAATCGGGACTTAGAAAATATCATTGATTTTCAAGAGAATTTACCTAATCCAACCTTTTTTCAAAATGTACAACTAAACAAGCCATCCTTTATAACAATTCATAAACCAAATTTTCAATACTCTCTATCAGAAAACACTAGTTATAGTCGCATGATTAAAAATTCTCAGTCACCTGATTTATATTCTTCACAAATAGATACACAAGTACTGAAACAAGATTTGACAAATATAAAACCTACCTTAAATATATTCACTTTCCCTAAGGGTTCTGAAACAGGAAATTTATGGCATGAAATATTGGAATTAATTAATTTTCAAGAACCATTATCTGCATATGAACCATTAATAAGAAAAAGAATTATACAATATGGTTTACATGGGTATTATAGAATTGAAGATTTGACAAAAGTTACTTTAGAAATGATTGAAAACACCTTAAAATCTAAATTAAACAAAGAAATTACACTGACTAATTTCTCACCTGACATCAGTAGCAAAGAACTAGAATTCATGTTCTACCAACCCAATGAGGTTACACTAGAAACTATTAATCAATGGTTTAAAAATAATAATTTGGAAAAATTTATTATTCCAGATACTTCTCATCCTCAGGGAAAAATTTATGAAACTTATCTCAGTGGCTTTATTGACTGGGTGGGTTTATATAATGATGAAGATGTGTACATTATTGACTATAAATCAAACTTTATGGGTAATGATTTACAAGACTATACAACGGATCGCCTACTTTCCGAAGTGTTAAAACATGCTTACCAGTTTCAAGCAACTATTTATGCATTAGCTATGCACCGCTATTTTAAATCAATCCAAAAACCTATTAAACATATTTATATTCGATATTTATTCTTAAGGGCAGTTCAAAAAAATTCAAATAAAGGTATATGGAAATGGGACATTGATTATCAAAAAATTGAAGATCTAGAAACCTCTTTAACAGTAAAAGCAACATGACTTTTTAGGCACATAATGTTATATTACTGGACTCTAGGGGATAGAATTAATTAGTTTATTCATAAGGGAATTCACCATGTTTAAAAAACCTGAAGAAATTATTATTGCTATTTTGGGTATTGTTTGGATTATTCTATGCTACTTCATTAACCGTTGGCTAGTTGTCAGTAACGATATTACAGTTCAAATAATTCTCTACAATATTGTTTGGGTGATTACAACCTTTCTGGTATGGAAGAACGAAAAAATCTACCTTACATGGCCCATTTTCTTAGGTCTTTTTGTCACTGCATGGACACCTCTTTTGACATGGTATGCTCAAAAGAGTGCAGGATATGATATCCAAACAGCTAATTTAATGTGTATTCAAATGCCTTGGTTTGCTACTTGGTATGTTAAATTTGGCCTAGTACTGGCTGTTATGTTTATTGGTTACATTATTCTATTAATTAAAAATAGAAAAAAATAATAACCCATTTTATATTTTATAAGGTTTTTATATATGTCAGATGAAAAAAATAAGGCCTTGGCTTCTGCCTTGGCGCAAATTGAAAAACAATTTGGAAAAGGCTCCATCATGAAAATGGATGGATCTCATACCGATGAAAATTTACAGGTTATTTCAACTGGTTCTCTAAGCTTAGACATTGCTCTAGGTGTTGGTGGATTACCTCGTGGTCGCATCGTAGAAATTTATGGCCCCGAGTCATCTGGTAAAACCACTCTATGTTTAGAGTCTATTGCTCAATGTCAGAAAAATGGAGGTACATGTGCATTTATTGATGCCGAAAACGCATTTGATCCTGTATATGCTGGGAAATTGGGGATCAATGTTGCTGATCTATTAATTTCACAACCTGATACTGGGGAGCAAGCACTCGAAATTTGTGATATGTTGGTTCGTTCTGGGAGTGTTGACTTAGTTGTAATCGATTCAGTAGCTGCTCTTGTACCTAAAGCTGAAATTGAAGGCGATATGGGTGATAGTCATATGGGGTTACAGGCAAGATTAATGAGTCAAGCACTGAGAAAACTAACAGGTAATATTAAAAAAACTAATACTCTCGTTATCTTTATTAATCAAATTCGAATGAAAATTGGTGTCATGTTTGGTAACCCTGAAACAACCACTGGTGGTAATGCCTTAAAATTTTACTCTTCTATACGTTTAGATATTCGTCGCATTGGCAATATCAAAAAAGGAGAAGATATATTAGGAAGCGAAACCAAAGTTAAGGTAGTCAAAAACAAAGTTGCCCCTCCATTTAAACAAGCAGAATTTGATATACTATACGGTGAAGGAATTTCTGTAGAGGGAGAATTAGTTGATATAGGTGTTAAAATGGGAATTGTTGAAAAAGCTGGTGCTTGGTATTCTTACAATGGGACTAAAATAGGCCAAGGTAAAGACAATACACGTATTTGGTTAAAAGAAAATCCAGAAATCGCCTATGAAATTGAAATGCAAATCAGGCAGCAAGCAGATGTACTCAATGGTTTTGAAGTTGTTAGTGATGAAACTAACCCTGCTATTCAAAAAGAATAACTTCGTGCATTATAGTAAAAGACTTTTTTACTTACTACAATGTATTTTTCATTTTTCTGAATGCCTATTTTTGAGGTCTACATAATGAGCCGCAGAGTGGGTAATGCTATCTAGGTCATCCTGATTTAATTTTCTAATTTGCTTGACAGGTGAACCTAAATATAAAAAGCCACTCTCTAAAATTTTACCTGGGGGCACTAGAGAACCCGCCCCTATTAAAACATTATCTTCGATCACTGCACCATCTAATACTACACTACTTATCCCAATAAGAACTTTATTCTTAACAGTACACCCGTGTAGCATGACCTGATGTCCGATAGTTACATCATCTCCTATGAATAAAGGATATCCTTTGGGATTATCTTTCGAAGGGGTAGTGACATGCAAAACACAACCATCTTGAATATTGGTGCGGTTTCCTACCACAATATCATTAACATCAGCACGGATAACAGCACCCGGCCATATCGAAGATTCATCTCCTATCCTAACTCTTCCTATCACACAACTAAATTCATCAATATAGATTTCTTTACCTAAAATCGGCTGTATCCCTTGAAATGTCCTGATTGCCATAAGCTCCCTCATTTCCATAATCATCAACTATTCATTCAGTTCTATAATTAGAGACCAGAAATATCCCTCCAAAATAGATTTTAGAATTTTAGCACAAATTATAAAATATATTTTTTAGTCAGTAGAGAGCTCTCTCCACTTACTTGTTAAATATTTAAGGCGGTAACCCACTACATCTAAGCTGAAGCTCACTCCATATATTCAGCTCAGATAGAGCGGTTTACTATCAACATTTGAAATTGTAACATCCGACCTAAACTTGTAGTTTTTGTGTGTTTGGATTTCATCTAATCTGTTACTGAAGTATTTACAATTTTTATTCCAACAAAAATTCAGACTAAAAGCAAAATTGAGTAACAAGACTTTTCATCGACTAATTAAGTATTTTTATGATAGCGTGAGGTCATAAATAAAGTAACTAGCCCACATTAAAATTCATTAGAGTAACCCATTAAGTTTCATTATTATCTTAGCTTAGACTTAATATATTGATTTTGTTAATTAATTTTTTTAACCAATCAACTATGCTGATAATAAGTTTTGTTATCGCTATTCGCAACACAACGTGAGAACGACATTATTGTAAATATATTGGCACCTCTTTTTGAATGTATTGATATCACTTCTTTACAAATAGGGAGTGTTGTTTTTGTGTCAACTATTCCAATATTTTTTTGCTAGTAACATAATTTCATTTACTAGCAAAAAAATTAATGTGAGAATACCATCTGTGCCTGTTAACAGAAAATTATTTGAAAAACAAAATGATAATGAGATAAAGGGCAAAAATAGCCAAAATATCCTTGAATGACAAGGATATTTAGAGTTCGTTTCATGGAAACAAGTTCTCCTACGGATATAATAAGCTAACTTTTCTACACAATAATCTTTATCTGTTTAGCCATAAAATTCTTATGATCTCAAACAAATAGAATAAATTACTTTTAAAGAATAGAGACAATAATAATGGATAATAAACAATCTTATAAGATATTTAATCTCCTCGTAATTACTTGGTTGTTTTGCTAATAAATAATAATAATTAGTAATAGATTTCACCCTGATATCGATATATCATCAATAATTTCTAATATTACTAATAAATTCGAAACTTTGTTTGTGCCAAAAATAAAATATGATGATAGTAAAATTAATCCTAATTTATTGACTCATCAATTAATAGAACTAGATGAGAAAATGAGGGTTACTTCTGTAGAAAATAAAAATAAGGCATTAAATAATATCAATTTCATTTTAAATAAAATAAATCAAGAATGCACGATGCATAATGATGATGACGATGAAAAAATTAATTATGTGAAATGTGCTAACCAATTGGTGATTCAATATTTTCCACACAAGAAATCTATCTCTGTAACCAATTATGCTTTTCAACAAGCTGATTGCGATTTATATGTATATATCCTAATGGATGCATTGGATATGAAAAATGGACCCCATATATTGTCTATGCACCAAGGCATGCCTTTTTATCTTTTAAAAATAAAAATAATGACTTTGTTTTTTGGGAAACAACAGAAAATATTGAAGTTAATTTCAGTAATCCATCTTATGAGTTAAGTCTAAACAACTCTGACTATACTCCGTTTAAAAGAGATATGGCAAAAGATGTTTATGAGTCAATACTATTAGGTGGCCTAATAGCTATTAAAATTAATTCAAAGAATATCAATATTCAACATAGGCTGAACGATTTAATTAAAAAATATCCCAATATTCCTTTTATAAAAAATAAATATTATTACTTTTTAAATGAAAATAAGGTTCAGTTATCATCTGATGATATTAAAAAAATTAAACATGAGCTCATCACAGACTTCCGATCTGTAATAAAAAAGAAATTGTTAATGAAACATTATATTGCTCATGAACAACTAGATGAAGCAAAAAAGCTACTACACTCTATTCCTAGAAAAGATATTAATAATGATAGTGAGCTTACAGAGATATCAAATCAAATTGATATTTTTTACACCCAAACATAATTTTCTGGATGTGACACTACCAACAGTATTCTATTCAATATTCATAATAATGACATTTGTTTTGTTGTTTATTAGAAGAAAATTATTCAAAAAATTAAGTCTATAGTTTTTGCGTAGAGGGATTTGCTAATGATGAAAATGAGTTCAAAAATCTTATAACTCACGTCGAATATGGGTTTTTCATGGTTTGGCCATAATTAGCATCTGGTGGTGGACAGGATGATTTAGTCACATAACCCAATGATTTTATCTAAAAATTTAAGATCATTCTATCTAATAAAATAGGGTTTAATTTACTATTTAGTGTTTTATTCTCAAATAACTATTTTATTTTCTAACTCATTCTTTTACCTGAGGTGTGTACACGTAATTTCTCGTGTGCCAATAGTCTGTTAAAAGCATATTTATTGTTCACGACATAATTGTATAGAACTTTCCCAGTATTCTTTCTTTTAATGCTAGATCTTGATTGTAATAAGTTTTAAATAATACACAGAATAATCAATATCTCTTATTTTATTAGGATATAAATTCACTTAATATTTGAAAAGAAAGAAATAGAGTTATTGGCAACATGAGAATAGTAAGGGCTGGTGATCAAGCGATGATTTTTCAAAATTGGAAGTATTAAGGATTGATGGTTTGGTTTACCCCTAACTTAGCATACTTTCAACTCTATGTTATAACCAAAAAAGGAGAATATTGTAGCTATGGTTATGTAAAGAGACAGTATCTAATGATCAAAAGAAAGTATTACTCAAATATTAAGCACAAATCATAGAGTGATAGCTTGTGAACCACCTAGTTATTGTGTAGAAGACTTAGGAAGTGCACTTATCTCTATAAATTCAACAATATATACAGCACAACAAGGATCCGCTAGATAACTATTCTTTCTCACTTACACCTTATAACGCTATCCTAAAGATGAGATCTTAGAGTAGATATAAAAGAAAACAATCAGTTAGAACTGAAAGCCATTGATATGTAAATGGTGCCCGGAGCCGGAATCGAACCGGCACGGCCGTTTTAAAAGCCGACGGATTTTAAGTCCGTTGTGTCTACCTATTCCACCACCCGGGCTGACACTATTTTTTATGGAGGCGGGAGCTCGGAATCTAACCGGCCTATACGGCTTTGCACACCGTCGCATAAACACTCTGCCATCCCGCCATACTGAGCAAGTATGGAGGCGAAGGTCGGAATCGAACCGGCGTCCACGGCTTTGCAGGCCGCTGCATAACCACTCTGCCACTTCGCCATATTTGCTTGAGTGCTCTTTGTTAAAGTGGAGCGGGAAACGAGTCTCGAACTCGCGACCTCAACCTTGGCAAGGTTGCGCTCTACCAACTGAGCTATTCCCGCACTGCGGTATATACTGGAGCGGGAAACGAGTCTCGAACTCGCGACCTCAACCTTGGCAAGGTTGCGCTCTACCAACTGAGCTATTCCCGCAAACCACCTCGTTTATCTTCAATCATACACCACCAAACATGAAGGATGACATTATATTATAATGAAATTTCATGTCAAGATCATTTTAAGTACGTACTTAAGTATTTTAGAAGGAATTTATTAAAACATTGTTGTTAAATTTAAAAGAGTTTAATGTTATACTCCTCGCTTATAATTATCCTAAGTTAATGAAAGGAAGCAATGGAATCTTGCCAGTTATCCAACTATGGTTCAGTATTGCCACTTATGGCTTATCGTCTGGAAAAAACCAGAGGGGGGATTATCCATTTATTTCGTTCATGTGGCTACCAACTGAGGCTCTCTACTCTTCTCATAGAATGTACCATTTTTTTATTAACCAATAATTACAAGAACTTAATAAAAAAGGCCGTTCGAGTAACCGATAAATTTCAAGGAAATAACTGAGCATGCGTTCCAACATTACCATGCAGATTACACAAACCAGCTCTCACCTATCATCCAATTGCTCTATCCGTGGTTTTTATTATGCTCATTCTACACTGCATACAACCCAATCATTACTTAACACCAGAGTCCCACTAAAAGTTTGGACTCAAATTCTTAGGCATCAAGGTAGAGATACTGATATCGAAGTATTCAAACTAATGCTAGACTGTGTACAAATTATTCCTAGCCACGGAATTATTCTTTCTTTGGATCATATTGATATTTTCAATTCATTATTAAAAGAAACTAACACTAAATATCAACTATTTTACTTAATTAAGCGACTGACAATAAAAGATAGCCAAACAACAACAAAACAGTTAACTCCTTTTCAATTACCTTTAAATGTTAGACAATCCTTTGTTGTATTTAACTCACCACTTGATGATCACCAGGAAGTTATTGAAAACACTAAAGAAGAATTCATACAAACACCTAGAATTCAAACAACTATTCTGGAGTTAGAGAAAATTAGCATTTTTGTTAAAAACTATTTAATCTATATTGACTTATCGTGGATAAGATCCGATCATTACCACACAAGATTATCGTATAGAGTTTATGTAAACGCATGCTCTAACTTCCTAGAAGAAGATCGCTGTGCCAATCTCGAACACTATTCTAAGAAAGCAAGATCTGCAACAGTACTACATCTTGATTTTAAATATTTTTTAAACACCATCCGAGATGAAAAAATTGATAATAATGATATTAAAATCCCTGTTCGTGATTATGAACCAGCAAAAGAAATGACTGAAGAATTAAAAAATAACCAAAAAACAAGTTATCATTGAAATACTAATAATGAAATTCATTAGAGAATTACATGTGATTATAAAATCGAATTTATTAATAACCAATGGGTAATTTAACCCATGTCATTGAACTCAAATAATTGTGGAAAAAAAATTATGTCGAAGAATGTAGTAGTCATTGGTACCCAATGGGGTGATGAAGGAAAAGGAAAAATAGTTGATTTACTAACACCAGATATTGTTGCTGTTGTTAGATTTCAAGGAGGTCATAATGCAGGACATACACTGATCGTAAATGGTAAGAAAACTGTTTTAAGACTAATTCCCTCTGGTATTTTACACACTCATGTTAAATGTTTGATTGGCTCTGGAGTAGTGGTTTCTCCTAAAGATTTATTTAAAGAAATTGAAGAATTAGAAATCGCAGGTGTTAATGTGCGAGAACGTCTAATGATTGCTCCTACCTGTCCACTTATCTTGCCTTATCACATTGCTCTAGATAATGCTAGAGAATCTGCTAGAGGTTCAAAAAAAATTGGCACAACAGGTCGCGGTATTGGCCCTGCATATGAGGATAAGGTTGCCAGAAGAGCATTAAGAATACTAGATTTATTTCAACCCAAATATTTCGCTGAAAAGTTAGAAAATATTCTTGAATTATACAATACACAACTAAAACACTTATACAATGTTGCAAAAATACAGTTTGAGTCTATTTATGATGAAACAATGAATTATGCTGATAAAATTAAACCCTTGATTGGCGATGTATCTAACACATTACATCAATACAACCAACAAGGTAAAAATATTTTATTTGAAGGTGCTCAAGGTTCCCTATTAGATATTGATTATGGAACTTATCCTTATGTCACCTCCTCTAACTGTTTATCCGGTGCCGCAGCCACTGGTGCTGGGGTACCTCCTCACTCCCTCCAATACGTGTTAGGAATTGTTAAAGCTTATACTACACGAGTTGGCTCTGGTCCGTTTCCTACTGAATTATATGACGAAACAGGTGCCTATTTAGCACATAAAGGAAATGAGTTTGGTTCTGTGACCGGTCGTTCGCGTCGTTGTGGCTGGTTTGATGCTACAACACTTAGACGCACAGTTCAGTTAAATGGAATCACTGGACTTTGTATTACAAAATTAGATGTCATGGATGGCTTAGAAGAAATTAAGATTGCTGTTGGTTATGAACTAGATGGACAAAAAATAGATTTATTTCCTTTTGGAGCTCATGCAGTTGAACGATGTATACCAATTTATGAGACTTGGCCTGGTTGGAAAGAAAATACCCTAGGTGTTAAAGATTATGAAAAACTTCCAAAAAATGCTAAAGCATATCTTGCAAGATTATCGGAGTTATGTGGTGTTCCTATTTCAATTATTTCAACTGGGCCTGATAGAGAAGAGACGATTATTCTAAAACACCCTCTAAAGTAAACTACAGGAGTAAACGATTATTGAATCATAAGGAGACATGTATGAAGAAGTCATTATTATTGAGTACTATTATAGTTTTGTCCACTTTTAACAGTATTGCAGAGCCTATCAATGAAGCCGAGTTTTCGGAAACACTCAAATCTCAACAACAGGCTATTGCGCAGAATTGTAAAATGGAACTTACTAAATCGAATTCCAAAGTAGATGCTGCCACTAAAAAAATTATTGATAGTTACTGTACTTGTGTGGCTGAAAATACAAGTTTGAATAAAACTTACGTTAAAAAAATGTTTAATATCGCTAAAAATGCTAGAAGTGAGCAAGAGTATATAAAAAACATAGAGGCCGTTGGGAGTGAAATTAGTCAATTCTGTGAAAAAAAAATATTAAAAACTAATTAATTATATTCCATTGCATAAAAAAACCACGACTTAATCGCGGTTTTTTGTTATGCAATCATATCGCTTTCATTTTAACATTCAATTCGATACATATCTTTTGATATCATTCCTCCAGTTTTGTACATCATATATCATCTTGATAAGGATTTATTCTAAATTATATTCTTCTCTACAACGCTCCATCCGATATTATCACACTTTTTTGCAAGATCTTAAAACGACAATCCCATCAGCTAATCAATAAGTTATATTAATCTGAATGATTAAAAGACAATAAATCCAAAAGCTGGGATGATGCCACTACCCACAAAGAATATACAATGGCTATTTTTATATTCTGTAAAAACCAATCGAAAAAACTTAAACTTCTCTTAGCAATTCGTTGATACCTACTTTAGATAAAGTCTTAGCATCTACTTTTTTAACAATCACAGCACAATATAAGCTATACATTCCATCTGTACTTGGCAAATTACCAGCAACAACAACTGAACCCGCCGGGATCCGTCCATAAGTAATTTCTTTAGTTTCACGATCATATATCTTAGTGGACTGTCCAATATATACCCCCATAGAAATTACGCTACCTTCTTCTACGATCACACCTTCCACAATTTCAGAACGAGCCCCAATAAAACAATTATCTTCAATAATAGTTGGTGATGCTTGCAATGGCTCCAATACTCCTCCAATACCTACACCTCCTGATAAATGTACATTTTTACCAATTTGAGCACAAGAACCTACCGTTGCCCATGTATCCACCATTGTACCTTCATCTACATAAGCACCAATATTTACATAAGAGGGCATCAAAACCACATTTTTACCAATGTATGAGCCTTTTCTTACAACTGCATTAGGGACTACTCTAAATCCTCCTTGGGAAAAACATTTTTTATCCCATTGTGAAAATTTGGTATCCACCTTGTCAAAATAGTGATTCACACCATCCGAACTAACTTCATTATCACGAATTCTGAATGACAATAAGACAGCTTTTTTAACCCATTCATTAACAACCCATTTCTGATCAAGTTTTTCTGCTGTTCTCAACTTACCTTTATCTAATAACTCAATCACTTCAAGAACTGCCTCCTTTAGTTCTGGTTTGACATCATCAGGAGAAATCTCCGATCTATTTTCAAATCCTAGTTCAATAATATTTTGAAGTGACATGCTTATCCTTTCCTACACTAATCTTTTTAACTGAAAATTACTCTAGAATATAACATAAAAACTAGATTCATACTTACTATATCTCACACTAATTTCTGCCTTAAAGAAAACGAGTCTTACAGCAGAACCTGATAAAACAATTATCACAAATATAACTAACTGGAAAAGATTAGTGTCTTACACTTCATCTATCTAGTTCGTGATCGACTACAAGTTTCAGAACGAGAAGTAAAATGATTAATTTTGGTCACACTTCCCCCTCATTCTTTATATTATAGATGAGATAGACTTTTATTTCTTTGTAGTCAGTGCTTCGAACTAACTACTATCCATATTCCATCTAAGTTATTGCTCTGAATACAGGCTTACAGAACGTTTTGTTAAAAAACTAAGGGGATTCATGACCGAACACAACACAATCACTAAATGTAGAATCAGACATGGTGAAAAAAAATAAAATTTTTTTAAAATACAATATAATGAATAAAGTCCTAAAACATTTAAAATATTGAACCCAATAACATTAAATACTTCTGTTTGAAACAAAGTTAACACTAACTTAATTACCTTAATATAATCTACAAATAGAGTCAGAAACACAATGAAATACAGTCAGTTGTAAAGTATTGCAACAACAAGATAAAAAATAAAAAAAACTGACTAACACAGCAACAAGCACGCAATAAAGTTCATGAAAAACAAACTTATACCATACAACTAAAGTGACTAACACAATACAATCAGTAAAGTATATTTCTATGAATGCCTATATACAAAACCAAGTTTATCTAATAACTTTCTTAATAGTTGCGTCACACACTTGAGCCTCTGAGTTGGCTTGACATTGCCCAACCGCCTCACCTAATTTCTGAGCTTGCTCTGGCGTCAACGATTTCATTACTTTAACGATCCCATCCAAATCCATCTTACCAACATCACGAATTTTCAAGTTCTTTTCCCCAGAACATGAGGTAAAAGCAACTAATAACAACCCTAACACTACTTTTTTTTTCATGAATATTCCAATCAACAATTTTATTGCAAATAAAGCTTAAAAAAATTACACACAGACATCACTTAGATATATTATTCCTATTCCTTTGTCACAACCCTAATTCTAGAATTGATTCGATAACTACCCATAATCAACTTTAAAAACTATGATAATATCAGCGACTTCTACCTACTGTAAAGTGATCCTACATCCAATAATCATATATTATTTTGTTCATCAAAGCACATCGTCATGTCATACAAACAGTTTCAGTCCCATCCAAAAGGATGTGAATAACTGGTGTATTTAATTCCACTAGCTCACTTTAGATAATTCCTGTTACTAAACCGTTACTGATAATCCCATTATTATGGTTGTTTCACAGCTGATCAAATTTGCGAATACACTATTACATAACACAATAAAGAACACCAAGATTGATAATTATCCTTATATCTCCAGCCTACACAATCTGAATACTTAAAACGAAACTAAATAAGGTTAAAATAATATATTATTCAATCTCAATTCATCCCGTCACAAGGTCAATCAAACCATCCCAAACTAGCACACAAACCACCCCCTAAGCCACCCCAGCCGAATAAATAACCCCGTACACAGCGAACCATCCCCCTTCAAACACAGTTCATTGAAAACACATGAACAACTATTTAAGGTAACACGTCATGTACAATATTAATACGTATTTATTTAATAACTTCTTTGATTTTTTTATTACAAACCTCAGCTACGGCATCAGCCTGACAATCAGCAATCGCTTGTGTCACTTTCCTAGCTTGTTCCGGCGTCAAAGACTTAGTTACTGTTTCAATTTCACCAAGCTCCATTTTACTTATATCGCCAATTTTTGTATTTTTTCCACCAGAACATGCAGCTAAAGAAATAGTCACCAAAGTTAAAAATAATACTTTTTTCATTGCCAAATCTCCCTTAGGTAATAAAATACTTATAAAATTTACACATCGCTCCCTCATTCTAGCATTTTAATATTATTATTAAAATATTGAATACAAACCTAATACATAAATTTTACTGTTTTTGTGCTATTTGTTACCACATTCTATTTTTTTCTCACACCTTTTCATGTACAAAATCAAGTATTGTCTTCACAATTTTCATTGACATTTTTTTAAATATTAATGATAATTGATATCATTAATATTTATTTAAGATAATTATGGTAATCTGTTTATGTAGCCAAATTACTGATCACCAGTTAAAAGAAAGTATCAAAAATGGGATCACTACTATAAATGGCTTGCAACAAGAGTTGAGTATAGGTCAAAACTGTGGGTGTTGCGTTGCAACTGCTAGAAAATACATCGACGAATATACAATAAAAAAATCGTAACAACCGTCAATTTGAATAATTGGCTTTCGTTTTTATTTACGTTCTGAAAACTTAGCTAACTCCTCGTTGTTCTACTGATTTTTTCCTATCTTTGTGTCTATATCCTTATTTTTTGAACACTAATCACTTGTAATTATTGTTAAATATAGTAACATGATCAATTTTCTGCGTATATAATTTCATGAACCAACACTTATTTGATCAGTTACATTTATGGCATCCATATAGTTCAATCATACATCCAATTCCTACTTATATGGTTAAAAAGGCATATGGTTGTATTATAGAACTTGAGTCTGGAAAGCAATTAATTGATGGTATGTCTTCATGGTGGTGTGCTATACATGGTTATAATCACCCCAATCTTAATCAAGCTGCTATAGAACAACTAAAAAAAATGTCCCATATTATGTTTGGTGGATTAACCCACGAGGCTGGCATTAAACTAGGAAAGTTATTACTCCAAATTACACCACCCTCTCTTGACATTATTTTTTATGCCGACTCTGGTTCAGTGGCTGTTGAAATTGCACTTAAAATGGCTATTCAATATTGGAGAGGAAAGCAAAATCTAACGAAAAATAATTTTGCCACCATTAAAAGTGGATATCATGGAGACACTTGGAATGCAATGTCCGTATGTGACCCTAACACTGGAATGCATTCACTTTTTAATGATTTCTTACCTCAACGCTATTTTCTACCTCAACCTCAATCAAAATTCAACCATACATGGGATGCTGAAGATATTAAACCTGTACAATCTTTTTTTGAAAAATACCATCATCACTTAGCTGGGTTTATCATAGAGCCCATTGTGCAAGGTGCTGGTGGAATGTATTTTTATCATCCCCAATATTTAAAAGAGTTAAGAAAACTATGTAATGAATATCATATTTTACTAATATTTGATGAAATTGCTACTGGTTTTGCAAGAACAGGTCAATTATTCGCATGGGAACATGCAAAGGTAGAACCAGACATTATGTGCATAGGCAAAGGCTTAACGGGTGGTTATATAACTCTTTCTGCCACCTTAACTACACGAGAAATTGCAGAAAATATTTGTAATAGTGAGGCTGGTGCTCTAATGCATGGCCCTACATTTATGGCTAATCCTTTAGCCTGTCACGTTGCTTATACTTCAACCCAATTACTCCTTTCACAAAATTGGCAAAACAATATTCAACGTATTGAGAAAATATTGAATAAAGAACTAGCTCCTGCTCTTAATTTACCTTTTGTTAAAGAAGTAAGAATTTTAGGTGCGATTGGTGTTATAGAATTAGAATATCCAGTTAACCTCATTCACTTACAAGAAAAAATTATTAATGCTAATATTTGGATACGACCTTTTAGGAATTTAATATATACAATGCCTCCTTACATTATCACTGATGAAGAACTAACTTTTTTAGCTAAAAATATACTTAATATTATTAAGCAAATAACCACAAAAGATTTAATTATTCAAGAGTAATAGAAAATGCAACATGGAATTTATTTTATCACTGGCATTGATACGAACATAGGAAAAACAATTGCAACTGGATTAATTGCCAAAAATCTTTTGTTTTCGGGTCAAAACGTTATTACACAAAAATTGGTACAAACGGGTAATCAAAAGTTTTCTGAAGATGTCCTAACACACCGAAAATTAATGAACATTCCACTACAGCCAGTTGATCTGTCAAAAACCACGATGCCGGAAATATATAGTTATCCTGCCTCTCCTCATTTAGCTGCAAAAATAGACAAACGCCCTATTAATTTTGAAAAATTAAACTCAGCCACTAAAAAGCTCAAACAAGAATACGATATTGTATTAATAGAAGGTGCTGGGGGAATAATGGTTCCTTTCACCGAAGATTATTTAACTTTAGATTACATCAAAAAAAATCAATATCCTATTATTTTGGTTACCAATGGAAAATTAGGTAGTCTTAATCATACTCTTCTAAACTTACATTTATTTCAAACAGAAAACATCAGTCTATATGCCATAGCCTACAACCACCACTCATCTAATACTAATAGTGTCATCGAGAATGACACCATACAATACTTGCAAAGATATTTAAGTAAGTATTTTCCCAATACCACATGGATTGATATTCCCAATTACGAAAGTATTAACATCTAGAGAAAATAAATATAATTTCTCACTAACCCTTACAAGATATTCAGTAATTGATAAATATTCTGCTCGGTTACGTTCGTATTTAGGGAAATTCTTAATCTTTCTGTTCCTTTTGGTACTGTCGGAAAGCGTATTGGCAAAACATAAAAACCAGATCTTACAAGTGTTTCAGATTTTTCTAGTACTTTATAATTATTGCCAATAATTACAGGCACAATATGAGAATCGGACACTTGTGGATAACCTTTTTTTTCTAGTCCATCTCTAAGCAATTGAGCAATATAACTTAAGTATTCTCTTTCTTTGTCTAATTTAGGTATTTTTTCAAGAATAAAATGACTCCAAGCAATATTAATAGGAGGTAAAGCCGTGGTAAAAATAAAAGATCTCATATGGTTGATTAAATAATCTTTAACAATTGACTGGCAAATTAAATAACCACCAACAGAATAAAGTGCCTTTCCAAAAGTTCCTACCAAAAAATCAATATTATCAATGCATTCATATTCTTCTGCACATCCTAAACCATTTTTTCCACGTACACCTATTGCATGCGCTTCATCAACATAAAGAATGACTTTAGGGTATCGCTTTTTAATTGCTGTTAATTCTTTTAAGTTACACTCATCACCATCCATACTGAAAATACTTTCTGTCACAACCAATACAGTTGAAAAATCACACTGATACTGTTCAATCAACTGTTCTAGTTGTACAAGATCATTGTGCTTGTACTTGATTAACTTTCCTTTTCTAGATAAACGAATACCATCAATAATACTGGCATGATTGAATTCATCAGAAAATATAATAGTATCCATATCACTGATGGCAGGAATAATACCAGTATTCATATGAAACCCACTACTAAATACTAAGGCTGAAGGTGCCCTGAATAACTCACATAGATAGGACTCCAACTCTAAAAACCATGTATTATTACCAGTTAATAACCGAGATGAACTACTAGAATATAAAGGGATTCGACAGTCTAATGTACTAATAAATTCCTCCTGCAGCTCAAAAGAATTAGCAAGCCCTAAATAATCATTCCCAGATAAATTAATCAATGAGTTATTAGTTTCATTGTCTTGACAAATATTCAATAATCGTCTTTTATTGCCAGATAACTCTAATATTTCCAATTTATCTGCTAAACCCTGGTAGAATGCCATATACCGTCCTTATAGAATAGAATTCTGTCTAATAAAATGATAAAATGCTAAGCCGTCATAACGATTAACACAAGATAATTTTAATAGCCTTAAAAAGAAAAAATACTACAGCGGAGATATTCTTCCTATTAACTAGAAATAAAAATTGATTGATTCTAAAACATCACAAAAAGATAATCATAGCCCTTGATGATTGCCATTGTCTTTATTTCACCGAAAATGAACACACAAAAAATTTATTAATAACCTAAACAGTAAGGTAGAAATTTGATATACTTGAATAAATTTGATTGCAATAAGAAATAACAAGTACTTACAAATGATAAATAGTTAAGAGTATTTTACGAATTTATAGACCACAACACTCTATCGTTAATTGATTTTGATTACCCCACTGGATATGGTTATCTTTTGTAGAAAATTCTGTAAAAACAATACAACTAGTTAAAAAATTACTAAAAATTAATACTATCAAAAACCCACTAATGAATAGTACTTTTATCTATATAATTTTCTGTAAATAATTTTGTAACCCAAGATCTTTCAAAAGATTAATTTCTGTTGTTAAATCATCAATATATTCTTCACTTTTATCTAAATGCCCAACCAGTATCTTCCTAGAAACAAAATCTTGTTCTTTTTCACATAATAATATTGTTTCTTGCAAAGTAGAACGTATTTCCTCTTCCAGTTTCAAATCACACTGTAAAATTTCTTCGACACTTTGACCTATGAATAACTTGCCTAACTTTTGTAAATTTGGTAATCCTTCTAATAAAAATATTCTTTGTATTAAATCATCAGACATTTTCATTACTGTAATAGAACGATGATACACCTTAGAACCTAATGACTCATAACCCAAATGTTTCAGCATTCTTGCATGTAAAAAGTATTGATTGATTGCAACTAAATCAACCCCAACATTGGCATTTAAAGCAGTTAATATTTCCCTTGAAATTTTCATTTAACCCCCTATTTGATATTGCTTTGTAAATAATTTTTTAAGCCCATTTCATCAATCAATCTTAATTGTTGTTCTAACCAGTAAGCATGATCTTCTTCTGTATCTAGTAATTGTTGAACTAAAATTTCTCTGGTAATAAAATCGTTCTCTTGCTCACAAAGTGTAATACCTTTTTTGAGATTCTCTCTAACCTTTAACTCAATATCCAAATCTGCTCTTAACATACTAGGTACATCATGTCCAATATGCAAAGCTTCCGGTACCACTTTAGGCGTTCCTTGCAATAAGAGAATACGGGCAATAAACTGGCGAGCATGTTCTGCTTCATCGCTCATTTCATGGTGAATTTTAGTATAAAGTTTTTCATAACCCCAGTCCCTATACATCTCAGAATGTATAAAATACTGATCTCTTGCCATTAATTCCCCTGCTAACAATTTATTTAAGCAATCTACTACTTTTTGATTTCCTTTCACTGATATCCTCCTATCAAATAATTATTCCTTGTTTCCCCATCTAGAAGACTTTTTCATCTTTTTATCCAATACTTCACTCTTAAAGTAACAATTAATTACTGTGGATAAGGATATCCCAATATATACCATTAATCAATTTATTTTTTATATTAAATACTTGATTTAATTAAATTTTATTGAATGATAACAATTATCATATTTTTTAAAATAGAAATCTAATTAAAATAAAGTATTTATCAAATAAAAAGAGACGCCTATCGGCGTCTCTTTTTATTCACCAAAATTTAATTCTATTTTTTATCATCTACTTCTTCAAAATCAGCATCGACCACATTGTCATCACCACTAGAAGAATTTGAACCAGAAGATGATTGAGAATTATTAGCACTTGCGTTACTAGCAGCAGCACTTTCCTGCTGTGCTTTAGCATACATAATTTCACCTAATTTTTGACTAACACGCGCTAATTCTTCTTTTGCACTATCAATACGTGCTTTATCTTCTGATTTGACCGCTTCTTCTGCAGCATTAATAGCTGTTTGAATTTTTTCTACTTCTGCAGTATCCACTTCACTACCATAATCAGCTAAAGATTTTTTAACTGAATAAATTAATGCCTCTGCCTGATTACGTGATTGAATAACTTCTGTTAATTTTCTGTCTTCTTCAGCATTGGCTTGTGCATCCTTAATCATACGATCAATTTCTTCATCGGATAACCCACTAGAAGCTTGAATAGTAATTTTATTTTCTTTACCTGTTCCTTTATCCTTGGCAGAAACATGCAAAATACCATTCGCATCAATATCAAAAGTTACTTCAATTTGAGGCATACCACGAGGAGCAGGTGGAATATCAGTTAAGTTAAACTGACCTAAACTCTTGTTAGCAGAAGCTCTTTCTCTTTCACCTTGTAATACGTGAATAGTAACTGCATTTTGATTATCTTCAGCTGTCGAGAAAACTTGAGAGTGCTTAGTTGGAATAGTAGTATTCTTCTCAATTAACTTAGTCATGACACCACCCAACGTTTCAATTCCCAATGACAGAGGTGTTACATCCAATAATAACACGTCTGTCCTATCACCTGACAACACTGCACCTTGAATAGCAGCACCAGCTGCCACCGCCTCATCAGGATTAACGTCTTTACGTGGCTCTTTACCAAAGAAATCTTTCACTGTTTCTTGAACTTTTGGCATACGTGTCTGACCACCAACCAAAATGACATCATCAATATCACTTAAACTCAGATTTGCATCTTTCAATGCAATTTTACATGGTTCAATTGTTCTTTGAATCAAATCATCAACCAAACTCTCAAATTTAGCACGCGTAATATTCATCTCTAAGTGTTTAGGTCCACTCGCATCGGATGTGATATAAGGCAGACTAATACTTGTTTGTTGTGCACTGGACAACTCAATCTTAGCTTTTTCTGCTGCTTCTTTTAGTCTCTGCAAAGCCATAACATCCTGCTTTAAGTCGATACCAGTATCTTTTCTATACTCAGAACTAATATAGTCTATCAAACGTTGATCAAAATCTTCACCTCCCAAGAATGTATCCCCGTTAGTAGCTAAAACCTCAAATTGTTTTTCACCATCTACATCTGCAATTTCAATAATGGAAACATCAAATGTACCACCACCTAAATCATATACAGCAATCTTAGAATCACCAGTACCACTCTTATCCATACCAAAAGCTAAAGCTGCCGCAGTTGGTTCATTAATAATACGTTTAACTTCTAATCCTGCAATTTTACCTGCATCTTTGGTTGCCTGACGTTGACTGTCATTAAAATAAGCTGGAACAGTAATAACTGCTTCAGTTACTGGATGCCCAAAATAATCCTCTGCTGATTTTTTCAATTTTCTTAAAATTTCAGCTGATACTTGAGGAGGGGACAATTCTTTACCTTGTGCTTTTACCCAAGCATCTGTATTGCTTGCCTTGATAATTTCATAAGGCACAGATTCGATATCCCTTTGTACTTCTTTATCATCAAATTTACGACCAATCAAACGTTTAACTGCATAAATTGTGTTTTTAGCATTGGTCACAGCTTGTCTTTTTGCTGGTGCTCCAACTAAAATTTCACCACCATCTACATAACCGATTATAGAAGGGGTGGTTCTCGCACCTTCAGCATTCTCAATAATTTTTGTTTGTCCATTTTCAGAAACTGCCAAACATGAGTTGGTTGTTCCCAAGTCAATACCTATTACTTTAGCCATAATTCACTCCCAAAATTTAAATTTAAAATATTTTTATTTGTACTTGTTACTAAGGTTTGGTCTAAGGTGATTTTTTTCAATAGTCAATCGAAAAATTATTCTGCAGAAGCAACAATCACCATGGCAGGTCTTAGAACTCTATCATTCATTTCATAACCTTTTTGTAAAACTTTAATAACTGTATTAGGTTCCTCTTCAGATTTCTCTGTACCCACAGCATTATGTTTATTAGGATCAAATACCTCACCCAATGAATTAATTTCTTTAATAAAAACAGATTCAAAAGCTGAATCTAACTGTTTTAAGGTTAACTCAACCCCTTTTTGAAGAGTTTCAAAATGATTGCTTTCATCCATCAAAGCCATCTCTAAATAATCTTTAATAGGTAACATCTCTTTTGCAAACCTAGTTGATGCATATTTATAAGCATCATCTAACTCATTCTTATGCCTGCGTTGCAAATTCTGAATATTTGCCAAAGATCTTATTTCCTCATCTTTTATTTGTTGTTGCAAATCTAAAATCTGTTCATTGAGTTTAATGATTTGACTATTTAATTCGTTAATCTGTTGCTGTGGCTCTTCTTCCTCATCTATAAAAGAGTGAGTCACTTGCTCTTGGTTATTTTTTAAACTTTCATTATTGCTTTCTACATCTAGCTCATTAGCCTCAAGACCTGCTCTTTCCCAATCTACATCTTGTTTATTTTCTTTACTCATAAATAATTTCCCTTAATAAAAATACAACTCTGTAACTCGATCAAGATATAAGGTCTATTTTTTTATTTTCAAGTTCTGCCCTTTCGTTTATTTATTTTTGATACAATCAATCATCACTAGAATTACTGTTAATTTCAAAAGATCATTCAAATACTATGTCATATCTAGGCACACAACAGGCACAAGCTATCGCTGATACTATTTTATCCGGCTTTAATCGCCACTATACTCTTTTTAGGTCAATAAGTGCCAAGGCTAAGGAACTTTTTGAAGCAGGAGAATGGTTAGAAATCCAAAAATTAGTTGCAAATAGAATACGCATGTATGATGATAGGGTTTTAGAGTGTGTTGCTAAATTAAAAAAAGATTTTGCAGCAAACGTTTTGAATGAAAAGATGTGGAAAGGTACTAAACTTGCCTACATAGTGCTACTAATCAATCATAAACAGCCTGAGCTGGCCGAAACTTTTTTTAACTCCGTTTCTAATAAAATACTCGGTAAAAACTATTTTAATAATAAGCTTATCTTTCTAAAACCTGCCATTTCTACTGAATACATTGAATCTGAAACAGGTACTTTTAATACTTTTTATCCTAAAAATGAATTAAGACAAATATTAGCAGATGTACTGAACTATTTTGATTGGAAAATTCCATTTGCAGATATAGAGCAGGATATTGAAAATGTACTTGGAGCCGCTAAAAATTTTCTCAAAGATAAATGGCCACTAGATGAACTAAACCTTCACTTCAAAATACTACACTCCCCTTTTTATCGTAACAAGTGTGCTTATATATTTGGTCAAATCATTAATGGACACACAAGATATCCTTTCTCAGTTGCAGTTATCCATAATTCTAAAGGTGAATTGGTAATTGACACTGTACTCTTCGAGCCCAAACAAATTGCAGGACTCTTCTCTTTTTCTCGTGCCTATTTTCTAGTGGATATGGATGTTCCTTCTGGTTATGTAAATTTCCTTAAAAGCATGTTACCTATGCGAGATAAAACCGACTTTTATACTATGCTTGGCTTACAAAAACAAAGTAAGAATATTTTTTTCAGAGATTTTGCAGAACATCTAAGATATTCATCAGATGATTTCATTTTAGCTCCTGGAATCAAAGGTTTGGTCATGATCGTATTTACATTACCTTCATTCCCTTATGTTTTCAAAATCATTAAAGATTATTTCGGTCCGAATAAAAATTTTGACCGAACGTATGTAAAAAATAAATACGAACTTGTTAAAAAACATGATCGTGTAGGACGTCTAGCAGATACTTTAGAGTATACTAATGTTGCCATTCCACTAAGTAGATGTAGTGAAGAGTTGCTGACTGAGTTAAAAGAATTAGCACCCTCCCAAATAAAAATTTGTAAAGACTTGCTGATTATTAAGCACGTCTATATAGAACGTAGATTAAAACCTTTAAATATACAAATGAAAAAAGCACCCCAAGAAGAAAAGGAAAATCTAGTTATAGAATACGGCAATACCTTAAAAGATCTGGCTACTGCCAATATTTTCCCTGGCGATATGTTATACAAAAATTTTGGCCTTACTAGTTATGGAAAACTAATATTTTATGATTATGATGAAATTGAATACATGACAAATTGTAATTTTAAAAAAATACCGCCACCCCCTAATCCCGAATATGAACTATCGGATGAAGTTTGGTATCCTGTACAACCCGGTGATGTATTTCCTGAAGAGTTTGCCCCTTTTTTATTGGGGGATCCTGAGGTAAGAAAAGTTTTTTTGAAACATCACAAAGATCTATTAACGCCAGAGTTTTGGCAAAAGAAAAAAGATAACATCTTAGCTGGTGTGGTAGAAGATTTTTTTCCCTACCCAGAAAGCTTGAGATTTAAATTAAATGCCAGACAACTAGGTTTAGAAAGTAAAAAATCAGAAAATCATGAATAATCACAATACTAATACTACTATATCTTCTCTCTCTAAAAACCCCATTGGTGTATTCGATTCCGGTATTGGTGGGCTAACTGTTATCAAAGCACTAATGGAAAGAATGCCACATGAAAGTATCATCTATTTTGGTGATACTGCACGGGTTCCTTATGGGATGAAATCGAAAAAAACTATACAATTATTCACACAACAAATAATAGACTTTCTTTTACAAAAAGATGTGAAGGCATTAGTCGTTGCATGTAATACTATTTCAGCAGTTGCACTTAATACAGTAAAGGAAATAGCGTGTGATATTCCAGTTATTGATGTCATATCTGCTGGCGCCAATGCTGCACTTAAAGTTACCAGTAACAACCAAATAGGCGTTATTGCGACTTCTACAACAGTCAACAGCAATGCCTATGCACGAGCTATTGCAAATTATAATCCTAATACAAGAGTCATTTCAAAAGCATGTTCCTTATTAGTTCCCTTAGTCGAAGAAGGATGGTTAAACAATGACATTACTCGTTTAACCATAAGAGAATACCTAAGACCTATTTTGGCTGAAAATGTTGATACCCTAATATTAGGATGTACACACTATCCCCTTTTAAAACCAATAATTCAACTCGAAGTAGGTCCTCAAATTACGCTCATTGACTCAGCAACTACTGTGGCCAAAACCATTGCTTCTGAACTAGAGCGGAAAAATTTACTAAACCATAATAATACCCTACCTAATTATCAATTTTATGTTTCTGATATTCCATTAAAATTCCAAACTATTGGAGAGCAATTCCTAGGTCGAACTTTAGAACATATAGAACGCCATATTTTAGATTAATTCTGCTTTATATTGTTTTTCTGGCCTGTTTTGTATAAGTCCTTGTCAAATTATATTTTCATTAACATCCTCCTTGTCCTAAAGGATGGTAAGAATGGGACTACAATTGTACCTATTCAATATAGGCCAAAATCTATAGCACAAGCTTTGGGTAATAAGTAATCAAGTATCATATTAGAGTCCAATGAAGTTAACGATGGGTCACTACTACCAGCTGTCAGTAATACTACCCAAACAGTAATGCCAGAGTCTACTGCAGTGAAATCTGTAAAAAAGTTATCAACAACAATTGTAAGTGATAATACTCAAGTGGTAGTATCAGAATCCGATAAAGTCAAAGATGAATATACCTCACTATTACTTTGTTTAAGTGATAATAATCAAACAGTATTATCAGGGCCAAATAAATGAAGAGTAAATAAGAATTGCCACTGGTGAATCCAAGCGATAAGAATAAACAAGTAGTATTAGAGTCCAGTACCAAGAATAATTCACCAATGCTAACTATAAACGATCTGAAAACCATAGATCCATATGGACTATTGACTAAAAAATATTTAGCAGTTAAGGGGCAATGCGAGTGAGGGGGATATTCAAAAATTGAATATTGTCTTGAATACCCGTTATTTTGAGAAATGACTGAGTAACACCCTTTTGATAAAGAGTACTTTTACCTCTTTATCAAGAGTAATTTGCACCAGTCCCCAATGACTCAATTCAAATATGTTGAAGTGCAATATTCATACTAAAATAACAAATCATAAATTTTTTGATAACGCTTTTGTGTTTGTTCAACGATTTCCTTGGGTAGTTGAGGTGTCGGTGGTTTCTTGTTCCAATCAATTGATTCTAACCAATTACGAATATATTGCTTATCGAATGACAATGGCTCTTGCCCAACTCGATAAGTATTAATATCCCAAAAACGGCTTGAGTCTGGTGTCAAAACCTCATCCATCAATGTCAACACACCATTTTCATCTATACCAAATTCAAATTTAGTGTCAGCAATGATAATACCTTTAGTCTTAGCATATTCAGAAGCTTTTTGATACAATTGCACTGACCTTGTGCTAATTTCTTTGGCTAAATCAACCCCAATCAGATTACTCATAGTCTGAAAATCAATACTTTCATCATGATCCCCTACCTCTGCTTTAGTGGAAGGAGTAAATATAACTTCAGGCAATTCTTGTGCTAACTTTAATCCCTTAGACAAATGAATACCTGAAATCATTCCTGTTTGTTGATACTCTTTCCAACCACCTCCTGCAATGTATCCTCTTACAACAGCTTCTACTTTAACAGGTGTTAATTTTTTAATCACTACTGCTCTTTTTTCAAATAATTTAGCTTGTTCTTCGGATAGGATATTGTATACACTCTCTCCGGTAAAATGATTAGGTATATCTTCCTGGAAAAAACTGAACCATGAATTAGACATTTGTGTCAATATTTCCCCTTTCCCCGGAATCATATCATCAAAAACTACATCAAATGCAGACAATCTATCTGTAGCAACCATCAATAATCTTTTTTCATCAATTTGATATAAATCTCTCACTTTCCCTGAATAAACTTTTTCTAATTCAATATTCATCTTTTCTCTTTCCACTTACTATTTTAAGATAGTTGATCTGATTTTCTCGTTAAGGCAACCAACCCAATATGTCTAGTGTCTAGTAGTTTATTTCCTACTGGATTTGTTATAAACTTTGATACCTTTTTCTTTGCAACCAAAGCATAAATACTAGATAAATTGGGCCACCATCTATTTCCTACTTTTTCTAAAAAGTCAATCCGCCCACTATTAAAACAACTTCCAAACAATGGGGTATAAAACATAAATTGCCCTTCAATAACTTGCATAGAGTTATTTTCGATTTCCTCTCTTAACTGACGTATACTCATACAATTTCTCTTGTAAAAAATCGTATCCCCTTCCCATTTTGGATTGATAAGCCATAATCTATGTGGGTTAAATGAACAAACGACAAGATTACCTCCAGGCTTCAAAATACGGCTAATGTCTCTAATTAATAAATCTTTTGCCTGAGAAAATTCTAATACATGATGACAAATTAATATATCAACACTATTTTCATCAAAAGGAAGATATGTATAAGAAGAAACAACATCACATGGCATACTTTCAGAGACATAGATACCTGTATGTAAGGAATATAAATTAATATATTGAAATATATTAACAGGCCCTAATCCCAACAAGAAATGATCATTCCCTGATAAACGATTCACAATCTTTTGTAGGAATTCACATTCTTGGGCAAATAGATCTCGCCCTATAGAATCTTTTGTCAGCCAATACTCTATCTTATTCATAACCTATGCTCACGCTTAATCATAAATTAACCGATTTACTATTCTATCTTAATTATTCTGCAGCCATTGGTTTTTTTTGCCAAAAAGGTTTATACTTTCTCACTGGTTCGACCAGAATCCTGTCTGATAAAAGAATTTTTATGGCACCCTGTCTATCTGTTCTGTAGACCGGTATATTTTTGTTTTCTAAAATTTTCATGACCCTCGGATGAGGATGATTAAAACGATTCCTATAACCGGAAGATACAATTGCAAATTTAGGTTCAACTGTATCTAATAATAATTCGCTGTTCGACGTTTCACTTCCATGATGACCTAAAACCAATACGCTAGAATATAAATTATCTCCATATTGACTGATAAGTGCTTTTTCTCCTTTATATGTTAAATCAGCAGTAATTAATATTGCTTGATTATTAGTAACAACTCTTAGCACACAACTCCTATCATTTTTTGATACTTTATCCTGTTGTGTATATGGTGTTAAAAACTCAAAATGTACTCCATCCCAATCCCATGCGTAAGATGCCTTACAAAAAGCTATTTGTGCTACACCAGAATCTCTATAATTTTCAGGTTGACCTGCAAAAATGGATTTTATCAACAAAGAGTGACTCAAATCTCGCCAAGCACCATCATGATCACTATCATGATGAGATAATATTAAAAAATCTAGTTTATTGATACTCTTAGCATACAAGTTACGCACCAAATCTTGGTACATATATCGTTCACCGGTATCGTATAGTAGTTGATGTTCACGTGTTTGTATTAGTAAAGATAACCCTTGTCCTACATCAAATACCGTAATTTCTACCTCATTGGGTAAAATTTTTCTGGGTTGAAATGTAAAAATTCCTAATAATATAATACATGCCCACAGCCTTAAATTTAACCCCCTAGGAATAATTAATAGGAATATTGCAATTGAACCTAATATTATCAAAGCAATAGGTAATTTGGGTATCGTTATCACACTCATATAAGCAGATAAAAAATGTAATAACTGCATCGTGTATTCTGATAAAGTTATTGTCATCTGTAAAAAAAATTCAAAAGGCAATAAAATACTTACTAGAGACAAAGGTGTTAATACAAATGAAAACCATGGAATAGCTACCAAATTAATTAAAAAACTGTAAATTGGCACAGTATTAAAAAATACCATGACTGGAATGATAGATGCCATAGTTGTTGCATATTCTGCTTTTAAGAAATGCCTGAGATAAGTTTGATATTTCTTAGTGTAAGAACTGTAAGAAACCAATAATAAGCTAGCTACCAATAGAAAAGATAACCAAAATCCGATTGATAGTACACTCATCGGATCGAAAAATAAAACAGCCGTTAGTGCCAACCACCAAATTTGCCAAGCAGAAAAATATCTTCGTGAAACAATACAATAGGCGATTATTCCAAGCATAGTAATACTTCTTTGAGCTGACACTGAAAAACCTGACAACAAGGCATAAAAAAATGCCCCAAAAAAACTCAATACAGTAATCCACCGTAATGGATTTGAAGGTAAAAAATGGTAATTTCTTGAAAAAATTAATAATCTGATTATCAACAATATCAATAAACTACATAAAAAAGCAACAATCCCTACATGTAAACCTGAAATGCTAATTAAATGAGAAAGTCCTAAAGATTTAAAATCATCCCAATTATCATCTGATAAATAGTTTCGATACCCTAACGATAAAGAAGCAACTAAAGCACTACCATTGGGGTATTGAGGATAATAATTTTCTATTCTCTTAAGTCCTATGAGCCTGATTCTATTAACCCCATGTTGTAGCCATGCATTATCAAAAAAAGGATCAGGTAATTTTTCTTTAACCTTTTGAATATTTGCATAACCATCTATGCCATTGGCTAATGACCATACCTCATTATTAAAACCAACTAAATTCACTCGACCAATGGAAGAATGGATTTTTGCTTCAATATGCCAACGACTGCCTAGTGGCCAATCTTGTCGTGTAAAGTCCTTAACTAGTAACTTATCATATGGTTTATCTTGATCTAAAACTTTGGCATAGAACTGACGATAATTGGTATTTTTTTCAGGAATACTGATTACTTCAATGGACAGAGGCACACCTACTAGTAAACTATCCCCATCATTTACTCTTGATTGTAGATTAACCTCAATACGAAACAAAGCATAAAAAAACCCCAGTAGTATAAATAACAACCATCTAAATGATTGATAAAAAAATGATAAAATTATCAATAAAATCAATATAAAAACTAAAAACAGTTTAAATGATATAAGATATTCAGGTATAAAAAACGCCCCTATTATACCCAGGCATAATAAAGGCAAATATTGCATAATGTTATAATGTTTTCAAAAAAATTTTTGATTGCCGTTTAGAGGAATGATACTCTAACCATCGTACTTCTGGTAGTTCCTTGGAAGAAACCTCCACAAATCCTCGTTCTTTAAACCAATCACCTGCTTGCGTGGTCAAAGCAAATAATTTAGTCTTATATTTGATTTTAGCTTCTTCTTGTACTCTGGCCAATAGTTTCTCACCATAACCTTGATCTCGGGCTGATTCGAGTACAGACAAACAAGCTAACTCTGCACTATGTCCCTCATATGATCTGAACTGTACACAGCCATAAATCACTTCATCATACTCAATCACAAAAAACTCATTAATATGTGCCTCAAAATAACTTCTGGATCTGGGTAATAAATATCCTCTCTTTACTAAAGGATTAATAATCTGTAAAAGTGTAGGAATATCTGTACTATTTGCTGACCTAATATTGGTAAAAGATGAATATGACATTGAAGTTCCTACACCATCTCTAGTAAATAATTCTGATAACAAACTGCCTTGCTCCAAACCGGAGATTAATTGAACTCTCTTTACCTGATTAGAAGATAATGCTCTATTAATAGAATGTGATATTTTAATAATATCAGTATGTTGCTTTGTCTCTTGCATTACTCTTTGTGCTTCATTTAAAGTTAAATTATTCAAAATCTCCCCTTGCACATTAACAATACCATTTGCCCTTGTAATGAAAACTAACTTTTCTGCTTGTAGAGAAATAGCTATCTCAGTTGCCATTTCACTCATTGGAATATAATAACTCATTCCGCTAACTGAGTATCCTAACGGATTGACTAAAATAATATTTCTTTGTTCCAAATGGTCTTTCATTAATCCAAGATTAATTTTTCTAACTTCTCCTAAATGTTCACTATCTTGACCACCAATAACACCTTTGGATTTAGCTGAAATATAGTTGGCACCTAGTACATTGACCTCACTTCTCGATACAGATAGATTGCCATAACCAATACTTAAATACGACTCAATATCGATCCGTACCCGACCAACTAACTCCTTAATAGTTTGCATTTGTTCTTTATTAATAGAACTACCTATATCAGGTTGATATTCTTCCTCTATCTGCTTATATACACCAAAGACAATAACCAGTCTCATTCCTAAGCTGTTTAATAAGTTAATATCCTGGAGCAGACTTATTAAATAATACTCCTCAACAACATAACTATTAATACCAATAACTACAGTTTTACCCTTCAAATTATTAATATAAGGACCGGCTTCTCTAAAAACCTTTACAAAATCCTGGCCAAAAAATTCAGATACAGTCATTGTGATCTCAGCTGTCGTATTTTGACTATGAAAATAGCATAAATTAGTCAATTTATCATTAAAAAATCAATTTACAAATGAAAGTTTTCAACAAAATTAATAGGCCGTTTTACTTCTTTACCCCCACCAAACAAATCCAGCCTTCCTTTTCTTGATACACGCCAATGTCAAACCACTCTTGATAAATTTGTATAATTTCTTCCTGTTGTGACTTTAAAATACCAGACAATACAAGCCTACCTCCTAAATGAACATAATTAGCTAACATACTCGCTAATAATCGCAAAGGATTGGCTAAAATATTGGCAACAACTACATCAAAGGTTTGTTCTTGTTTAAAATCTTTAGGTAAAAAAAAGTCTATTTTAACGCCATTCTTTTTTGCATTTTCATTACTGGCCAAAATAGCCTGTGCATCAATATCAACCCCAACCACAAGTTCTGCACCTAATTTTTTTGCAACAATAGCTAAAATACCAGAACCACACCCATAGTCTAAAACCGATTGATTTTTAGACAAATTTTTATCTAACCATGACAAACATAAATAGGTTGTAGGGTGAGATCCTGTACCAAAAGCCAAGCCAGGATCTAGATGAATCACACATTCAGCCGAATCTACCTTCTCTATCCAAGAAGGAACAATCCACAACCGCTCAGATACAGGGATAGCGTCAAATTGAGACTGGTTTAATCTTACCCAATCTTGGTCTTCTATTGTCCTTATTTGCATCATTTTTTCGGAAATACGTAGCTCCTGTAATAATTCTGTAGCCAGTATTTCTACCGATACACTATCCTCAAATAAAGATAACACTAAGCTATTATCCCAGAGTTGGATTGTCTGCCCTGGTATCATTTCTCCCGGTTCATCAAACAAGGCTTGTTCTTCATTCGTGTTAGCATAAGCATCTTCAATACCAACACTTAAAGCACCTCTTTGTAAAAGTGCATCTGCTAATTCCTCCGCCTTTTCTGAACCTAAGATTATTTTTAATTCTTGTAGAGACATTAAGATTCCTTACGTTCAGCCAACCATCTTTCCAAATAATGAATAGACTGCTGACCTTGTACAAATTTTGAGTTAGATAGTAAATCCCTATGCAAAGGTATATTAGTATTAATTCCTTCTATCATAAATTCAGATAGCGCAACATTCATACGGGCAATAGCAATAGCCCTATCATCACCTACACTACACAATTTAGCAATTAAACTATCATAATGTGAAGGAATTCTATAGCCTTGATATAAATGCGTATCTACCCTCACCCCAGGGCCACCTGGAACATTATAACTTTCTATTAAACCTGGACTTGGTCTAAAATTGTAAGGGTTCTCTGCATTAATACGACATTCTATGGCATGGCCTCGAAAAATGATATCGTCTTGCTGATAAGATAATTTTTCTCCTGCTGCAATCAAGATCTGTTCTTTAACAATATCAATCCCAGTAATTAATTCAGTTACAGGATGTTCTACTTGAACTCGAGTATTCATCTCGATAAAGAAAAACTCACCATTCTCATATAAAAATTCGAAAGTACCTAAACCTCTGTAACCTATCTTGTTACAAGCTTCTACACATGTTGCACCTATTTTATCTCTTTGTTTTTTAGTAATACCTGGTGCTGGTGCTTCCTCAATAATTTTTTGATGGCGCCTCTGCATAGAACAATCACGCTCTCCCAAATGAATAGTATTACCATACTGATCAGAGATCACTTGAATTTCTATATGTCTAGGATTTTCTAGATATCTTTCCATATAAACTTCTGGATTCCCAAAAGCAATCATCGCTTCTGTTTTGGTCATTTCAACACTCTTCAATAAATCTTCTTCCCCCCTAACAACGCGCATTCCACGTCCACCACCACCACCAGATGCTTTAATAATAACAGGATAACCAACTTCTTTACCTATTCTAATAATTTCATCAGGATCATTGGGTAACACCCCATCAGAACCTGGAACACAAGGCACACCAACATCCAACATTGCTTTTTTGGCAGAAACCTTATCTCCCATCAAGCGAATAGTATCTGCATCTGGGCCAATAAAAGTAAACCCAGATTTTTCTACCTGTTCACAAAAATCTGCATTTTCAGATAAAAATCCATATCCTGGATGAATGGCATCCGAACTAGTCACTTCTGCTGCCGCGATAATACCAGGAATGTTTAAATAACTTTTAGAGGATGGTGAAGGTCCTATACATACCGACTCATGAGCTAATTTAACGTAGATAGCATCACTATCTGCCTCAGAATGAACCATTACAGAATGAATACCCAACAATCGACAGGCTCTTAAGACACGCAAAGCGATTTCGCCTCGATTCGCAACTAATATTTTATTAAACATAACCTAACTCAATTCATTAAGAGATGATAAATAACGGTTCACCATATTCTACAGGCTCCCCGTTTTGAACTAAAACTTTAGTGACCACCCCTGATTTTTCAGCTTCAATTTCATTCATCAATTTCATTGCTTCTATAATACAAAGGATATCACCTTGGTTTACTCTTTGTCCTACCTCTACAAATGGTTTTGAATTAGGACTTGGTGCAACATAAAAAACACCTACCATAGGTGATTTAAAGATATCCTCTTCCTTATATTCTGGTAATTTAGTATCATCTTGCAAATCACTATCAACAAAAGTATCTATATTAGCAACAACAGGCGTTTGAGCAGGTGCCTGGTATTGCACAGGGGGTTGAGAATTCACATAAGTAACTTGCTGTCTTGATATTCTCACACTCTCCTCACCCTCTGTGATTTCAATTTCAGCAATACCTGATTTTTCTACTAAATCAATTAATTTTTTAATTTTACGCAAATCCATTTTTGTCCTTTGCTACAACTTTAATCTTTTGTAATCATTTTTATCGCATAGTCCAAGGCATACCTGTAACCATCCTGACCTAATCCAGAAATCACCCCTAATGCAACATCCGAAAGATAAGAATGTTTTCTAAAAGATTCTCGCCTATAGATATTTGATAAATGTACCTCAATAAAAGGAATACTTACCCCCAATAAAGCATCTCGAATAGCGATACTTGTATGAGTAAAAGCGCCTGGGTTAATAATAATAAATTGTTGCTTACCTTGAGCCGCATGAATTTGATTTATAATCTCATGCTCAGCATTACTTTGAAAAAAAGTTAAATCTACTGACAAGTTAACTACTAAATCAGATAATTTTTGGTTAATTGAATCTAAAGTATCTGATCCATACACTTCTGGTTCACGGGAACCTAATAAATTTAAATTAGGGCCATTGATGATTAAAATTTTTTTCATCTTTAACAATAAATTTAACTAAATAACGCCATTTTCGCTTAAAATAACCCTAAATGTCTAGTAAAATATTAAGCTCACTAAAATAATATGAACATATTTGAATGTAAAACCTGATGATCACATAACTTGTAATCCTTATTAAATCTACAAAAACATTTTTATAATTTCTGTTTTCTAATCCCTATGAATATTGATGAATTTGACTTTACCTTACCGCAGGAGCTGATTGCTCAATATCCCCCTCAAAAAAGAGGATCTAGTAAATTACTCATCCATCAAAACTCATCTATTATTAACAGTCAGTTCGATCAAATTATGCATTATTTTAAAAAAGATGATGTATTGGTAATCAATAACACTAAAGTGATTAAAGCTCGTTTAAAAGGTAAAAAAAAGTCTGGGGGGCGCATTGAAGTATTGGTGGAACGTGTTATTAATATTCATGAGGCTTATTGTCTAATTAAAGCATCTAATAGTCCCCACATAGGTCAACAACTAAATTTTGACAATGACATAACAGCTAATGTTATTAACCGCTATGATAATTTATTTCACCTAAGATTTGATCCTCAAAATACCCTTTGGGATATTTTAGAAGATATAGGCGACCTTCCCTTACCACCATATATCGCAAGAAAAGCCAATCTAGAAGATGAAAATCGTTATCAAACTGTTTTTGCTAAAAATATAGGTGCTGTTGCTGCACCAACTGCTGGTTTACATTTCACTGAACACATCTTAAAAAAACTAAAAGATCAAGGCGTTAAAATAGTCGAGATTACATTACATGTAGGTGCAGGTACTTTTCAACCTGTACGAGTACAAGATATTAATAAGCATCATATGCACTCAGAATGGTTTTCAATTCCCAAAGAATCACAAACAATACTCAATGAAGCAATAGACAATCAACAATCTATTTGTGCTGTTGGCACAACATCCTTAAGAGCCTTGGAAAGTAGTGGTCAATCTGGAAAAATCGAAATACTCCAAGGCGATACTGATATTTTTATTAAACCTGGTTATCAATTTAAAATTGTTGATCGCCTCTTTACTAATTTTCATTTACCAAAATCAACCCTTCTAATATTAGTCAGTGCCTTTTCTGGACTTAATGAAATAAGAACCATTTATCAACATGCTATTTCACATCAATATCGTTTTTTTAGTTATGGTGACTGTATGCTACTCGCTCGAAAAAAGTAATAATATTAAAGAAATTAAAATAATTGCTTAATTTAACCCCAAATCTTGCCATATTTCATCAATTTTTTTAACCACTTGTGGATCTTTTTGTATCATACGCCCCCACTCTCTATTGGTCTCCCCTAACCATTTATTCGTTGCATCCAACCCCATCTTCCCCCCTAAACCACTAACTGGGCTAGCAAAATCCAAATAATCAATCGGCGTATTTTCTATTAGTGTGGTATCCCGTACCGGATCCATCCGTGTAGTAATGGCCCAAATAACTTCTTTCCAGTCTCTCACATTAATATCATGATCAACTACTACGATATATTTAGTATACATAAATTGGCGTAAATAACTCCAACATCCCATCATCACTCGCTTAGCATGACCGATATATTGTTTTTTAATACTCACTAGTGCCATACGATAAGAACATCCTTCCGATGGTAAATAGAAATCTACTATTTCAGGAAATTGTTTTTGTAACAAGGGAACAAAAACTTCATTAAGTGCCACAGCTAAAATAGCCGGCTCATCGGGTGGTTTGCCCGTATAAGTACTATGATAAATCGCATTTTTTCGCTGAGTCATTCTTTGTACGGTAAACACAGGAAAGTAATCTTGTTCATTATAGTATCCTGTATGATCTCCATAAGGCCCTTCTAATGCTATTTCATCTGGATAAATTACACCTTCTAAAACAATTTCAGCTCTTGCAGGTACTTGTAAATCATTACCAATACACTGTACTAATTCCGTCCTTTTGCCCCTTAATAAGCCAGCAAATTGATACTCAGACAGACTATCTGGCACTGGTGTTACAGCACCCAATATGGTCGCTGGATCGCAACCTAATACTACAGATACTGGATAAGGCTTTCCCGGATTAAGCTTTTGATAAGCTTGATAATCCAGTGCACCCCCCCGATGTGCTAACCAACGCATAATTAATTTATTTTTTCCTAATAATTGCTGACGATAAATCCCCAAATTCTGTCTTTTTTGATGAGGGCCTCTGGTAACAGTTAATCCCCAGGTAATCAAAGGTGCTACATCTTCTGGCCAACAATATTGTATAGGCAAACACATTAAATCAACTTCATCACCTTCATACACAACCTCTTGACAAGGTGCTTTTTTAATAAGATGTGGTGTCATACTCCAGATTTCTTTAACCAGAGGCAACATAGAAAACGCATCTTTTAATCCCTTAGGGGGATTGGGCTCACGTAGTTCAGATAATATTCGACCTACTTCTCTTAATTGGGTGATATCATCCTCACCCATTCCCATAGCTACCCGTTCGACAGTACCAAATAGATTAGTCAAAACGGGATAAGCATACCCTTTTTGGTCTTTACCTACCGGGTTTTCAAAGTATAATGCAGGCCCGCCCTTTCTGAGCACTCGATCGGAAATTTCAGTCATTTCTAAATAAGTTGAAATAGGTTTTGAAATTCTTTTTAATTTATTTTGATCTTCAAGTCTTATAATAAACTCTCTTAAATCTTGATATTTCATGAGATACATCCATTTCATGTACTAATTTAGATTCACTATGCATCAATAGTGCATACAAAAAAAATTATCTGCTATAGAACTAAATTTTTATCTAATCCTGATACTGATTCATGCTAAAGCCAAAACTAAAATAGCTTGCAATAATAATTGGGATTAGTGATAAATATTATGAAAAAACTGATCCCAGACAATAGCTAGTTTTTACTAATTCAACTTCTGCTACCTAACCATAATCATAAAATACTACTTACTTAACTTATGTTCACCAATACAAATATGGTGCTTAAATTTTCATTAATTTACTAGTAGAATTTATCACTCTTTACCAGTCATATATTCCTAACAGGCACATACCAAAAGTGTAAAATCCCCCCCCAAATATCTATACTGTATACTTTATAAACTTAAATAAATTCTAAAAACTATCTGGGTAACACGCCCTTCATACTCTTAGCCATACGCATTATTTTACCCACGCCACCTTTTCCGAACTGCTTCATCATTTTCTGCATTTGATCAAATTGCTTTAATAATTTATTGACTTCTTGTACGCTTGTACCTGAACCTTGGGCGATTCTACGTTTACGGCTAGCTTTTAAAATCAGAGGATTAGCTCTTTCTTTAGGTGTCATAGAGTTAATAATCGCCTCTGTTTGTGACATAGCTTTTTCTGCCATACCCTCTGGTATTTTTTGGGCAATATCACCCATACCACCTAATTTTGAAAGAATGGCTTCTACACCGCCCATATTTTTCATTTGTTTCAATTGAACTTGGAAATCATTTAAGTCAAAACCTTGCCCTTTACGCAACTTTTTAACCATTTTTTCTGTTTCAGCCTGATCGATGCTTTGTTGCACATCTTCAATCAAGCTCAACACATCACCCATCCCCAAAATTCTATCGGCTAACCTATCAGGATGGAAGGCCTCTAATCCATTAATCTTTTCACCCACCCCTATAAATTTAATTGGCTTTCCGATAACGTGTCTAACTGACAAAGCGGCACCACCTCGGGTATCACCATCCATTTTGGTTAAAATAACCCCAGTTAATTCTAAGACCTCATCAAAAGATTTTGCTGTATTAACCGCATCTTGCCCCAACATAGAATCCACAACAAATAGTGTTTCAACTGGATGCAATATTTGATGCAACTTTTTAATTTCAGACATCATCTCTTCATCAATAGCTAAACGACCTGCTGTATCTACCATCAAAATATCATAGAAATGTTTTTTAGCATAATCCAAAGCTTGTGCCACAATTTCTTCAGGCGATTGTAATGGATCTGATGGATAAGAATCTACGCCCACTTGATCGGCTAATAACTTTAACTGCTCTATTGCAGCTGGTCGATAAACGTCGGCAGATACAACTAAAATTTTATATTTACTCTTATTTTTATTTTTTAATAAATTAGCCAATTTACCAACTGTAGTAGTTTTGCCAGCTCCCTGCAATCCAGCCATCAAAATAACCGCTGGTGGGACTGCGGATAGATTCAAAGAACTATTCTCTTGCCCCATAATTTCAGTTAAGACATCACTTACTACTCCAATAAAAGCTTGACTTGGCGTTAAACTCCCAACCACCTCCTTACCTAAGGCTCTTTCTTTCACATTATTCATAAACTGTTTAACCACAGGCAAAGCAACATCTGCCTCGAGCAAAGCAATTCTTACTTCTCTCAACGCATCTGTAATGTTATCTTCAGTTAACCTTGCATTGCCACGAATGGTTTTAACAATATTGCCTAAACGATCTGATAAATTCTTTAACATAATTCTCTATTTTCCTTTATCCTATAGACCAGAGGCTCCTGCTTGAATATCGGCGTGATAACTGGAACGCACCATGGCACCAATAGCTGCATGCTTAAATCCTAGTTGATAAGCAATCGTTTCAAATTCTTTAAATTGTGCTGGTGGTACATAACGCAACACAGGTAAATGACTTACGGAAGGCTGTAGGTACTGACCGATAGTAATCATATCCACATCATGTGCACGTAAGTCATGCATCACTTGAATCACTTCTTCATCTGTCTCACCCAAACCGACCATAATACCCGATTTAGTTAAAATATTAGGATTCTTACGTTTATATTCTTTCAGTAGATTTAAAGAATGATAATAATCTGCTCCTGGTCTTGCCTGCTTATACAAACGAGGTGCAGTTTCCAAATTATGGTTCATTACATCAGGTGGTGTTACAGATAAAACATCTAACGCTTTATCCAGTCTGCCTCTAAAATCAGGTACTAAAATTTCAATCTTTGTTTCTGGCCGTGCTTGTCGAATCTCGGTAATACAATCAACAAAATGCTGAGCACCTCCATCTCGCAAATCATCTCTATCTACTGAAGTAATCACAACGTAATTTAATTTCATGACTTCAACAGAATGGGCTAAATGTTTGGGTTCCTCTGGATCAAGTGGATTAGGTCTACCATGCCCAACATCACAAAAAGGACAACGTCTAGTACAAATATCACCCATAATCATAAAGGTAGCTGTGCCTTTACTAAAACATTCTCCAATATTGGGACAACTAGCTTCTTCACAGACTGTAAAAAGCTTTTGTTCTCTTAGAATATTTTTAATTTCTATATACTTTTTTCCCGTAGGAAATTTAGCACGAATCCATTCAGGTTTTTCTAATTTTTCCTCAAGAGGAACAATCTTAATAGGGATTCTAGCAACTTTATCAGCTCCCTTTAATTTAATACCCCTCTTATCTGAATTCATTGTTTCCCTTCCAACTATAAAATAATTTGTAAATATTGTACTAACTTTTTAGCTACTTCACCCATCGGTGGGCAAGTCACTAATAAATCTTTTATTTGTGTCATCTTTAACCCGTTATAACCACAAGGATTAATGTAGTCAAATGGATTCAAATCCATATCAACATTCAAGCTCAAACCATGATAAGTGCCATTATTTCTTATCCTCAATCCTAAAGATGCTATTTTTTGCTCACCAACATACACACCGGGTCTTGCATCATCCTTATTGGCAACAATAGCATAGTTTTGCAAGGTTTTCACAACAGACATCTCTATACGGTTAATTAATTCATGAACTGAAATAGCTTTACGCATAAAATCAATCATCGTATAGACAACTAATTGCCCCGGACCATGATAGGTAATTTGTCCGCCTCTATCTGTTCTTACCACAGGAATATCAGTTTCACGCAATAAATGTTCCATCTTTCCTGCTTTTCCCAGCGTAAAAACTGGAAAATGCTCTAATACCCAAAGCTCATCCTCAGTATCAGAGGTTCTACTATCTGTAAAATCACACATCGCCCGGTAAACGGGCTCATATTTTTGCCGCCCCAGATATTTAATTTTCATTAAATAACCACTTTCACCAAAGGATGTCCTGTTAGGGATAGATAGATAGCATCTAGTTGTGCTTTACTTTCAGCATTCACAGTCACTGTTGCACCCAAATAATTTCCTTTCCTACTCTCTCTAACCTTAACATCTACCAAAGTCAATTTAGGATCATGCAGTTGAATAATTTCTAATAACTGATTGGAAAAATCCTCATGCCTAATACCTATGACCTTAATAGGAAAGCGACAAGGAAACTCTATTAGAGATTCCTCCTGTGAGGCCATTTTTAACTCTGATTCACTTTCTTCTACAGTAATCTCTTCTGTCCTATCACTCATATACTTCGTCCTACTATAATACTACTATAATACTTAAAAAACATCACATTCATCCATATCTTTGTTCCCTGTCCCTTGGGAAACACAAAGTGCGATGTTTTTATTTTCATCCATTTTAAGATAACTACTTCGCTTATTTTGAGATTGCTCATCCGGTATTGCGTATATTATATAGGATTGTGTTTGACAACTTACTGGTGCTGAAGTGCTAAATGCAATGTTAAACCCAGGTATTTTAGTTTTAGGTAAGACTGGCCATAAACAAGTACTACCAGATTCTGCTCGATTATTATAACGATAGTACTTACTATAAAAATTTTCCAGATAATTAGCATTCTCCAACATTGCACTTTTTGCTGCCATCAGTTTCGCTCGTTGGGTATACTTTTGAAAGGAGGCAATCCCCCATGTTGCAATAACAGCTAATACAATCAATACGACTATTATTTCTATCAGTGTGAATCCTCTATTATTAACATTTTTTATCATAAAATTAGCCTTGTTTATAACATAAATTATTCTCGTTTCACACTAATCACCTGTGGTATCTTTTCGATTGATTTAATCACATTACTTAATACCGGTAGTCCTTCTTGAATTTCTAATCTGAAAACAAATTTAATATGACCATCGTAGACACCTTCCTCAGAAGATGGCATGTCTATAAACTCAATATTAACTTGACTCGAAGAAATACAATTAACAATTTGAGCCAATAACCCTTGCGCCTCTCTTGCTTTAATTCCTATTTTAACCTTAAATTTTTTAGTAGTAGATAAATCTTCCCAAATAGCATCTAGTTGATTTTCAGTAGGATATTTTTGTAAATTAGAACATTCTTTCCTATGAACAATCAGTCCTTCATTTCTAACTAAAACTGCTTTCATATCATCCCCTGGGATTGGATAACAACAATTAGCAAAACTAACCTTTCGTGAAGAAATTCCTGCAATAGTAATGGGACTAAGTTTAACTTCCTGACCCTTACAACGTCCCACTAATTCTGCTATGTCCATAGCTACCTTAATGGGCAAAGTTTTCCCCATCCCCACTTCATATAATATATCTGCAAATGCCATATTTTTACCACGTAGATATTCAATATATTTATCCTTCAGGCATTCTGAAAAAATAACATCTTCTGGTAAAATATCCACCAAAACTTTTTGTAATAATTTCTCACCCAGGCTAATTGCATCTTCACGATTCATATTTTTCAATTTACTACGAATAGCACTCCTTGCCCGCCCACTGACTACAAAACTTAACCATAATGGATTAGGGCTACCCTTTGGATTAGTTTTAATATCAACAATATCACCAGATTGTAATTGATAACGTAAAGGAACTGAAATACCATTAACTTTTGCCCCTGTGCAATGATGACCAATATCAGTATGTATGGCATAAGCAAAATCTACCAGCGTAGATTTCTTAGGTAAAACAATTATCTTTCCTTTAGGTGTAAAAACATATAATTCATCAGGAAATAAATCTTTCTTGACATCTTCATAAAATTCTACTGCGCTATCACTTTCTTCTTGAAAATCTTTAATTGTTTCAAACCATTGCTTAGTTCTAATATCTGCTGAATTCTCGCTGGTTGTTTTCCTCAATCTAAATAATTTAACATTTGAACGCCCAGTCTCAGACAATTTATCCATCTCATAGGTTCTTATTTGTACTTCAATAGGTAACCCAAAAGGACTGATTAATGTAGTCTGTAGACTCTGAAAACCATTATTCTTGGGAATTGCTATATAGTCTTTAAAAGAACCAGGTTTAGGTTTATACAAATTGTGTAAGGCACCTAAAGTTCGATAACTATCAGAAACACCGTTGACTAAAACTACAAAACCATACATATCCATCACTTGAGAAAAAGCTAAATTTTGCTCGCGCATTTTTTTAAAAATCCCATACAGATTTTTTTCATTGCCTTTAACTGTAGCCTCAACATTATACGCAACTAATTGTAAACAAAAATCACGTATTACTTTTTCTATCATTTCTCCTCGTTCGTGACGCCATCCCGTTAAAGCTCGGTTAATCACATCATAACGACGAGGATGTAAATACTTAAATGATAAATCTTGTAGTTCTTGATAAACAGGGTTCATCCCGATCCTATTAGCTAACTCAGCATAAATTTCTAAAGTTTCTTTGGCTATCCTTTTTTGCTTTTCTGGCCTCATCACATCCAAAGTTCGCATATTATGTAACCTGTCGGCTAACTTCACAACTAACACACGCAAGTCTTTAACCACCGCTAAAAGCATTTTTCTAAAACTTTCAGCCTGAAGTTCCATGAAGTCTTTGCCTGCTAATTTCTCCAATTTAGAGACACCATCAACTACTTGTGCTACCTCTACGCCAAAGAAAGATTCCAATTCGGAAAATGATGTATCTGTATCTTCTATTACATCATGCAACACTGCCGCCATTAAGGTAGTAACATCCTCTCCCCAGGTAGCAATTTCTGTAGCAACAGTAATTGGGTGGGTAATATAAGGTTCTCCACTTTTTCTATATTGACCATGATGTGCTTGATGAGCAAAAGCACACGCCTCCCCCAAACGATTCTTTTCTTCATCGTTTAAATAAGAAACCTCATTAAAAAGAATATTAAGACTTTTTAAAGTAACTTCATCATAATCAGCTAATAACGCAGGCATACCTGACATGGTTATTTTTTCTTCAGTATACTTGCAGTTATTTCACCTGATGCAATTTCACGCAAAGCTGTTACAGTTGGCTTATTCTTAACATCCTGCACTAACGGTGTTGCACCATTAGCCAACTGCCTGGCACGACAAGCTGCCACTAAAGTTAATTCAAAATGATTAGGAATGCGTACAACACAATCTTCTATGGTAATTCTTGCCATTATTATAATCCTTTTAAGTTAATATAAAATATCGTTTAATATATCCTGATTTCTATAAACCGCCAACTCTTCTGCTCTAAAAATACACTGTAAATCAGACTTTGCCATTTCAAAATTATCGTTTATAACTAAATAATCAAAATTAACAGACTGTTCTAATTCTACTCTTGCATTTTTAATTCTCAATTCAATTACTTCTTGGCTATCAGTTTTCCTATTTTCTAAGCGTTCTCTCAAGACTGCTAATGAAGGTGGAAGGATAAAAATCAATACAGCCTCATGGTGTTTCCTTTTAATTTGCTCTGCACCTTGAACATCTATTTCCAAGATAACATGCTTTCCTTGTTTTAATTTATTTTCCACTTCTGCTTTACTCGTTCCGTAATAATTTTCATGAACCAAAGCATATTCAAGAAAGCTGTCTTCTTCGATTAAATTTTCAAATTCAGCTTTTGAAGTAAAATAATAACTACTTCCATTAACTTCACCCTCTCTAGGAAGTCTTGATGTTTGTGAAACTGCTACACTTAAACCAGGATCTTCTTCTAAAATACTTTTTAAAAGTGAAGTTTTACCTGCACCTGAAGGTGCTGAAACCACAAATAATAAGCCCTTTTTTCTTAATATCATAACCTGCCTATCTGCTCATTTCTTATCATCATATTTGTATTCAATCAGGTAATTGTATAATAAAAAACTATTTTTTAACTATTTTCTTTCATAATCCAATATTAACTTTGCAAATATGAACCGGATTCACAAGAATTCACTCAAAAAAGTGATGTCATTAAAAAATAACACAATTACACTGGTTGATGATCTTTGCCACTGGACAAACTATGTTATACAGCATTAAGATGGCGCAAGAATCTGGTGAATATAATTGAAGTGTGTCAAATCTCTAAGTATATGGATATAGAATACTGGATATAGTTTATTTTCACCTGGCCAAAATCATGACAGTATCAAACAACATAATTATGAATATACTAGTTATCGGACCCTCATGGGTAGGCGACATGATGATATCAAATAGCCTCCTGCAAAATTTAAAAAATATGTATCCTGACAGTAACATTGATGTATTGGCTCCCGCTTGGTGTCAGGATATTTTGACCAAAATGCCTCAAATCAATAAAATCATCCATATGCCATTAACACATGGACAACTTTGTATTACAGCTCGTAAAAAAATAGCTTCTGACTTAAATTCAAAATATGAGCAAGCGATTATTTTACCAAACTCCTTTAAATCCGCTTTAATCCCTTTTTTTGCCAAAATACCAATCCGAACTGGCTGGAGGGGCGAATTTCGTTATGGTTTACTCAATGACTTACGCATCCTAGATAAAGAAAGATATCCTATGATGGTCATGCGTTATAATGCTTTAGCATTCCCTAAAAAAAAACAACCACAAACAGAACAATTAAAAATACCTTATCCTCGTTTATCAGTCTCTGACACAGATATCGAAAAAACCACTAAAAAACTAAATTCAACTTATGGTTTTTCTAGTGATCTGCCTTTTATCGCCATATGTCCCGGTGCTGAATATGGGCCAGCTAAATGTTGGCCTCATTACCACTACGCTAATCTGAGTAATTTACTCATACAAGATGGTTATAGAATTTGTATTTTAGGAAGTCATAGAGATAGGCCGATTGCTAACAAAATAAAAACCCAAATCAATAAAAAATCTCAATGCATTAACTTAGCAGGAAATACAAAATTAAATGAAGTTGCTGATATTATGTCTTTGAGCCAGGGTATTGTTTCTAATGACTCAGGCTTGATGCATATTGCTGCAGCCGTGAACAAACCACTAGTTGCACTCTACGGTCCCACAAGCCCTAAGTTCACGCCACCTCTTTCCAATAGTGCAAAAATAATCAGATTAATTGATGGCTATATCCCAATTAGGCATGCAAATGATAGCCCAGAAGGCTACCATCATAGTCTTATTGATATCCAACCACAACATGTTCATCAAGAATTAATAAAAATAATATTGTCTAATGGCTAGTTTAGTCAACATAGGTTAACCAATGTTGATATTTCTCATTTTTCCCTGCTACCACATCGAAAAAAGCTTCCTGTAATTGCTGGGTGATAGAACCACGTTTGCCATTACCAACAGTAATACCGTCCAACTGACTCACAGGCGTAATTTCTGCAGCAGTACCAGTAAAAAAAATCTCATCAGCAAGGTATAGCTCATCTCGAGTAATATCTTTTTCAATCAGCTCAAGTCCCAAGTCTTGTATTAAACGAATCACTGTGTTCCTCGTAATACCATCCAAAGCAGATACTAACGAAGGTGTGTAAAGCTTACCATTACTAACTAAGAATATATTTTCCCCAGAACCTTCGGCTATATAGCCTTGAGGATCCAATAAAATTGCCTCATCATAACCTTCTCTAACTGCCTCCTTCTTAGCATAAATAGAATTCAGATAGTTTCCGGTTGCTTTGGCTTTACACATCATAGAATTGACATGCATACGACAAAAGCTAGAAATTTTAGCAGTAATCCCGTTTTCTAAAGCTTCATCTCCCAGATACGCACCCCACTCCCATGCAGAAACAATAACTTGAACAGAACTCTCATCTGGTAAAATACCAAGCCTAGAAGCACCATAAAACGCTAATGGCCTAAAATAGCAAGAACTATATTTGTTTGCTTTAACTACATCTTTATGTGCTTGATTAATTTCTTCTCGGGAGTAACCTATATTCATTCTAGTAATTTTTGCAGAATTAAATAGACGATTAGTATGATCGTCTAATCTAAAAATGGCAGCACCTTTATCTGTTTGATACGCTCTCACCCCCTCAAACACTCCCATACCATAATGCAAAGAATGTGTTAGAACATGTGTTTGAGCTGACCTCCATTCCACCAACTCCCCGTTATACCAAATATAGCCGTTTCGATCTTCCATAGACATAATTGTACTCCAATTCATCAAATACTTTAAAAATTTAAAGTTAATCTAGGTTTAGATATGATTTTTCTAAATTTTGAATTAAAATAATAGACATATTTTAATTTGTTCATAATACAATTTATCACTTAAAAAAACCAGTCACTTAATAAGGAAAGATTAATGAAAATAATCAAATTCACAGTACTATTCGCTTTATTTATAGTATTGTTTATCATTTCATACGCCAATACTCAAACTGTCAATTTTCAAGTTCCATTTAACCACTCCTATGAGTTACCTTTAATTTTATTGTTATTCATTTGTTTTGTTATTGGTGCCTTCTTAGGAGTTCTATCAATCTTATCCAGAATTTTATATCTAAGGAAACAATTAACTGGTCTTAAAAAAGAGTTAAAAAATTCTCGAGAGATCGTTTCAAAATTGATGGATACACAACCAACAACAGTAGTGGTAAAAGAAAATATAATACTAGAAGAAAATAACTAATAATTTATGGACATAATAGAAAATAATACTTTTATCTGGCTCATACCGATCATTTTATTGCCTATATTTTTCAGTATGGGCTGGCTAGCTGCTCGTATTGATATGAGAGCTGTATTAAAACAAGCTAAATCTATCCCTATGAAATTTTATAAAAGCTTGGATGCTATTATTGATAATAAAACTAATATTGCAGCGGAAACACTACAAAGTATTATCGACGAACAACATGAAAAAGGTCAACAAATCCGTTCTTACGAACTGGGCTTAACTTTAGGAAAACTCTTTCGTAAAAGAGGGGAAAACGACAAAGCCATCGCTTTGCATCAAAAACTTCTCTCTCTACCTAATATCCCTGAAACAAAATTACAGAAAATTCAATTTGAATTAGGTCAAGATTATCAAGCCGCGGGTTTAGTCAATCGTGCGGAAAAACAATTTGAAGACTTATTAAACAGTACTTTTAAACAACAAGCTAGTCAAATATTACTCGATATATACCAACAAGACAGAGATTGGGAAAAAGCCATTGAAATGGTATCTAAATTCCCCCAAGATGGAATTTCACAACAATTTGATTTAGCTCAATTTTACTGTGAATTAGCTCAAAAAGCACTGATTGAATCTCATCTGGATCAAGCACACACTTATGCTAAAAAAGCATTAGATATCAATAAAAAATGCACCCGAACTAATATTATTCTAGGTGATATAGAATTTAAACGAGGTAATTACGCTAATGCTATAGAAGCCTATACCGCTATTGAAAATCAAAATTATGCTTACCTTACCATGGTGGGAGAAAAAATTTATGATGCTTATGATGCCATGCATAAAGCAGAAGAAGGATTAAATTTATTAATTGGTTACATGAATACATTTCCCCAACTTAATTTAACCAATCTGATTTATGAGAAAGCATTACTCATATGGAACTTAAAAAAAGCGAATGAAATTACTGCCAACCTTATTCGAATTAATCCCAATCTAGAGAAAATATATCTTCTCACCGATATTGCTATGTTTGAGGGCGATCCTACCCTAAAAAAAGATGCTAATATTATAAAAAAAATACTTTCAAATCAGATTAGCAAATCTTTTATGTATCAATGCAAGCAATGCCATTTTAAATCACAAGTATTTTTTTGGCGTTGTCCTGCTTGTGGCAAATGGGAAACTTTTACGCCCAATAGAATAGAGGTGTAGTTACATGGACTATTTACAATTTCATAACTTGAAAGCTGAATTTGATTCCCCTATTATTGTCGCTCTGGACTTCCCTAGTGAGAAACATGCCACCCCCTTTATCCAACAACTTAATCCTAACGCTTGTAAAATAAAAATTGGAAATGAACTATTTACCACAACTGGTAGAAAATTTGTTGAATCACTTGTTACTCAGGGTTTTAAAGTTTTTCTGGATCTAAAATACCATGATATTCCTAATACAGTTCAACGTGCATGCCAGGTTGCAGCCGACATGGGTATATGGATGGTTAATGTACACACCAGTGGGGGAACAAAGATGATGGAAGCTGCCGCCAATGGTCTAGCCAATTTACAACATAAACCTTTATTAATAGGTGTCACTATCCTAACCAGTATGGACGAATCAGATTTAAAAGAATTAGGTACTCATCAACCGATCAATGAAAAAATATTACATTTGGCATCACTAGCTCAAAAATCTGGGTTAGATGGTGTTGTGTGCTCTGCTCATGAAGTTAAGCAAATAAAAAATCAACTAGGGGGGGCTTTTGTGACTGTAACACCTGGCATTCGTCTAATAAACTCAAATAAGTATGATCAAAAAAGAATTATGACCCCAAAAGAAGCAATTCAAGTTGGAACTGATTATATGGTTATTGGCCGTTCTATTACCCAAGCGAAAAATCCTCTTGATATCATCTATGATATCAATTTAACCTACCAAATAATCAAACAACAATCTCCGATTGGTAATAATATAGTAAAAATATGAATACACAATTAACCCAACCAGGAACTACCAACTGGAAACAATTAGTACAAAAATTCACGGATGTTAAAGTCCTGATTGTGGGTGATGTCATGTTGGACAAATACTGGTTTGGCGATACAAGTAGAATTTCACCAGAAGCCCCTGTGCCAATTGCCAAGATAGAAATGACAGATTTAAGGGCAGGTGGTGCTGCCAACGTCGCAAGAAATATAGCTAGTTTAAATGGTCAAGCATCTTTGCTTGCGATCACAGGAAATGACTACACTGCCAGTGAATTAGAATCTATCTTAAGAACAGAAAATATAAACACATCATTTGTCAAAGATCCTTCTATTGATACTACAATCAAGTTACGTGTCATCGCTAGAAATCAACAGTTAATTAGAATTGATTTCGAAAATAGCCCGAATATAAATAGCGTATTACAATTAAAAAGTCGATTTGAACAATCCATTAAAGAATATGATATTGTCATTCTATCAGACTATGATAAGGGTTCATTACAACACGTTGCTGAACTTATCCAGATTGCTAACGCCCATAATATACCGATATTAGTCGATCCGAAAGGTAGCGATTACACAAAATACCAATACGCGAATATGTTAACACCAAATCGTCAAGAATTACGTGCAGTAGTGGGCATGTGGGATAATGAAAATGAATTAACTGAAAAAGCACAAAAAATTAGAAAATATTTGAATATTGATTCTCTATTATTAACACGTAGTGAGGAAGGATTAAGTCTTTATCAAGAAGATCGGGTTGTCCACCAATCTACTGTTGCTAAAGAAGTATTTGACGTTTCAGGCGCTGGCGATACAGTTATTGCAGTTGCAGCATTATCTTTAAGTTCAAATCTAGATAATCAACAATTAATGAAAATAGCTAATACAGCTGCAGGAATTGTCGTTGCCAAAGTAGGTACTGCAACATGTAGTTCACAGGAACTAATTGAAAAACTCACATAATTAATCAGGATAATTAGTTTATGAAAATATTAATTTTAGGTGGTGGAACTGTTGGTGAAACAGTTGCTTATAATTTAGCCAATTATTCTAATTATGAAATTACAGTCATTGATAAAAATGAAGCTTCACTTCAAAAATTAAGTCAAAGTCTGGATATTCAAACCATCCTAGGGAGTGTTTCTTCTCCAACAGTTTTGAAGAACGCAGGGGCTCAAGATACCGAACTTCTGATCGCTGTCACAGGAGAGGATGACACCAATTTAGTTTCTAGTAAAATGGCCAAAGAAATTTTTAATATCCCTAACATTATCGCACGCATTCGCCAAAGTGAAATTGTAGAATATCATTTTAAATCAGTACTTAATGGGAATGAAACCCAAATGACACCATTGGATTTGTTTGGCGTTAATGAATCTATTTGCCCTGAACAAATTGTAACTGACCAACTATTTCAACTACTATTAATTCCAGGTGCACTGCAAGTTATTAATTTTGCCGAAGGTCTAGGAGAAAATCTAGAAGTTCAAATGATTGTTACTAAAGTAGAAAATAGTTGCCCATTAGTCGGTAAACAATTTTCAGACTTTGTTGATATTATTTCTCAAGAAATTAATTTTAAAATTTGTGCTATTTATCGGAATGAAGCATTAATTATTCCTACCCCAAAAACAAAAATTATTTCAGGAGACGAAGTCTATTTCATCACACTTAAAGAATATGTAAAAGATTTAATGAAAATTTTCAGACCAGATGAAACTGAAAATAAAAAAGTAATGATTGCTGGTGGTGGTAATATTGGCTATCGACTAGCCCAAACGACAGAACCTTATTTTCAAACCAAAATCATTGAAAAGAATGAATCTAGAGCAGAATTTCTAGCAGAAAACTTAGATACCTCACTTGTATTTCGCGGTTCTGTAACTGATGAAAACATATTAATCGATGAAAATGTTAAAGAAATTGATATGTTTTTTGCATTGACTAATGATGACGAAGACAACATTATGTCTAGCCTTATTGCTAAAAAATTAGGTGCTAAACGAGTCGCTACCATTATTAATCGTTCTATTTATGTCGATATTTTAGTTGGCCATACAATTGATATTGTTATATCACCTCACTTAACTACTATTGGCTCTATATTATCTCATATCCGCAGAGGAGATGTTGTTACTGTTCATCCAATGCGTCGCGGCGAAGCAGAAATACTAGAAGTTATTATTCATGGGGATAAAAAGAATTCTAAGATTATTGGTCGTAAACCGTCACAAATTAGCTGGCCTTATGGTATTGATGTAGCTGCGATTATCAGTAACGGCGAATTTATTACAGATCACAAACATGACTTAAAAGAAAGTGACCATATTATATTTTTTGTATTTAGAAGGCAGGCTGTACCAGAATTAGAGAAACTCCTGCAAGTCAAATGGAAGTTTTTCTAAAAAAAAAAGCCTAGTATAAAGACTAGGCTTTCAAAAATATTATATTAATTAAGCACCTAACATCATTAATCCACAAACACGTACAATGTTACCATTTAAACCTGAGGATGCAGGATTAGCATACCACGCAATTGTTTCTGCCACATCTATAGGTAGTCCACCTTGACTCATTGCATTTAAACGACGTCCAGTCTCACGAATAACAAATGGAATTTTCGCAGTCATATCAGTCTCTATAAATCCTGGTGCCACGGCATTGATTGTGATGCCATCAGTTAACAAGTGTTTTGCTGTATACTCTACCATTCCAATAACACCTGCCTTAGAAGTAGCATAATTTGTTTGTCCTGCATTACCTGCAATCCCCGCAATGGAAGATACACAAATAATTCGACCATTTGGATTGATGGCCTTTTCTTTCAATAACAGGGCATTAATTCTTTGCTGTGATGTTAAATTCACATGGATAACCTGATTCCATATTTCAGCTGTCATATTGACAAACATCTTATCTTTTGTAATTCCCGCATTATGCACTATAATGTCCCATCCCCCATGTTCCTTACCAAAATCAGATAATACTTGTGGGGCATTGTCTGCTGTAATATCAAGGGTAATACATAGACCATCTAACTTCTTCGCCAACTCTTCCAATGCAGTTCTTTGTGAGTCAATGTCCAATAATACAACCTTAGCACCATCTCTTGCTAAAACCTCGGCGATAGATTTACCAATTCCCCGACTCGCACCGGTCACAAGAGCTAACTTATTCAGTAAAGGTTTATTTCTGTCTACTTGAACGACTTGTGCTTTGTGTACTTTTATCACTTGCCCTGAAACATAAGCTGATTTATAAGAAAGTAAAAATTCGATTGTACTTTGTAAATTGTTCACACTGTCCGGAGTAACATACACAATTTGTACAGCAATACCACGACGAACCTCTTTACCCAATGACTTAATAAATCCAACCAATGAACGGTTAGACATAGCAGATTCAATATCTTGGCACATATCAGGGTTATGTGCTAGTACAATAATACGTCCACACTCATTGATTTTCCTAAAAAATGGATTAAAAAAATCACGTACCGATTGTAAATCCTGTGTATTCTGTATGCCACTTGCATCAAAAATCAAACTGTGAAATTTCATCTTATCATCATGAATGGGCATATTCCCACCTAAGCCCTTACGATAAACTTGGTTATTTTCTAAAACAAAAGTATTAATGGGCAAATCTGAAACAATTTTATGCAATGTTTCTAAAACAGGTGTATTTTTAAATCCGCCCACCAACACATTCAACCCCACATTAACTTTTTCTGGAGCATAATGCTTTAATTTAACAGGCTGAGGTAACCCTAATTTTTTAGCGATTTTCTTTCCTGTTCCTGAACTTACCCAATTTACATATTTATCTACCATATAATCTCATTCCTTTCCAATATATAATTATTGTTTTATTGAAAAACCATCGTTCATATTCACCGAAACTATTCTTGATACCCCCTTCTCTTGCATGGTAACCCCTATAAGTTGCTCTGCCATCTCCATTGTTAATGGGTTATGTGAAATAAATAAAAATTGCACTGTTTTTGACATTTCTTTCACTAAGGCACTAAATTTTTGAATATTTACATCATCCAAAGGGGCGTCTACTTCATCTAACAAACAGAATGGTGCTGGATTTAGACTAAATAATGAAAATACTAAACTCAAAGCTGTTAAGGCTTTCTCACCTCCTGAAAGCAAATGAATAGTAAGATTTTTCTTACCTATTGGCCTTACCATTAAACGTAAACCTGTATCCAATAGATTATCAGAAGTCAAATCTAATCGAGCCTCTCCTCCTCCTAAAAGCTTAGGAAAAAAATCACTCATATAAGCATTAACTTTCTCTAAAGTTTCTTTAAACAAAACTTCAGTTTCAGCATCAATCTTTTTAATTGCTTCTTGCAAAAGGGTTACTGAAGATGCGACATCTTCGTATTGATCACGATACAAATGATAACGCTCTTCTAATTCTGTTAGCTCACCTACAGCCCTTAAATTAACTGTACCAAGTGCTTTTAACTGCTCCGTTAGTAAAGAGACCTTATCGGATAACTCCTGCACATTATAATCATTTTGATCATCTAATGCCACTAACTCAGATACATTCAGTTTTTTTGCCTGCAAGGTCTCCATGTATTGATTTTTATAAATTGTTTGTTGTTGAATTTTTAACTCATAGGCATGTATATCACGTTCCATAACACTTTTCATGATTTCTTTTTGCGCCAAAGATGATTGCATTGCATTCTTTTGAGTACGTAACATTTGGAGCTCTTCTTCTAGAGAAGCCAATATTACATCGATCCTTTGTTTATTATCAGATAATTGTATAATTCTTTTTTGATAATCATCAATGGATAAAGTATCCTCGACCTGCAATTGTTCATTTTTTTGGGTAAGAGCAATGGTTTTTTGTCTGGCCGAATTTAAATTTTTACTAACATTTCCAATACAATTTTTTAGGTTCGTCAATTCTAACTCTAGCTGATTTTTGTTTTTTTCGCATATTAACAAATCTTGTTGCCCATCCTTAATAGACTTTTTTAAATATAAATAGTCTTTTTCAATCTGGATAATTCTGATATTATCTTGATTTAAAATGCTTTCAACATGACTTACTTCTGATTCTAATTCCTTTTGTCTGGCTTGTAATAATTCTTTTTGTTTTTTTAAATTGTGTATTTCAGCTTGTACATCCTTTAGAAACTGCTGTTGTAATTCATTTTTAGCTTTACTTTCTACGATCACTTGTTTGGTTTTAGTCAGTTGATCTTGAATGTATTCTTTTTGATATTGGACTTGATTTTTCTCTGCTAATAAAGACTCTTGTTTCTTTTTGAGTTCAAACAATTGTTGCTTATAACGAGTAATGACCTGTACTAATTTCTCTTTTTTAGGATTCAATACACTTAAGTGATTCTGCAAATTTAAAACTAAGTCTTCTTGATTTTCACCTTCTAAATATACAGCATACTTATCAACTACGATTCCATCGGGTGTTAAAAATAATTCGCCCTCTCGTAGTAAAGACTGTTTTCGTAATCCTTCTTCTAATGAGTTAACACATCTAACCTTTCCTAACCACAACTTGATCAATGGCATTATTTCATCATTACAAGCAACATATTGTATTATCGAGTCTTCTGTAACCGAGGTGGACATTTCAGGTGGTAATTGATTAATCCAAACAGCAGGGTTTTTTATTTCAGTTGGGATAAAGGGAATTATTACACATACTCGAGCAAGTAATCGTTCACCTAAATAAATACTCAAAGCCTTTTCCCATTTATCCCTTATTGTCAAAAGTTCACACAACGGTGATGATGGTAATTCGGGAAATTGATTCCAAAAACCATTATGTTTTTCTTTAATCCTTTGCAGACGTTGGTTCAAAATATTTAATTCCACGTCCAAAGCAATTAATTCATCATTATGTTTATGAATCTGCTCATTATTTTCTTTTATACTGACTTGTAAATTCAAGTATTCTTTGTCTAGACGATCTATATGTTCTGTCTTTTCTGTCAAAGATTCTAATAATATTTTCAACTTAGTTTCATATTCAGTTAAATCCAATAATACTTTCTCTTGTGTTTTTTGCTCTTGGCGTTGTAATTGTTCTGTTAGTTTTTGTATTTCAAGAAAATTTCTTTGAAGAGACTCATTCCTTGCCTGTAAAGTATGTTTATTATGACGAATTTCTGATTTTACCCCATTATATAGAATCTCTTGTTGCTCGAAATGTTGTTCAATCTTGCTCAAATGGGTGTATAATTGACTTAATTCACTGACCAAGTTTTCAAATATTAACTCTTTTTCTTCTAAGAGAATATTGAATTGGGATAAACTAGACTCGTTGTCTTGTATGGTTTTGTTTAATTCTTGCAACTCCAAATGAATATTTTTTTTCTCTGTTTGAATACGAAATAATTCTTTTTCTTTAAATTTTAATGCTGTCTGTAAACCAATAACCTCTTCATTTATTTTTGATATTTTCTGATGTATATCATCTATTTTTGATTGTATATCATACTCTTGTAACTGAATCTGATAATTATCTTCTTTTATTGATTTAATGGATTGCTCTATTTTGAGTAGTTTTTCCTTTTCTTGATTCTGTTTCTGTTGATAACCTTCTAACTTTCCCAAAGTAATACGTAACTGAGAGGCTACTAACATATTTTGAATATATTTTAATTCAGATTCAATCCTCTGATATTTTTGAGCTTTTTTAGCTTGAGTACCAAGTTTTTGACATTGGTTCCATAGCTCCTGCTTTAAATCACTAATTCTTCCTAAATTTTCTTGAGTTAATTTTAAACGATTCTCTGTTTCTTTTCTTTGTTCTTTATATTTTGAAATGCCTGCTACTTCATCAATATAAGCTCTTAAAGACTCTGGTTTTGCCTCAATAATTTCGGAAATCATTCCTTGCTCAATCACTGCATATCCCCTAGCCCCCAACCCCGTTCCTAAGAATAAATCAGTAATATCTTTTTTTCGAACTTTATGATTATTAATCCAGTAGCTAGAATCCCCTTGTCTAGTAAGAATGCGCTTAACTGAAATTTCTGTATACTGACCCCATGCCCCCTTTAAAGAATATTTGGAATTATCAAACACTAATTCCACAGAAGATCTAGACACCATTTTTCTATTATTGGTACCATTGAAAAGCACATCCTGCATATTTTCACCACGTAAATGTTTGGCAGAAGATTCACCCAACACCCAACGAACAGCGTCAATTAAATTACTTTTCCCACAACCATTAGGGCCTACCACTGCCACAATATTACCCTGTACAGAAATATTAATATTGTCAGGGAAAGATTTAAATCCAGAAAGCTTAATTTGACTAAGGCGCATACACTTATCTTGAAGTTTTAAAGTTTTTCATTTTAACAAATTTCTACTTATCGAAAACACTTTTGGAACCTATCGTACCGGAAACTGGATAAAAAATTGCATTCCAGATACCCGTATTCATTTTCATCAAATATAATTATCAGCCAATTTGATTAACAATCTTTATTCATCAACCTGTTATTTTTTTACAATATTATTCATTTAATTAATCAGGTTTTTCTAAGGTGTTTAATACATGGTTAAGTGCCTTATTTAATTCTTTGTCATGTTGCAACAATTCAACCATCAGTAGTTACAGTTCTTTTAAATGATCACCATTACTATAATTACTATTAAAAAAATCAATTCCTTTATCAATATGCTTATTTTGTTAAGAAAAATTAGCAGTATCTGATGACTTAATTGCTCCTTCAATCATATGTATATCATGAAGGTTGGGATAAAAATTACCAAGTACAGCTAAATTCAAACAACTGATTATATGTAAGCTCAAAGTGAGAGCATACAGGACAAAGGTTATAAATCAACAGCGATTAATCTTGAAATGTTAAGATAAAAAAAAGAAGGGTATGTTCCATATTTAGATAGAATAATCTGTGACTTAGGAGAGTAAACAATCCTAAGAAATTAAAAATTCAAACTAATAATATGAACCAAAATTTTAGTAAGTCATCTCATGGGTAAAAAGTTTTAAGTTTTAAAGCAGCACCACGCAAACACATAAAGAGGATAATAAATTAAGTTATTTTATTGAATTATAAAAAAAGAGTGAAACTCATACAGTTTGAAAGATTGAGCTAAGAGACGCTGTAAATAATTCTTATCTCAAAGTTGACGATATCATTTGACAAAAAATCTACCAAATTATGTGTCAACAGTTCTGGGTTACCTATCCCCTTAACCAGCCCTACATCTATATGATACATCCTTCCGATATCCCTATTAAGTCATTAATCTGTTTACTTAAATTTTTATCATTTATCAACATACATAGCCATACCATACTTCAGTAAACCAAATAGTTTTCTTTCAATCAACTCTTTTTGTAGACATTTTCCTAGATTTAATTCTTAATATGGTATCAGTTAGATATCCCACACTTTCAGGATTCTTATTCCGTTTCCTGTGACAATTTATATTCTGACAAAATTATTATTAATAACGAGACTACTTCCCCGCAGAAGCAATCACATGATTGTTAAGCTTGATTTCATTTTACCTTGCTGTAAATTGCACATATAGCCTCATTTATTTACAACTAGTTGCAATCTACTAAGTATAATTTAATTACCCTTTATTACTTCTTTAATTAAAAAGTAGGCTTGGTAACATTCTAAGTAACTACCACTACATTACCCCCCCCTTTTCTAGGTAAAGGAGGATACCAACGTTTTGATTAGATTACAATTCTATTTGAGCCCTAACTTTTTAAATAAAATATCATTTCTCTTTTTTGCATCCTCTAATAGCTTGTCATAAGAAATAACTTCAATATAAGTGTTAATGTTATCGATGTATCTGTAGTAACCACCATTATCTGTCATCTTCTTATAGTCAATCTTTAAAATATACTCTAAAGATGGCGTAATATCTGCAATCAAAAAGGCATAAAACCTAAGATTGTCCATTTTAATTGGCCTTCCATCTATACTTACCTCCTTGCCATCCCTAATTTGCAATATGTATTGAACAAGTTGAAGACACGGATTCCTTGAGGAATCTTGATGTTTATAATCATCACGACCTGGTCTTTTGAATTCTATAATAACAATAGATCCACTCTGATTAGTACCGCTTTCAGATACTTCAGAAAGCCCTACTCGGGAATCATAAAAATTAATCAATATATCAGGCGCCTTATCAGATGCACTGTTCAAACCTTCTATAGTTTTCAATTTTTTATTGGAAGTTAAAATAGAATGAAAACTTAAACGTTCATCTATCATCCATAGATTTTGTTGTTCCAAGAAGATATCCCTAGAAGTTTTCCCCATAGGAAATATCATATTATGCAATACGCTTTCCAATTGGTAGGAATCCCCGTCCTTATTCCCCGACTTTCTTATTTTAAGATTTTTTTCAAATAAATCAATAATTATTTTTCTATGAACCACATACCTTGCTAAATCAGCTTTACCTATATCATTAATATTTTCAATATATTCATCGAGCTCCTTTTTGTATTCTTCATAAGCGACTGTATCCATTTTAGCTTCAATATTTTTTCCTTTTTCTCGAACCGTATCTTCAATAGATCTTCTAATGTGTAGCAACTGTATCTCTAATTTTGTATTATCTGCATAGGGCGATGTTTCATTTTCTAGCCGTGTTCTATATTTTTCATGTAAAAGAAATATATATTCAGGAGCTTCATTTTTGACAAATTCTTGAATTCTTTTTATTTTAGACTCATTGATATCTTTTAATTGTTCTTGAAATTCATTTAAGAGCTCCATCCTTAATTTATTCTCAAAATCATCTCTATTAATGCAAGTGGTATCATTATCATCAGCTGCTTTAAATAATATATCTATTCTCTCTCTCTCAACTCGATCATCAAAATATTTCCCCGAAATATAAATTTTTACGTAATAATCAGCTCCTTGATTATCAGTAAATTTTTCAGGGAAATAAGGTAACAATGATTTTAGTTCATGTTTTTCTACTTCACGGCCACTGGCACAAAAAGTATATTCTTGCTTTGTATATTTTTGTTGTTTGTGAATCAATATTGAAAAAGAATAATTATCAAAGTCAAAATTTCTTTCACTAGTTTGAAACAATAAATTTTCCTTGAATTCTTCTGTTAATTCTATTGATCCACCTTTAAAATGCTTAAGGAATATTTTTGGATATTTATTAAAAATGAATCTTATAAAAAAGTGTTGAATAATTTCTTCAGCAAACACTGCTAATTCTTTCTGCCAATAGTTTCGATACTCATCCTTAATTCTATTAATAGTAATAGTAGTTTTTCTTGTATTAATCTTGCAATTATAATCCAAAGGTTCTCGACTAATTCCTTGCCTGTTAAACTTAAATTTTCTAAGTAAATATTGATTATCTTCCTTGTAGTAGCTTTCGACTTCAACTTTATCAAATACTTTCAAATACATGAATCGACCAACACCTTTGCCTCCTAGGTCAATTTTCCTCCTTGTATAGGCCTCATTAAAAGCTTGATAGTTTTTTGCATTTAACCCCATACCTGTATCTGATACAGAAAAACCATCAATTATAGAAAAACGATTATTTTCACTCGGCGTAGTGATTAGATCATTATTTGCTAAAAAATTAATTATAATTTGGTGATTCTCACATCCATCCTCGCATTCATCAATAGCATCCAAACTGTTTGCAATAGCTTCAAATAACGGGATTAACGCTTTGTTTTTTGGCAGTTTTAAGTCATTAAGCAATCCTTCTAAATTCGTTTCCATGTTTTTTTCTCACGAGATCAAAATATCTCTGAGTATAACCTATAAATTTAGTTCACAGATACTTCTCTTGTTATTACCCTATCCACTTCTTACTCTGACTAAAAGATAGTGATTGAAGTTTTTCTAAATATTGTATTGATTGTTATTGCTCTTCACTAAAATAAGTGACATGTATTATAAAGAAGTCACTTTTTACCCACTGAATTTTCTAAAACACTCTTAAAAGTCTATCAGATAAACATCCCAAGTTCTAACTTTTATAATTTATAACCATGGCTGATCTCTTAAATTAATCAACCTTACGAATATGTATTGTATTTAACCCATGTGACTAAAGTTTTATGACTGATCATAATACATTCTACTGATTCATTTTTTGAGATATAAATAGACATAAATTTAGAGAAAATTTTAGAATTCTTTATTAACACACCTACAACAATAAACGATATTCAACGCATTAATATTCAAACATACTTAAATTAAAGAAAATAAACCAACAAAATAAGAGCCAACAGAAAACAAGACAATCCTATAATAAAGTTTGAGAGTAGGTTAGACAGATAAAGAAATTCTTGTCGCCCAGTTACAGGTTTTAAAAAACTGGACGTGATGTTCCTATGACAGATAAAAGTTTCTGAAAATTTTATGAATAAGCTAAAAAACTAATTCGAAATAATGTTACCTGATATTGAAAATGGTGAATTATGGGCGAAATAGAATAAAACAGGGACAACAAATACGAATTAAATTGATTAGTTCTCTTCAGGATGTTGTAAAATGAATTATATCTATAAAGGTCAACACACATGGATATTTTTATTTACAAAAAATCACTATCTACTAAGTTATCCGGTCTTTAGACTCGGACTAGATAAAGCCGGAAAATTATTAGGAATTAAAAAATCACCATTTCGATTTCAAGATTTAAAAGTAAAAGTAAATAAATAGATAATGTAGAAAGAGAAAAAATTGCAAAATAAACTTAAGAATAAAAACACCCTACACTTTCTCAAAAATGGTGGGTCTGGTAGGAATCGAACCTACGACCAAGGGATTATGAGTCCAATCAATTTAGCTTTATAAACATAGATTGGAAGATTTCTACAAATAAATTAAAAGATTTATTTAACAAGAAAATAACTTTTGACCAACTAACAGAAAATGATGTATATCTTGAATATAAGCAAAAAGGTGTTGATATGAAAATGGGATTAGACATTTGTTCGCTTGCTTTAAAAAAACAAATTTCAAAAATTATATTATTCGCTGGAGATTCTGATGTTATACCCGCCGCTAAATTTTCTAGAAGAGAGGGTATAGATCCATTGGGATAAAATCATATCAGATGATTTATATGAACATATTGATGAGCTAAAAAAATATTTACCGTTTTACCCCTTAAACAAGTAAACTATTAACAATACTATCTCTAATAGATGACTTTCCAGAGCCACTAGCCCCCATAAAAAATATAGCGATAGGTTTAGTTGTCATGACAATAAATCTTCTCATATCCATGTTCTATATAGGCTGTGATTTCATTAATAGTATTCCCATCTTTATTACAAATAACAACCACTTTCCCATCAGGAAACAATTCTATAATTTCTTTTTTATCATTCATGGTAATTCTACTAGTATGTTTAAATTATTCTTCTAGCTTTGCATTAAAAATCTCTACCAAATTATCTGGGAAAATCTTTGTCTCCATATTTATCTCTTTCAAATACATTATCGTTCCATTCCCGTTTGAGGACTACGCTCCATGACAATAGTATTATCTTTACTCTCTATTTGCTTTCGCTGTTCTGTATAGAAATTAAGTAATGCTTTTGTTTTTAAATTAGGAGATAAATCCTTTGTTAAATCTTTAACCTCTTTTTCATATCCTAGAAAATTATTTTTCTCTAAATTACTAAGTTTATTGTATAAATTTTGATATTCTTTTTCAGCTTTATTGACCTGAAAAGAATCGGATAAGGCCACTTTCATTTCGTTACTAGATGAATTTAGAGACTCAACACTAGCTAACTCTCTAAACTCTGGATTAATTGTATAGCACCCTTTTTTATCCCACTTACCAACGTCCTTAAGCATGTAAAAATGCTTTCCTCCTGGTGCAATACTTAAAAATATCTTGTCATCAATTTTTCCATCTAAATAATCTTTAACAAGCTTATCACTTAATTTATCTCTAATTTCTTTACTATTCCCAAATTCTTTTAATTGTTCTAATTTATCCCAACCCTTTATTTGAGTGGACATATCCCAACCATCTAATTTTTTTATAACCAATTGAGTTTGATTGGGAAATCTTTTATTTATTTTATTTAATCCATCTGGTAGATTGCCTTGAATATTTGCCATAGCTGCAATAGAAGCACCACGTCCATAGGTTCTAATACGGTGATAGATATTATCCAATGCTTGCTCTGGTGGCCGATGTGCAACTACAATTTTGACTTTATACCCCTTATCCAACGCTTTTTGGATTTTATCAAAACCTCCATTTTCTGGATTGGATAATTGGCCTTCAAAAATCAATTTAACATTCTTTTTATCAATTTCCTCATCAATACTTTTTGTTTTACCTGCCCCTGGAATACCTGTAACAATGACAACTTTATTTTTATTTCCATCATCTTTGGCTAGGACCTCATCGTATTTTAATGAAGATAAACAAGCTGCCGAATTATGTACAGCATTATTATAATAAGCTCTACTGGCTTTACTTTGCGTAAATTCACTAAACAATTCTTTGAATTGATCTGAATTAACATACCTTCCGTTATAATCTTTCAAATCAGGGAGTTCGTCATAATCAGCTAAATATTTAGCTGGGTTGGCTTCAACTTGTTTAATAATCCTATCTTCCGTTTTATCAAGGTTCTTATCATTTGGGAAACCTCTTTTATTAATTTTTATTCCCATTTACTACCTACCAATTCATCCCAATCCAACCCAGCTTTTCTGTACTTTTCTTTTACTTCTTCTATGGGACGATGATACATCTTTGCTTCTCTAGCTTCTCTATACAAAGGCTCATATGCCATACGAATACTGTCCACATGATCTAAATGACTTACTATCTCATCTACTCTATTGTCGCTTTCTTCTGTATTTATAGGCAATGAACTATATACTTCTTCTTTTTGTTTTCTTAATCTAATTTGATAATCTGGATAACTTTCATCTTTTTCTTGAAAGTATTCTGGATATTCATAATCATCACGATTACTCGGTATTATAATTCTTTCTTTCATATCTGACTCCTTTCAAATATCAATTGAAATATTACTTAATTGGGATAAATAGCTTTAATTTTGATAAGCTATTCTGGTTTTGATGGGGCAATCCAAACCAAGACAAAGGAACCTCTCCAAAATGATAACTACATCCCACGCTTTAAATATAATCTAATACATCTTTGTATCTAGGCTTATCAAACCACTCAGAATTTAAAATATATAAATATCCAGCACACCACCCTATTTTGTGAACAAGCTTTGTATATTGCTTCCTCTTAGAATCACAAGTCTGCAATTTTTCATCAGTAGAGCCAGATACACTTTGAAATTTAATTTCAATTATAAACAATGTATTTCTAACTATAATAAATAGACCATCATCTGGTAATAATTTTGCAGAAAGATAATCCTTCCAGTTAATATTATATCTCTTTAGAAAATTATAGAATTTATGTTTTTGAAAACAATTTGCTACTAATTCATCATTAAAGAAAATTTTATAACATGGAAGCGAGAAAATGACAAGACACTAAGACACTATGTTAGAAATAGAAAAGGCAAACTAGTAGAGCCAAAATAAACATAAAAAAAATTTACAAAAAAAATAGAATAAATGTAGAACAACATTATTTTAGAAAAGAGTTAAATCTATTATTAACACTGGTGGGTCTGGTAGGGATCGAACCTACGACCAAGGGATTATGAGTCCCCTGCTCTAACCGCTGAGCTACAGACCCTTTTCTTTGAAAAGACTTGTATTCTATCACAGGTTATTTTTTTTTCAAAGGAGTAAGATCTGAAATTGTACTTAAATAATTATTAATCTTTAAAAATAAATGTAAAAATCCTTAGTATGTTTATCATTTTCTCCTACTTAAATCCACAAGCAACAAAGTAGAAGTCAATTGCATTGACAGTTCTCTTGACTCCCGTATTGAATGGAAACAACTAAATTTAACCATGATGAGTCTAGGACAGAATGATTTAATTTTTAGTCTTGTTTAGACATTTTAATTTACCTGTAAATCTATTACAACATACGTAACCGTATGATTTTTCTCTAATTTAAGTAGAGATTTGGTGAAGGCAATTTATCTAATATTGCCTATTCTCAAGTGTCTAAGCATGATTACTTTATTTCTCGCTTTTATTCGTGGAAAGAAATAAAATTATTTTTGACCAATTAAGAATTCTTTGTTCAATGGTGTTGAATGCCCCCACTCCTAAATTTTGTAATTTCCAGAATTCTCTAATTAGCGCCTGTATTTTGGTATACCTAAACTATATTCATCCATTGATATTTTTTGAAACTTATTAATAAAAAAAAATTCAAACGCTGTACTTGTTCAGTAAACTTTTACACTGACACAAAAAATTGCATAACTGTAAGTCAGGATATTCATTGTAGATAGAGATAAATAGAATTTTTAGAAAACAGTAATACCAATATGAAATGATAATAGGGAAATTCTAGGTTTTGTTCCCTAAAATTTAATGTTTAAAAAAACTAAATTTCATTCGAAAGATATTGATGAATATAATGTTTCTTCTTTATTTTCTTGGTTAATTGGATATACACAAGAAAAACCACAACATAAAAATTTTCTGACTCAGAAATAGGGGGGAACAATACAAGTGCTTTTGGTGAAAGATATTCAAGAAAACTAGAGATAACGTTAATGGAATAGTAGTTTTTTCCAGAAATGAATGGGAATCTAGTTATCAAATAATTAAATAACATGTTCTTTAAAAACAATAAATCTATTTATCTATTTCTAATATTAATATTCAACTAAAAAAATTCATAAATAAAATCTTGCTTGTTCAGAAAACATTTTATAATACTTACCCTTCTTAGCCATTAAATGTTCATGGTTTCCATACTCAATAATTTGTCCATTGTCCATCACTATCACATCATCAACAAATTTACAGACTGACATTCGGTGGCTAATAATAATAGAAGTTTTTTTCTTTGATTCTTCCAATATAAGATCAATTATATTCGCCTCTGATTGAGGATCTAATGCAGAGTTCGGTTCATCAAAAATTAATAAATCTGCTTTTTCTGCATGAAGTAGAACTCTAGCTAATGATAATTTCTGCCATTGCCCTATCGATAAATCATGTCCAGAAATCTCAAAAGATAAGACATCATCTAGTTTTCCCGACAAAAAGTCTAAATCAACTCTTGTTAAAAAACTATCGATATTTTCATACGCTGCATTGTCAAGTATCAAATTATCAGCAACAGATAGTGGAAATTTAGAGAAATCTTGAAACATTGCCAATATTTTAGGATATTTAATCTTCTTATTCCATAAAAATTGTCCTCCTGTTGGCTGATAAAAACCACATAGTAATTTTATTAAAGTAGATTTTCCTGCCCCATTATTTCCAACAATTGCTATGGATTGGTTATTAAGGATTTTGAAATTAAAATTATTAATCGAATCTCTATCTAAATCATTATATGAAAAACTAATATTTTCTAAGGAAACTAAAATATCATTATCAATAGTTTGATTCTTTATAACAGGAGTATTACTTTCCTGATTATTTACTAGCTCCATAAACGGTCTAACTTTATAAGCTATCCCTAATGCTTCACTATAATTCATAATGATGACAAAAACCCCATCTTTTAATGCATAAATACCACTTAAAATGAGCGTTGCTTTTTCTATATCTATCAAATTATTCATATATAGATTGAGCATGAAAAATATTGGTAAAATAAGCACCCCAAAAGAAAATAATGAGATTAACAATAAATAAATAATATTTTTTTTCTAATTGAAGTAACCTCTTAGAAATAAGACTTAAATGAATGTATCCATTTATATATCATTTTATTTTGCATTTTAAAAATTCTTATTTCTTTTGCAAATTCAGGTTGAGTTAACACTCTTTCATAAATACGCATACTACTAAATTCATTTTCATGCTTATCCATTACATCCCACGTTTGCTTTTGGGAAACAACACTAATGTATACAAATGGAACTAAAGACGCGAGAATAATAAAAGGTGCCCACCAAATAGACGTAGAAATCAAAATAACCAAAGGCAATAAATGAATAAACCCAAATATGACTGCCATCAATGATGGTATAGAGCTGTCTACTTCATCCCCAAAAAGTAAGGACATAGTTAATTGTTTTCTTTTTTCTTTATCTTCAAATATCGATAACCTATAAGGTAAAGATACAGACTCAAATATATTAGTTTTTACTGTTGACCAAATAATATCGTTTAATGTATCTGAGATGAAATTATTGATACTAGCCAATGTATTAGCAAACAAGCTAATAAAAACAAATAGAAAGGAAAATAAATATAGATTATTAAAATCTTGATGAGAAAGTTTTCCAATAATTAAAGCTGTCAAATATAAAATTAATGTTGGTGTAAACGATGATACGCTATTGACAATTAGCGATAGCCAAAAGATTAATTTTTCCCTATATGAAATACTATCATATATAAACTTAATTAAATGAAAAATATTTTTCATACTATTTCTATCGGTTTGTAAGTTAAAAAATTTCTTTTTTCATCATTATAGGTTAATGTAAACCTTGATTACTGTCATTCTAAGTATCTAGAAAAAATTGGTGATTTACCCCCAAGGCAAATTTTTATATGTTTCTTACAAGTCATTCAAGATTATGGTAGACATCATAAATTTTAGATTAACGATCAATAATAGAAAGGATTCAAAGAACTAAAATAACAATTCTCTGAAATCCTATGAATGAATAATTTTGAGTGTGAGCTATTCCGAGTATGACTAAATTTTAAATCATTTTCTAAAAAATAAACTCCTGACCCTAATTTAGGTTCATCAACTTTTTTCCACTAAAAATTACTCTTAACTTAACATTAAAATTTATATGGAAATACAACAAATAAAGTTAGTATTTTACAAATAAATATTTTTACATCAACAACATTAATTCACTTCTTTATCTCCAAATTTTTTTGAAACAAAAAAATCATTGATGGAATAATTCATTTTTTGCCAGATCAACTTTGTCTTCTTTCATTTGTTCTTTGGCACGCACTTATCCTTTCGACAAATTCTTGTTCTTTAGGGCTAAGTTGTCTAGATATTTCTTCATTGATAACTTCACTAGGCCTTCTTGCATCATCAGCTTTATAAATCATAATGAGCTGATTCAGATCTCTTCTAGTTGACATAGTAAAACTTTTGACTAATCCAGATTCTTTAATTTTATCTGCTGTTTTTGCTAAACCATTTAACATTTCTTGAAATTTCTCATTAATTACCACTCTACCAGGCAAACCAGATTCTTTCATTTTGTGATAACGATCAACAGTACTTGCTTTAGCAACATCCTTATGACACAAAACTATATGAGCATGTGTCTCATAACCCGCTTCCTTGAATTGTTTTAATCTATTGGCCGAAGCCTCATAATCTTTTAAAGTACCCTCAATAACGACGTTTTTTTTGTCTTTGACTACTTGTTCAGATATTTTTTTAATCATCGCTTTAGCAAAATCATTAGTTTTAAACACCCAATCATCACCATATTCTTCTTTAATCTCTGCAAATCTGGGGTGCCTCATTCTATAATTATCACCGATAATTACATAAGTATTTTCTAATGTGGGAACATAATTTGATTTACCAGAACCAGCTAACCCTCCTAAAACGGTGACTTTAGGATTTGTTTGAGATTTTATTTTATTATATTGACTGTCTTCTAAAATTTCTCTTGATATCTTATCTAATTCTTCTTCCAAAAAATCAGTAATATCTTTTTTATTTGTCATAAGGAACTCTCATCTTTCTAAGTATTTCTACTTCTTTGTAAAAATCCAAATCTTCAGCTTTAGAATATAAATAATTATATTCCATCTCTCCTGCTTCTTTTGCTAATCTTTTCGTTTCATCTGTTTGGATAGGAAATCTTCTAATAACTGCGGCAGTATAACTAGCTGCTTCTATTAAGACATCCCTTTCCATAATCGTAGCCATAACATTATCCTTCCTTTGTCTTGTTCACAGATTTATTAGCTTCGATTGAGCATTATACATTATTTATATTATAAATATATAACACGTATACTAGAATCGCCTAGTAAATCAAATTTATTGTACAAACGTTAAAAAAGTCATTTTTCGAAGTTTTTTTTGGATTATAAACAAAGAAATTACTATAACAAATTAAAAATATTAAAGAAATTTGTGGAAATACTTACTAACAAATGATAGTCAGTACACCCAATAAACACAACAATAGGAGAAAGTTGTAACCTATACCCCTAGAGAATCTCAATCTTTGTTGAATACTCGCAATATTTGTGTATAAAATATTGTTGAACTTCTTCAGTATTGGTGTTGGGATAATATAATCCCACTATCGTATTATTGGTTAAAGGAAATATCCAACATTGCTTTTTTAAAATTTCTTTGTCAGCATAGCCATGCTATCCACGCACTCAAATTAAATTCTGACTAAGTACCATTTTATCTCTAATGTCTTGTTTCTCTCTATCTCTAAGTTTGGATATGTTGACACAGGCCAATTTATTTTATCCTGAAATCCAGCATTAACTTTATCTTGTAGGGTATTAGTAACAAAGAAAATAATTGATAGTAATGAATCATGTATGAAACTCATTCCTACATAAATGGAAATTAGAAAAATTATATTTATATAAATACTCTCCCAAAAAGACTCTCAATTAGTTGGGAATTAATGCATGACAGGTGGAACTAGTCCTAGCATTAAGTAACCAATAATACACAACAATAATTCTTGTCTTGCGAAAGATTCAACTAGTTTTAATAGTGCGTATAAATTACTATATTTGACATATTATTTAATCATTTACCATCCCAGTTACTATACCATTTACTAATAACATAAAAAATAACACCAACGAACAATGTATAAAATCCAACTAGTATAAGCAACTCTGAATAATTATTTTCAAGATATATTTTTAAACCGAGAAATGAATATAAAAATGGAATATATTGTCTAATTTCTCCTACTGGTGTATTTAATCCATAGCAAAGAATAAAAGAAAGCAGTATAAAAGACAAGAAAATGCTTATAGCACTATTAAATCTAATGGCAACATATGAAAAACAAGGAATATAAATAATATTGAATAGTATCGTTAAGATTAGTAAAGTTATAGAGGTAGTGTAACTAATAATGCCATTAAATATAAAAAATATTAAATAGCTAGATAGTACACTTAAAATAAATATAAATAAAAAACACAAGGTAATAGAAAAAAACCATTTCGATCTATTAGGGATTTGTAATAATTTATTATAACTATCTGAATCTTCTTCAATCTGAAAATAGCGACCAATTAAAAAAGCAAGAAGCATTTCCACTAATACATTATTGTAAGTATAAAAGTCTATTGTTTCTCTAAAAATAAATTTCTTTTGATAGGAAAAATACCAGAGCATAAAACAGGAAAAAGAAATATTTGTTAACAAGATAACGGGAACTATCCATGTTTTATTGATTTTAAATATGAAGCTTACGATAAAGTTTTTCATAAAAATTGTTTTTTATAATGTAGAGTTGCTATATTAATAGCAAAAGCTATAAGAAAAAAAATAAATGACCCCATCATAGTCAAGTATAAAGAATACATATCTCCAATCTGACTGTAATGAATATCATTGATTTCCAATGGTATCCCATTAGGATGTATCCCCATCATAATCATAGCTATTTTTAACCCATATCCATGAGGAACCAGCCAAAACAGGTCAGATAGCACAGTATAAACTGAAACTATAATCAAAATAAGATATAATATAAAAACAATAATAACATTGAAGTATCTTAATAAAGTTATATTAATCTGTATCAAACATATTTGTGAAAAAAATATTAAACCAGCAGTCTCAATAATTATACGAAAATTAGATACTTGTCCTGTCGTTATATAGACCGAATAAATTGTAATCATGCTAAAAATCAAGGTACTAAGTGCAAAATAAAAAGTTAATACAATAGATTTTGCTATAAAATTAGTAATCAAATTCCAATTATTAGATAAGCAAGATTCTAAGTACCTGCTTTTTTTATCAATATTTAAATTAAAATAAGTACCAATTATGATAATTGAATGTGAAATAATCAATGGCCATAGATTAAAGAAAGAGGCTTGTCTAACAGGAATTATAATTCCATCACTTTCATATAAACCATTAGAATCATTGGCATGTAGAATTGATAGTAAAGTAAATAATAATAAAATAAAAGGAGTAGCTAGATATATATATCTAACAAAAGATCTTTTTGTTTTAAGAAATTCAATCTGTATTAATTGTTTCATAAAAGAACAGTTAGGTTTTTGTGTAATTAAAAAATATTTGCTTTAAATCATCGATAGAACTGAACTCCTGCTCATATACAATTTGTCCATGATGGATGATGCCAACCTTATCAGTAATATTTTCTAGTTCTGATAAAATATGACTGGAAATAATAATAGTTCTACCAGATTTAATTAGATGTTTTAAGAAGGATTTAATTTCTTCAACACCATAGGGATCTAATCCATTAAAAGGTTCGTCTAAAACTAATAATTGAGGTTCCTTAATTAGTGCAATAGCCAGGCCTAACCTTTGTTTCATCCCTAAAGAATAATTTTTAGCCTTATCTCTATTACTACTTGCTAAACCAACATCATCTAATACTTTAGGAATTCTGGAGAAATTAATATTTTCTTGCAAACAAATAATCTTTAAATTTTCTATAGCAGTTAAGTTATCATAAAATGAAGGCCCTTCAATTAGAGAACCAATATTTCTTAGAAACTCTCGTTTAAAAGGCACCCCATTATAATTTACTCTACCTGTGTATTTAACTATAATACCTGTGATTATTTTCATTAAAGTAGATTTACCAGCACCATTTATTCCCAACAAACTATAGCAAGACTGCTTTGGTACATTTATTGAAATATCTTTAAGAACTTTTTTACCATTGAAAGACTTTTCAATATTTTTTGTATCAATTAATAAATTACTACCCATGAAAATATAACCTCAGTAACTTAATAAACAAAAACGCTATGGAAAAAATATATACCCCTTCATCCTATTGTAGCATCCTATTATATGTTGAGCACACCGATTCTACCCAAAAATTATGAAACGGGACATTGTGATTTCAAACTATCTTCAATGAATGAAGCAATCCTAAAAGAATCTTTATTGATATCCAGTTTTGACTTGTATCATGAATTGAATAAAAATTTAACAAGAATGAACAAAAAGAAAGAATTAAGTATTGAAAAATATACCAATAGAATGACTACAAGATCCACTCCTTTTGGTATTTTTCTATGATTAAAGTTGAATAATTATATAAAATTGATCATAGTATAATTTAGAAGATAAAATTTCTGAAAAATTATCCTAACAGGAGATGTTACAAATAGAGTTCGTAATATTTTCAATTATTAAAATTGATGTTCTAAATTACATAACACATTCACTCGCTAAAGATTTTAGCAATTCTTTAGCACATTTATTCCCATTATTTAACGATCACTGTTATAGTTTACACTATGAATAAAAAATTTATAGTGGATACAGTTTTCGTTTTCATATCACAATCTTCAAAAAACAGTAAAAAAAAGACTCTTAAAGAGTCTTTTTTCTATTTCAAAAATTTTAATCATCTTTACAATCTAAAAAACCACGCAATAATTCACTACGAGTAGGGTGCCGCAGCTTACGTAATGCTTTGGCTTCAATTTGTCTAATTCGCTCACGTGTGACATCAAATTGCCTTCCCACCTCCTCCAAGGTATGGTCAGTATTCATTTCAATTCCGAAACGCATGCGCAAAACTTTCGCTTCTCTAGGTGTCAAGCTAGATAAGATTTCTCTCGTCACCTCTCTTAAACTTGAATACATTGCGGCCTCAGATGGTGCAACTGTATTTGTATCACCAATAAAATCACCAATATGCGAATCATCATCATCGCCAATAGGCGTTTCCATTGAAATTGGCTCCTTAGCAATTTTCATGATTTTACGTATTTTTTCTTCAGGCATCTCCATCATCTCAGCCAAAGTTGCTGAATCTGGGTCATTACCTGTTTTCTGTAAATATTGCCTAGACAAACGATTCATTTTATTAATTGTCTCAATCATATGTACAGGAATACGAATTGTTCTTGCCTGATCTGCAATAGAGCGTGTAATCGCCTGACGAATCCACCAAGTCGCATAAGTAGAGAATTTGTATCCACGACGATATTCAAATTTATCAACCGCTTTCATCAAACCAATATTACCTTCTTGAATCAAATCTAGAAACTGTAACCCTCGATTAGTATATTTTTTGGCAATCGAAATTACTAGCCTTAAATTAGCTTGAATCATCTCTTCTTTAGCATCATTAGTTTCTCTTTCACTTTTAGCTAAATCTCGACTAATCGCTTTTAATTCATCGATAGACAACATTGTTTCATCTTCAATAGCAATCAATTGATTTTGTAATTCTAAAATATTATGCTGGAATCGAGATAGCTCTTCTGCCCAACTGTTTCTCTTAGCAATTTCTTCATCAACCCAATTTAAGTCGGTAAAACGTCCTTTAAAATTCTCTATAACGTAAGCTCTGTTCATATTAATATGGTCAACACACAAATTTAAAATTTCAACCTCATATTGACGAACTAAATCTACCTTATCACGTAACCTTTGGCACAACGCCTCAATTTGTTTTGTCGTAAATCTGACTTTATATAATTCATTAGCAATATCATTCTGTATTTTTAAATACTTTTTGCTATCAGTTCCATTCTTTTTTAATGCTTTAACCATTTGGTTATACATTTTTTCTACAACAGTAAAATGCTCTAAGGTCGCAACTTTTAACTCTTCTAAGTTTTGTTCAGAGATAGATCCTCCAGCAGAAGAGGTATCATCTTCGTCATCAGACTCATCGACATTCTCAATATCAGTCACACTATGTAGATCATGTTCCTCTATTTCAGCTTCTGCTTGTGCTACTTCTATCTTGGTATCATCCGTGTTAATAATCCCTTCTACTACCTCATCTACTGCTAATTCATTATTTCTTATTTTTTCTGTCAAGGTTAATATTTCAGCTATAGAACTAGGACATGCACTGATCGATTCAATCATTTTTTTCAAAGCATTTTCAATTTTTTTTGCAATAACAATCTCATCATCTCGAGTTAATAAATCAACTTGCCCCATTTCTCGCATATACATACGCACAGGATCAGTTGTGCGACCAAATTCAGAATCCACACTAGATAATGCTACCTCGGTGACTGCGTCATCGTCAGTATCGGTTACTGTATTATCACTCATCAGTAATATTTCATCATCAGGTGCTGCTTCTGTTACCTGAATTCCTAACCCACTAATCATGCTAATGATATTGTCGACTTGTTCACTATCAATCACATCCTCCGGTAAACAATCATTAATTTCCGCAAAGGTGAGATAGCCTCTTTCTTTTCCTAAAACAACTAATTTGCTAACTTGGTTTCTTTTTTCCTCTGCCGATAACGATTGAAGCCTCGTTGTAGCATCAGAATCTAAAGGTTTATCGTTTTGTGCCATAATCTCTTCCAAATATTCAGTAAATGTTCATACCTATCGCACTAGTAAATACATCAATAATTGTTCTTCATCCTCACTTAAAGTACGATATTCCATTAAATCTTTAAGCTCATAAATTTCTCTTTCAACAATTTCTTTTTTTATTTTTGCAATGCCATATTTAAAATTTTCCTCTATGTTCATCATCTGAACGTCTTGACCATCTTTTTGTAAAGATTCCTGTAAAATCTCAGTAATCAAAATAGAAAATCTTGTATTCTTGAAAATTGCTTCTAACTGCACAGCATTCTTAATATTACTGTTCATTTTAATTGCATCTGACAATGCCAGTAAACACTGTACTTCTTCACTGTATTCCAAGTAATCAGGTAACTCTACATATGAGGCTAATTTCGGATTTATCAATAACCAGTTGAGCATTTTTTTATTATAAGACGTCACCTCTATCCTCTTTATTTGCTTGGCTGGAAATAATCCTTGCCTATATGATTTTAGTTGCTCAGCACGCTTTTCATATCCCATCAATTGGCTCAACTCATCTAGATTAATTTCTAACTGACTAGCCAAATCTTTCATCATCATAAATCTCAGAGAAGATACCTGTATCTGAGATAAAAGCTGTTTTGCTACTTTAATAATATCTGCTTTAACTTCTCCATACTGTAAATTTCTACCTGCAATTAAATGTTCAAGAAAATATTGAGACAAAGGAATCGCTTTTACATTGAGTAAATTTTCAAATGCTTCTTTTCCATATGATCTTACATATGAGTCTGGATCTTCTCCTTCTGGTAAAAAAATAAAGTACAGTATTTTGTCATCTCTCAAATACTCAAGGGCATTAGTTAACGCTCTCCAAGCTGCCTTACGTCCTGCTTCATCTCCATCAAAACAAAAATATATTTGGTTAGAAAATCTAAATAATAATCGAATATGTTGTCCAGTAGTCGCGGTGCCTAGTGTTGCAACTACATAATCAACTCCATATTGAGCCATCGAAATTGCATCCATATAACCTTCGACAACCACTACTTTTTTAGCAGCTCTAATTTTATTTTTGGCTTCGTATAAGCCATAAAGACATTGACTTTTGTTAAATAAAATGGTTTCAGGTGAGTTCAGATACTTAGGTTCTCCTTTATCCATAATTCTCCCACCAAATCCTATAACAGATCCTTCTATGTTTTTAATGGGGAACATGATCCTGTCTCTAAATTTTGGAACGAAGTCCTGATTCTTTTGAGATAACAAACCTCCTGCTACTAAATCAGTATAAATTCCAGAATTGGGAAAAATTTCATTTAGATAATTATAATTGGGGGCATAACCAATTTGATATTGATCAATAATTTCATGAGACAATCCTCTTTTATTAAGGTAATCAATCACATCATGGGATGTATGTCTCTTGGTCGAGAAATAATTACAAAGTTGCTGATTATACTCCTTCAATATATTCTCTTTGTTCTGATTTTCTTTACGCTGTTCAAAACTAAAATCACCTCTTACTTTAGGTACAGTTAAACCAACCAAGGAAGCTAGTTTTTCAATCGATTCAGGAAAATCTAATCCTACATAATTCATCATAAAACTGATTGCGTCACCATGTACACCACAACCAAAACAATGATAGAATTGTTTTTCTCTTGAGACATGAAATGATGGTGTTTTCTCATGATGAAAAGGACAACAAGCCACATAACTTGCACCTGCTTTTTTAAGTGGAACATATTGATCAATAATATCAACGATATCCACTCTACCTAATAATTCAACCTTGAATGCTGTAGGAATCATACTGATTGCAGACCCTCTCTAACCATTTGCCCTGTCAAAGACATATTGACGTACCCCCCACTAAAATATTTTTCAAAACGCTCATCACCTTACCCATATCAACCTAGTACCGATTAAAACCCATTATAATTTATTGTATTTTTCTTATTGGACTTTATTCTCATCATAATTGTTCTGGTAAATAAACTATGAACACTATTATTTCTTAAACTTCTTTCTGAACTAAACCTAGTCTTTTATCCTGGAGCACATTTGTTCGAATGCTTATTTTTATTTAATCATTTTATACATCAAACAATCATTAAAATAATTCCCTGATTCTACCTCTTACATTTTATTTGCAGGAAGAACATTCCTGCAGACAGTCTATCTGACTCTCATGTTTTTAAAAAGTAATTTTTTAATATCAGCAACTTCCTTTGACTATAGTACGAATAAAAAAAAGGAAACTCAAAAATAATCTGAATTTCCCTTTTTACCTACAAATATACTTTCTAAGTAGGACTAATGACCATCCATTAACCATCTTAATAATTTTTTTGAGGCAGTGATTGGCTACGTAATCTTTTTTGTAAGCGTTTCTGAGCTGCTGCTTTTTTACGTTTTCTTTCTGTTGTTGGCTTTTCATAAACTTCACGAGCTCTTAACTCTGTTAGTAACCCGGTTTTTTCAACAGAACGTTTAAAACGTCTCATTGCAACTTCAAATGGCTCATTTTCTTTAACACGTACGCTTGGCATAAACTATCACTCATCCTTTAATTAAAATTTCAAAAAACAATATTTATTTCAAAAAAATAATGCCTTCCATTATCACATAAAAATTATATGTGGTCAATAACACCTGCTTCAAACCTCAATCCATTTTCCCATCAATAGATTCAAGAATTTTTAAAACGACTTTCTCAAAGTTATTCAACAAATACCATATTATCTCTATGCACTAACTCTTCTTCAAAAATATATCCCAAAGAATCCTCTATTTGATAAGAAGTACAACCTAAAATTCTAAATACATCATTACTACCATAATTAATTAATCCTCTTGCCACCTCAGTTCCATGTAAATCTTTGATTGACACCACATCTCCTCTTTTAAAGTCTCCCTCAACTTTTACACACCCAACGGGTAACAAACTCTTTTCATGAGTCTCTAAAACTTTGGTCGCACCCTCATCAATGGTAATGATTCCTGCAGGAATTAACTGATCTTTAATCCATTGTTGCTTTGCATTCAATAAGGAAATATCAGGTTGGAAAACAGTGCCTATTTTTTCTCCATTTAAGATTCTAACAATAACAGAAGGGGTTCTACCTGAAGCAACAATAGTAGTGGCACCACTGGATGCTGCTCTTCTAGCTGCCTTAACTTTAGTTAACATTCCGCCAGTTCCAATGGTAGTTCCCGCACCTCCCGCCATCTGTTCCAACCCTGGATGAGTTACAGAAATATCATGGATCAATACCGCTCCTGGATTACTCCTCGGATCTGCATCATATAACCCATCTTGATCTGTTAAAATAACATAGGTTTCTGCATCTATTAAATTGGTGACTAGAGCCCCTAAGGTGTCATTATCTCCCAATTTAATTTCTTTAGTCACCACTGTATCATTTTCATTGACGATGGGAACCACATCATGCTTCAATAAAGTCAGTATCGTTGCTCTTGCATTCAAATAACGAGTACGATTTCTAATATCTTCATGTGTTAATAAGATTTGAGCTGTTACAATACCGAACTCTTTAAATATCTGTTGATATTTTTGAGCCAAGCCCATCTGACCAATAGCCGCCGCTGCCTGTAGTTCAGAAATTTTTTTCGGTCTTACTGACCAATTTAGCTGCTTTAACCCTTGTGCAATCGATCCACTCGAAACTAATACAACTTGATAACCCTGTTGTTTTAAAATAGCGATCTGTCCTGCCCATTCTATCAAACGAGCCGAATCAACTCCTACTCCATTATTAGTCACTAAAGAAGAACCAACCTTAATCACTATTTTTTTTTGTCCAAGCATGATATTTTCCCCAAAAGAAAAAGCCTCTCAATATCAAATGACCTTATAAACTACCCCCTATAAGCAGCAGCCATAGAGGGTCATATATGATCTGTACTAACATTAATTGGAATCTTCCCATCACACTGTATATGGTCTGGTCAATAACCTAGATAATATTCATGATATAAAATTAAATTTATAATTACCTATGGCATACAGAAAATTATTTCAAAACAATTTACACCATAATAATTTCCGTCCACATCTAAATTACCACTCCAATCGAGAACTCAGCCACATTTTGTAAAAACGTGTTAGATTATCTTTTGTTTGGTAATTTTTCTTTAATACGAGCAGCCTTACCAGTCAAACCACGTAAATAATACAGTTTCGCACGACGAACATCTCCACGACGCTTAACTTCAATTTTCTCTACTGTTGGCGCATATAGTTGAAAGGTTCTTTCCACACCTTCTCCACTTGAAATCTTACGTACTATGAAGGAACTATTTAATCCCCTGTTTCTTTTTGCAATAACGATACCCTCAAAAGCCTGAGAACGCTCACGAGTACCTTCTTTAAATCTAACCCAAACCACTACAGTATCTCCTGGATTAAATTCCGGTATGTCTTTATTCAAAAGAGCAATTTCTTCTTGTTCAATCTGTTCAATAATGTTACTCATTTTTTCACCTATTCTAATATGTACTTAATCTTGGCGCTCTTGCAAAATCTCTTCCAAGAGACAAGATTCCTCTGGGTTATTATTCCGTCCATCCAATAAGTCTGGACGTTTTTCTAAAGTTCGCATTAAGGACTGCTTCAGTCGCCAACGCTCAATATGAGCATGATGTCCCGACAACAAAACCTCTGGAACGACATAGCCATCAAATTCCACCGGCCTTGTATACTGAGGATAATCTAATAATCCGTTTACAAAAGAATCCTCCTGTGCTGAATTTAAATCACCTAACACACCGGGTAAGCATCTTAACACACTATCCATCAACAACATTGCTGGTAATTCACCACCAGAAACAACAAAATCTCCTACTGATATTTCCTCCGCCTTGGTTATGGATAAAAACCGCTCATCAATCCCTTCATAGCGGCCACACAATAAAACCAAATCATCTTCATGAGACAATTCTCTAACTTTGGCATAGTTTAATGGACAACCTTGAGGGCTTAAATAAATCAAGCGACAAGAAGCACTTTTCAGATTTTTCTTAGCGTGGTGATATGCTTTCAACAGTGGTTCTAGCCGCATCACCATACCTGAGCCACCACCAAAAGGTCTATCATCAATATAACCCATAGTATTACCAGAAAATTCTCGAGGATTAATAACCGAAAATTGCCATAACCCATTTGCTAATGCTCGAGATATAACACCATATTTCGTAATTGCAGAAAATACCTCTGGGAAAATACTAATCACTTGAATTTGCATTTAATAATCTAATTCCCAGTCAACACTTATCAAGTTCTTTTGCATATCCACTGATCGGATATAACCATCAACAAAAGGAATCAATATTGTTTTTTGCTGACTCCCTCCGGATACCACTAGCACATCATTAGCACCAGTTTCCATCAAACTAACTACTGTACCCACAATTTCATCACGGTGGTTGATAACCTGCATCCCTACTAAGTCAACCCAATAATATTCATTTTTTCCTACTGGCAAAAATTCCTCCCGAGGAATAGCAATAACAGAACCTCTTAATTTGTCCGCTGCCGTTCTATCATTCACTCCTTTTAATTTTACCTGAAGCCCATTAGTTGCTAAAAAACCATCCTCCAACTCAAATGAATGAAAGCCAAAATGTTCACTGCCAACATACCAAATAGGATATTGTAATAAACCATCTAATTCCTGGGTATTTGCCTTAACTCTCAACCAGCCCTTCACACCAACGGCTGATTTCAAGAATCCCATTTCGATTAAATCTAGAGCTTGACTCAAAATTATCCCTACTTTAACTTAATAAATTAAGCAGATTTGTTTTTATTATCCTTCTTAATCAATCTCTTAACTGAATCAGTCACTTGAGCACCTCGCTCGATCCAATAATTTAAACGATCTTTGTGAAGACACAAACTTTGCACATTTTCATTAGCAATAGGATTATAAAACCCAATTCTTTCAATAAAACGCCCATCGCGAGCATTCCTTGAATCTGCTACTACTACATTATAAAAAGGACGATGCTTCGCACCACCACGTGACATACGGATCACAACCATGATTATTCCTCAAAAAATTAAACTCAGTTTATCAAAACTAAACTTCCGATTGTAATTCATTTCACTAGAGGAAATCAAGATAATTCGGTAAGGTCAAAATAATTTATTATTTAAACTCACATCAATATTCTGAATTGCCTTAGATACTGATCTTATATAGAACACCTTATTTTTAATAAAATACAATACCCCGTCTTATTCCAATTTAGATGCTTGTAAGTACAACATTTCTAAAGCAATGGTTGCCGCAGCCAAGGCTGTAATATCACTTTGGTCATAGCTAGGTGCCACTTCTACAACATCCATACCGACAATATTTAAATCTTTTAATCCTCTTAGTATCTTAAGAATCTTATCTGTGCTCATACCACCACAAACAGGTGTTCCCGTTCCTGGTGCATAAGCTGGATCCAAACAATCAATGTCAAATGTTAAGTATACAGGCAATCCTTGAGTCACTTGTTTAACTTTTTGCACAATATCAATTACTGCCATATCATTTGCCCTAGGTGCTTCTAAAACCGTGTACCCCAAACTAAGATTATGTGCTGTACGTATCCCTATTTGAATTGAATGTTCAGGATCAATAAGACCTTCTTTCGGTGCACGATAGAACATCGTCCCATGATCATAAGCACTACCATTATCGTAAGTATCTGTATGTGCATCAAAATGTAATAAAGCCATCTGACCAAACTGTTTGAAATGCCCTCTTAGCAAAGGTAAAGTAATAAAATGATCCCCACCAAAACTCAACATTTTTTTACCACTTTGTAAAATTCGTGTTACATGTTGCTCTGTTTTATCACAAAATTCGGCATTATCTCCAAATGAAAAAGTTAAATCACCGACATCAATCACCTTTAAACGTTCTTTTAAATTAAAACTCCAAGGGAAACGCCTCCCTTCCCAAGCTAAGTTTACTGAAGCCCTACGAATTGCCTCAGGTCCAAATCTTGCCCCTGAACGACCAGAAGTTGCCACATCAAAGTTAAATCCTGTAATAACCCAATCAGCATCTATCTGATGTGGATTAAACACCAAAGGAAATCTTAAGAATCCAAAATTGTTGGACACTAAACTATTATCATATTCACCATATAATGTACTCAACATATCATTTTCCTTTTGATAAATAAGTATAACTTTCCAATCCTTCTTCTAAAGTTTTAAGATAATTAATTGCTTCAGTAGCTGTCAAATCAGAACTTTCAATTTGTTGTCGATAACGATGAATCAGCTGTTGTGGATCTAGATACACATATTGCAACATGTCAGAAACAATATCACCCTTCTCATAATCAACTATACTAATTTCCCCTGTATCTTCAATCACAATATCAACTGAGTGAGTATCTCCAAATAAATTATGCATATTACCCAGTATCTCTTGATATGCCCCCACCATAAAAAAACCAATCAATGGTGGTCTCTCAAGGTCATATTCTGGTATTGGCATAGTTTTAGCAATACCGTCACCATCAATAAATTGATCAACAATTCCATCTGAATCACAGGTAATATCCAGCAATAAAGCTCTTTTTTCTACAGGTTTATTCAATAACGTTAAGGGGCAAACAGGAAATAATTGATCAGTCCCCCAAATGTCAGGCAGCGATCTAAACAAAGAAAAATTAACATACATTTTATCTGCAAATCGCTCTTGTAAATTATCTATCAAACTTCGATGAGATCTATTTTTCTCACTCAAAGACTCTGAAACCTTATAGCAAATATTAATGTACAACTGCTCTGCCCAGGCTCTTTCTTCCAAATCAATGACACCTGCACTAAATTTATTTTGTACATCTAACAAATCAAATGTACCTTCGTTAATCCAACTTCTAGGCGAACGCCTCTCTTTAGATTCCAAAATCTCTTCCCATGTTTCCCATAAGCTATTTAATACCAATGGAGCATCTTCTTTAGGAGGTGCTATATCTTTAGGATGGAATCGTTCTGTTCCTATCACATTAGATACTAAAACCGCATGATGTGCCGTCACACCCCTGCCAGACTCCGTAATAATAGTAGGATGGGGTAAATGATGTTCTTCACAAGCCTGACCTATCCCCCACACAATTGTAGAGGCATATTCATTCAATCCATACTCAACCGAACAGTCAGATAAGGTGCGATTACCTTCATAATCAACGCCTAAACCACCCCCTACATCGAAACACTGAATATTAACACCCAATTTATGCAATTCCACGTAAAAACGAGCACTTTCATGTACACCAACTGCAATATCTCGAATACTGCTAATTTGTGACCCCAAGTGAAAATGCAATAACTGCAAAGAATCTAATTGATCTTTTTCCTTTAGTAAATTAACCAACGACAATATTTGAGTCGCAGACAACCCAAATTTTGATTGTTCTCCTCCTGATGACTGCCATTTCCCCTGCCCTTGAGAAGCCAATCTAGCTCTCACCCCCAATCTGGGTTTAACCCCTATTCTCTCTGCCTCTTCCAAAACTTTCTTAATTTCTGTCATTTTTTCTATCACTAAATAGACTTTATGACCTAGTTTTTCACCAATTAGAGCATAACGAATATAGTCTGTATCTTTATATCCATTACATACAATAACTGTTTTTGTAGAACCCGCATAAGCTAGAACAGCCAATAATTCTGCTTTAGAACCTGCCTCTAACCCAAGAGCTTGATTAGAATTAATCAATGACTCAACAACTCTTTTAGATTGATTGACCTTAATAGGGTAAACCAAAAAGTAATTATTTTGATAACCAAAATCCTCTCTTGCTTTTTTAAAAGCCATATTAATAGATTTTAAACGGTGTTGTAGAATCTGCGGAAAACAAACCAAAGTTGGTAACTGTAATCCTTTTTTGTGTTCTACTAGTTTTATGATATCTATTAGAGTAACTTTATTATTCGGATTTTCAGGATTAGGGCATACACAAATATTTCCATCATTATCTACCCCAAAATAATCCAAACCCCAATACTTAATACGACAAACATCCCACATTAGATCTGCCTGCCTTTCACAAGGAATAATATGCTTTTCTGAGTTTTTTATTATTTCCATTTATCTTCCTCTACCGACCAATTAGTCACAATCAAACAAAATTTTTTTATCAATACTTTCGAATTAAATTGAAAATTATCCAAGTACAATTCAGTTCATCTCTAATAAAGCAGCTAGATAACTACCCAATGTTATTATGAAAAATAAATTATTAATACCCAAATAATCCAAAGAAATCCCGAATAATACTCCTGAACAGTTAATCTTTTCAACTTAAAAATACATTTACTTTGATTCTTATTTTTTAGAAAAAATCCATGAAGAATAAAAAAAAGATGAGACTATAGTACTATCTTTTTTTAACAGGGAAATAATTAAACTCACACATAAAATTCAAGTAACCAAATAACTTAGTAACTTTTTTGCTCGAATCTAAATAAACCAATTCATCTCATTTTAAATATAATGCTTTAAGTTCTTCTACCCCATCTCTACCAACCAATCACCAATACTATTTCCTAATTTTAATATATTGACAGCTCTTCTATGCTATTATTGAGCGACCACAATTACAAAATTTCATTTATACCCTCTTAACTTTATGATGAGAAATTTTGGCTCATATGACAACATATCATAACACAACTAAAAATCGTATTGACTAACTCCATCTAACAACATGATAAAAAACCGAATTTTACCTCTTTCTAGAGAAGATTTAAAGAATCGTATTAACCTATATGGTAAAAATAGAATCCCTTTCTTTTTTATTATTAACTTCGCACAAGATGAGGGTTACTTCCTAGAATTTAACAATTTTTACAATTCTCAAATATTGTTTAGCTTTCCTTCTTTTTCCAATATCTCTAGTAATGCCTTTACCTTAACATGTCACAAAAATGACCAACGATTGGAAATCCAAAAAAAAAACTGACTATCAGACGTATTCTCACCAATTTCAATTAATCCAACGAGAATTATACAATGGTCACACCTTCTTAATTAATTTGACACAATCCACTTTGATTAGAAGCGAACTAACACTGCTAGAAATTTTTCATATAAGTCAGTCGAAGTACAAAGTATTACTTAAGGACAAATTTGTTAGCTTTTCCCCGGAAACTTTTATACAAATCAATCAATCAGGTAAAATAAGTACCTACCCTATGAAAGGAACCATTAACGCAGATATACCAAATGCGGAACAAATTCTCAAAATGGATAATAAAGAAATAGCTGAGCATCAAACAATTGTCGACCTCATGCGCAATGATCTTAATTCAGTAGCCAGAAAAATCACAGTAAATCGTTTTAGATATTTCGAACTGATAAAAACAGCTCAACGAAATATTTATCAGACTAGTTCAGAAATATCTGGGCAGTTACCTGATAATTACTTAACCCATTTAGGTGATATTATCTTTAAGCTACTTCCTGCGGGTTCTATATCTGGTGCTCCAAAAATTTCTACTGTCAACATTATTAATCAAGTTGAATCTCATGATAGGGGTTATTATACTGGCGTTGCAGGTTATTTTGATGGTACTAATCTGGATACTTGTGTCTTAATTCGTTTTATAGAACAACAAAAAAATCAATTATTCTATAAGAGTGGAGGTGGTATTACAGCTTATAGTGATCCCAAAAAAGAATATCAAGAATTGTTCGAAAAAATATATTTACCAGTTATCTTGTGAGATATCCTATGTTTATCGAAAGTATCAAAATACAAAATGGTCAAATATTACTTGAGGATCTGCATTTAAAAAGAATACAAAATACTCAACTTGAAACTTATGGCTTCATTTATATTAAAAATTTACAAATTAATGTTCCAGCAACATTTCAAGATAGTACAGTCAAATGTCGCCTGTACTACCATCAATCAATTACCAAAATAGAATTTGAAATTTATCAGCCAAAATTAATTCGAAATCTAAAGTTAGTTGAAGATAGTAACATCGATTACCATCTTAAATATGCCAATAGAAGCTACTTAAATAATTTAAAAGAAAAAAATTCTAACTATAGTGATATTATAATCACTCAAAATGGCTACCTTACAGATACTAGTTACACTAATATCATTTTATACGATGGATATCATTACCTCACCCCCGATACCTATCTACTAAATGGTATTCAAAGACAATACTTACTAGCTAATGGGCTTGTTCAAGAACAGAAAATTCACCGAAATACTTTACAAAATTTCCAAACTTTATTTTTAATTAATACCATGCTTTCGTGGCATAACAAAATACCTGTTCCTATCTCAAATATAGACTATTAATCATTCTTAGTTTACTGTTAACTACCTTTACTTTTTCCACCCCCCTGGGTATAGCTATTATTTTTTATCATTCTCACCCCATAGCCTTCATTGGGAATCTATGAATAACATTAACGATTGCAAATTGTTTTAATAATATAGACTTAAATTTCTGAATTCAAAATACCTACTCTCCAATAAATTAACAAAGTAGATTCTTTAATAAAATACTCATAGTCAAATTCATTGGTGTTATTCACCTTGATAATTAATACCCCATATCTCTACCAATTTTCCTCAATCTTAGCCCATGCTTGCCTATTCACTACAAGATAAATCCAGTAGAACTGATAAAAATTAATAGTATTAAATCAAATTTAATTTTTAAACTTTTGTATGTTTTTAGAAACAACTTTACAAATATATTGGACAAATATTATAAAACTTAGTAACAATATTCATAAAGTATGACATTATGTCCATTGAAGGAGTCAACCAAAGATGGGGCTCGTTCGTTTTTTATTTATTTTTTGAAGTTAGGAAAGTTAATAATGGCAACAGGTACAGTAAAATGGTTCAATGATACTAAAGGTTATGGTTTTATTACTCCGGATGAAGGCGGTGAAGATTTATTTGCTCACTTCTCTGCAATTAATATGGATGGGTTTAAGACTTTAAAAGAAGGTCAAAAGGTAACATTTGATGTAACCGAAGGATCTAAAGGCAAACAAGCCTCCAATATCCAAAGAGCTTGAGTCTCTATAAAATTCAGAAAACCGCAATTATTGCGGTTTTTTTATATTTCAATAAAATAACTATTGCTATCATTGTTTTTTAAGCTTAATTTTTAGTATTGAAGAATATTAATAATGATACTGTGAAGACAGGTATAGCTATTTGTTCTTAATTGATTTTAGAAAAGAGAAATAAAATCCACTTTATCACTACTCTTGAGCATTACTCCATTTTGACAGTCACCATTATGACTAAACAAATTTATAATGAAAAACTAAATAGTGTGATGCTTAAAGCTCTAACCTCTTATCCTAATCTAGATTAGAATCGCTATTTTGTTCTCATTATTGAACAAAAACGTAATCCATTATCACTAACCTTTCTATATTGATTTCAGATGAGGATCAATTACTTGTAACAATTGAGATAATACTTTAGGATTACCGGCAACGATATTGCCTGTATCTAACCAAGTCCCCTCTCCTTGCATATCTGTTACTAAGCCTCCAGCTTCTGTAACAATCAAAGCACCTGCAGCAATATCCCAAGGTTTTAAATTAAACTCAAAATAACCATCAAATCGACCAAGTGCCACATTACATAAATCTAAACAAGCAGCCCCTTCTCTTCGTACACCAGCAGTTCTAGCTAAAATATCTTGTAAAATAGTCAGGTATGTTGTCATCATAGATTGATCAACAACAGGAAAACCAGTACCAATCAAGCATTCATTCATCTGTGTTCTTTTAGAAACACGAATACGCTTATCATTTAAAAATGCACCTTTTCCTTTACTAGCAATATATAAATCATTTCGTTCAGGTGCAAAAATAATCGCATCTAATAAACTACCCCTATGCAGTAACGCCATTGAAATAGCATACTGAGGATGATGATGTAAATAATTAGTAGTGCCATCTAAAGGATCAATAATCCACTCAAATTCAGCTTCGTTATTCCCATGATAGCCTGTTTCTTCAGCCCTAATGCGATGTGTAGGAAAGGCTTCTAATAAACCCTCCACTATTATTTCTTCAGCTATTTTATCTACCTCAGAGACAAAATCATTAAAAGCTTTATTTTCTACTCGAATACTACTTAAATCATTAGCTGCGCGTAACATCATATTAGCGACTCGTCTTGCTATTTTTATGCCTGTATTAATATATGCGTCCATAATTTCCTCAATTTTAATTTCTAATCTGCTAGGTTGAGTTACAATACTCGTTTTTTTGAAAACAAGATTATACGCCATGATAACAAACAGAAAAACCAACTCTCTGCCTTCTTTGTTAAAAAATATTTATGTTATTCTGTGTCATACCAGTCATCCTGGTAATATCGGCTCTGCTGCCAGAGCAATGAAAACCATGGGGCTCTCTCAATTAATATTAGTATCTCCGAATATCATTGCGACTTCTCAAACACCTAATCCCCCCTTATTTGATAGAAACAATCCTGATACGTTTACTATTCCAGAAGAAAGCTTCATCTTGGCTTCAGGTGCTAAAGACATTTTGACTCAGGCACAATTTTTCTCTACATTGGATGAGGCAATTAAGCCAATGCATCTAACTTGCGCCCTAAGTAGTCGCAAAAGAGAAATATCAGCACCATTACAATCCCCTAGAGAAATAATGCCAGAAATTATTCAATTCGCACAAAATGAGCAAAAAATAGCTTTTATTTTTGGTTCTGAAACATTTGGACTCAACATTGAAGAGGTATCTTTATGTAATCGTTTAATTACTATTAATGGTAATCCTGATTATTTTTCTCTGAATTTAGCTCAAACTGTGCAGGTAGTTGCTTACGAACTTTTTAGCCAATTAAATCACCCTATAACTTCTTTAAAACAATATCCCAATTTATCTACTAGAAAGGAAGTTCTAGGTCTAGTAGAACATTTTGAAGTTACCATGCAAGAAATTGGTTTTTTTGAGAAACGTAACAAAAAACGTTTAATGAGACGTATACAGCGCATGATTGATAAAAGCAACATTGAGAAAGAAGAGATAGATATTCTAAGAGGCTTTCTTAACTTAGTCAGTCACAAGACCAAACTATAAAGAATGCAAGTGGCGCTGTGCGACTTCTAAATTGGCTTCTAGTATAGATTCTAGATTATCATGAATTCTCTCAATACAATGCTCGATCTTTACTTGATCTTCAATAGAAGGCCTTTTTAAAACATATTGAGGCACTTCCAGTTTCTTATTTCGAGAAGAATCAGGTATTTGCAAGCCAAATAAACTAGAATTAACAGTTTTTTGTCCCTCAACACAGTCTCTTGGATGACCTATACCTATTCTCAACCTATAATACGCGTTTGAACCTAGTTTAGCATCTATATCTTTTAACCCATTATGTCCCCCATGATTACCTCCTTTTTTTAATTTGATACGCCCAGGTTGTAGATCTAACTCATCATGAATAACTAAAATCTCCTCAGGTCTAATTTTAAAATAATTAGATACCACCCCAACCGCTTGTCCTGACAAATTCATAAAAGTATTAGGCTTCATTAAAATAATTTGATCACCTAGAAATTGAATTTTAGTTATCTCTGCAAGAAATTTTTTTTCCGCTTTAAAAAATACTCCCCTTTTCTTAGCAAGAACATCTAAAGTCAAAAAACCTATATTATGTCTAGTTAAGTCATATTCTGAACCTGGATTGCCTAAACCTACTATTAATCTAATTTTTACCATTTTTTTTCTCTAAACGAATACGACGGTTTTGTTTAGGATCTACCTTTAACGATCTATAAACCTCTATTCTATCTTCATTTTCTAGAACATAATCAATCGTCACACGATGCCCCCAAACACCTAAAGCTGTCATGTCTTCGAAATATTCAGGATAAATATTTTTTAAGTCCGTCTGTAATAAAGCCTGTTTAACCGTTGTGCCCTTATTGACCTCAAATCTTAATAAATGTTGCTTATCCTCTAATGCTAAAACTATTTCAATCCAAATTTTGGACATAACGACGATTTGCCTCTTTAATAAATGCGTCTACCAACGTAGACGAAATCATATGAAAAACAGGACCCAATACTCTAGAAATAAAATGATTAGTAAACTCATATTCTAAAATAAAATCGATCTGACAACCTAAGGTGCCCAAATCCAAAAATTTCCAATACCCATCCAAATACTTAAAAGGGCCATCTACCAGAACCATATGAATTTCTTGATTTTCAATATGCGTATTTTCTGTAGTAAAACTTTGTTTTATCATTAAATAATCCATATAGATTCTTGCTTCGACAATAAGATCCTTTTGTCTTAAAATTTCTGTCTTACTGCACCAAGGCAAAAAATCAGAATAATCTTCAATTCGGTAAACAAGTTGATACATATATTCAGCTGGATATTCCACTAAAACTGACTTTTTTATTTGCATTTAAAATCCATAACTAATATTTTATAAATTTTGTTATTATGCCATAATCCAATGATTGATTATATCAGTTTAAAGGAGACCATGATGAAAACAGCCCTTATTTTTCTTACAACTGGTTTTGAAGAAATAGAAGCTCTCTCACCCGTAGACATTTTAAGAAGAGGTGGTGTTGATGTTAAAACCGTTTCACTTGAAGCAGAAATACAGGTCATCGGCGCACATAATATCCCAGTAAAAGCAGATGTTTTTTTTGATGAAGTAAAAAATCAAGACGTGGATATGCTTATTTTACCAGGAGGTTCCACTCGCATTACTCAATTTTCTAATTTGAAAGAAAAAATTAGCACTTCACTTAATAAAGGGAATAGTGTAGCTGCCATCTGTGCTGCTCCTATGTTACTAGGTCAAATGGGACTTCTAAAAGACAAAAAGGCTACTTGTTATCCAGGTTTTGAATCCTATCTAGAAGGGGCAAACATTGTTGATAAACAGGTAGTTGTAGAAGGTAATATTATTACCGCCAAAGGGCCTGCTGTTGCTGTAGAATTTGCACTAACCCTATTAGAATATCTGACTGATAAAAATAATCGAGATAAGATTGCACGAGAAATTATCTATCAACAATGAACTAATTTAGTTAATTGGTTGATAAATTGACAATAAAAATGCACTCAATTGAGTGCATTTTTATTATTTAAAGTTAACTTAACTTACCATGACAATCCTTAAATCGCGCACCACCACCACACGGACAAGGATCATTTCTACCAATATAAATTTCCCCTCTTTCTGCTGCCATTAAAATAGACTCTAAATTTATATCAGCATCCTCTTGCGCCACATCTAAACTTGAAAAATCTGAAACTTCTGGCCTACTTAATTTTCTACTTAATATTTCAGCAGAATTAGTAGAGTTTTCTAAACTTGAAAAAGTATCAACATCCTGCTCAGTTTCTTCTTCTACTGGTTGAGGATTAATTTTTACTGCAATCAAATATTTAGCAATATTAAACTTAATGGTATACAAAAGATTCTCAAACAGAATAAAAGCCTCTCTTTGATACTCCTGTTTAGGGTTCTTTTGCCCATAGCCTCTTAATCCAATTCCTTGTCTTAAATGTTCCATAACAGATAAATGCTCACGCCAATTATGATCCAATACCGTTAACATAACTTGGCGCTCAAAATTAGTCATGACTTCATGACCAATCATATTTCGCTTCTGTTCATAATCTTGCTCTATGATTTCAAGTAAGCGATGCTTAATCTTTTCATCATCAAGATATTTATCCTCTCGTAGCCAATGGCTAACATCTATATCCAAATCAAATTCACTTTTTAAGTTTTGTTCCAGTGCAGGAATATCCCATTCTTCCTGCATAGATTCAACAGGAATATAATGATTCACTACTTTACCAATGACCTCAAATATAATTTCTTTGGTTTCATCATCTAAGTTATCATTATCTAATATGTCATTCCTCAAAACATAAATTACTTTACGTTGATCATTCGCCACATCGTCATACTCTAAAATCTGCTTACGAATATCAAAGTTACGCCCTTCGACCTTGCGTTGAGCACCTTCTATTTGCCTTGTTAAGAATTTATGTTCAATTGGTATTCCTCTTTCTGGTGCTAATTTATTTAATAATCCTGCAGCCCTATCTAAGGCAAAATATTTTAATAAACTATCTTCAAATGATAGAAAGAAACGACTTGAACCTGGATCCCCTTGACGACCTGAACGTCCTCTTAATTGATTATCAATTCTTCGACTATCATGGCGTTCTGTTCCAATAATATGCAATCCACCTGCCTTAATGACGGATTCATGTAATATGTTCCATTCATTTTGTAGTGCTTGAATTTTTCTTATTTTTTCATCTTCAGAAAGATTACTGTCCTTCTCAATTTCTTTAATATCAATAAAAATATTACCACCCAGAATAATATCAGTACCACGTCCCGCCATATTAGTTGAAACAGTTACCATTCCTGGTTTCCCTGCTTGAGCCACTACATAAGCCTCTTTTTCATGCTCTTTAGCATTTAGTACGTTGTGTGGAATATTAACTTTATCTAACAATCTAGAAACTAGCTCAGAACTTTCAATACTTGCAGTACCAACTAATACAGGCTGATTTTGATCGTGCCTTTCAATAATTTCTTGAATAACGGCCTCATATTTTTCTTCTGCTGTTTTGTACACCTGATCATCAAAATCTTTACGAATCATTTTACGATTGGTTGGAATAATGACTATTTCTAAATTATAAATAGTTTGAAATTCTGCCGCTTCAGTATCGGCTGTTCCAGTCATTCCTGACAATTTGTCATACAATCTAAAATAATTTTGGTATGTAATAGAAGCAAGTGTCTGATTTTCCTTATTAATAGTTAATCCTTCTTTGGCCTCAATTGCTTGATGCAACCCCTCTGACCACCGACGTCCACTCATTAAACGTCCTGTAAATTCATCTACAATAACAATTTCACCACTTTGAATTACATAATGCTGATCAAGAAAAAATAAAGTATGAGCTCTTAGTGCCGCCATTAAATTATGCATCAAAGAAACATTACTCAACGAGTATAGAGAACTGCCTTCAGTTAGGAGTCCCATTTCTGTTAGTATTTTTTCTGCTTTTTCGTGTCCTGACTCACTCAAGACAACTTGCTTGGTTTTACCATCAACCCAGTAATCACCTTCACCATCCTCAGTTTCTTGTGGTGTTAACATACCTGGTATCTTATCCATCACTTTATACAGATCAACATTATCATCAGCTGGACCTGAAATAATCAAAGGTGTTCTTGCTTCATCAATTAAGATTGAATCCACTTCATCGATAACAGCATAAGACAAATCACGTTGCACCCTATTTTCCTTACTAGGAACCATATTATCTCTTAGATAATCAAAACCAAACTCATTATTGGTTCCGTAAATCACATCTGATGCATATGCCTTTTTTTTATCCTCTTGTGACATTTGAGATAAATTCAAACCTACTGTCAATCCTAAAAACTCATACAAAGGTTGTAACGTGCTTGCATCACGAGAAGCTAAATAATCATTTACAGTAACAACATGAACGCCTTTCCCGGTTAAAGCATTCAAATAAACAGCTAAAGTTGCTACTAGAGTTTTACCTTCACCTGTTTTCATCTCTGCAACTTTACCTTGGTGCAAAGCTATTCCACCAATTAATTGAACATCAAAATGTCTCATGCCTAAAACCCTTACACTCGCTTCTCGGCATAATGCAAAAGCCTCAGGTAGAATTTTGTCTAAAGACTCCCCCCCAGATACTCTTTCCTTTAATTCAAGAGAGATCGCTTGCAGTTCCTCATCTGACTTTAACTGCATACCTGGTTCAAGTTCATTAATCTGTTTAACAATTTTTGAATATTGTTTCAAAATTCGTCCATTACGACTTCCAAAAATTTTTGTTCCAATATTAGCTAGCATGATTATTTACTATCCCATCAATGATGATTTTCTAAATTTTATTGTTTTAGAACCTTTAATACACTCTAAAATCTTTTTATTCTAACACACAATATTATAAGAATCGCACGATTTCTTTTATAATAAATTTTATTAAGCTATTATTTAATTATCTTTCTGACCCTTAATATAAAAATAGCCAATAGACAAAATACAAAGTTCTTAATAAAAACATCAATTTAAAGATATCAGGGAATTAGCCGAGTACCCCACGGTATCAACTAATATTGCCAATATTAACTCAACTTAATTTACTGATTTTTAAAAGGAATGTTCATTAAAATAATATAGTGGCATAACAACTAAGAAACTTAATAAAGGGTCAAGATAGTGTCTTTCTTAAATATATCGTAAATCCCAATTGTGGATTAATTACTTTTTCCATAATTGGTAAGAACTTTTTAAATAAATCTCTTTAAAAATCAATTCAATAAGTGAAAAGGATTTAATATCTAGGATGTCAAATCCTTTTTAACTTAAAACATCAATTTTCTTCACAAGACAAATAAATCAACGAATTGATTAACTTTTGCTGCTTGTAATTTTTTAGTATCCACGCATAAATCAAAAATTTGCTCACAACGTTGAGGCACAAATCTAGTTGCTAGATTATTTTTGAATTTTTCTTCTAATAAAGGAATTCCCGCCTGACGTCGACGACGATGCCCTATCGGGTATTCTACCTCTACTTTTGCAGTTGAAGTACCATCCTTAAAAAATACTTGTACCGCATTGGCAATCGAACGTTTATCAGATTCTAAGTATTCTTTGCTGTAACGAAGATCTTCTACAATCTCCATCTTTTCCCTTAATTCATCGATAATAGGATGACTTTGATGAAATTCATCTTCATAGTTGTCTGCCACCAAATTACCAAAAATCAAAGAAACTGCAGTCATGTATTGAATACAATGATCTCTATCTGCTGGATTGGCTAAAGGCCCCTCTTTTGAAATGATACGAATTGCTGATTCATGCGTCGTAATCATAATTTTTTCTATTTCATCGAATCTACCCTTAACTTCTGGATGTAATCTTACTGCGGCTTCACAAGCTGTTTGTGCATGAAATTCTGCAGGAAAGCTAATCTTAAATAAAATATTTTCCATAACATAATCTCTAAATGCTTGAGGCAGTGTAAACACTCTGTCCTTTTTATCCTTAGTTGCTAAGTCCTTATTAGTGTGACTAAATAAAATATCATAGAACCCCCATTGTGGTGCGGTCAGCACCCCAGGAATCCCCATCTCTCCTTTTAAAGCCACCATAGCCAGAAACACACCACGACTAGTTGCATCTCCCGCAGCCCAAGATTTACGTGAACCTGCATTTGGTGCATGTCGATAAGTACGCAAAGCAGAACCATCTACAAATGCATGTGATATTGCCGATAGTACTTGTTCTCTGTTGGCACCCAATAATTTTGCTGATACTGCAGTAGAAGCCACTCTTACCAATAAAACATGATCCAATCCAACTCGATTAAAAGAGTTTTCCAATGCCAGAATTCCCTGAATCTCATGCGCTTGAATCATTGACTCGAGAACTGTGCGCATCGTCAAAGCAGGTTTGCCTTCACTTAAGTTTTTTCTGGATAGATAATCTGATACTGCTAAAATAGCACCTAAATTATCAGAGGGGTGACCCCACTCCGCTGCCAACCAAGTATCGTTATAATCAAGCCAGCGCACAATACAACCGATATTCCAAGCAGCTCTTACAGGGTCTAGACTATAACTAGTACCTGGGACTCTAGCTCCATTGGGAACAATAGTACCTGCTACAATTGGACCAAGATGTTTGGTACATTCAGGAAATTTCAAAGCCAATAGTCCACAACCTAACGTATCCATTAAACAGTTCCTTGCCGTATCCAAGGCTTCTTTTGAAAAGTTAGGCTCTGCCAAAACATAATCCGTAATTTTTTGAATCACTTCATCATATTCTGGACGATTATTCATCTCTACATTACTCGACATTCTTTCTCCTTAACGATTTTTAAGTGGTTTAAAATCACGCAACTCATGACCTACATATTCTGCACTTGGTCTAATAATTCGATTACCTACTCTTTGCTCAAATACATGAGCCATCCAGCCAATTGATCGAGCACATACAAAAAGAGGAGTGAATAAACTAGTTGGGATGTGCATAAAATGATACGCGCTCGCATGATAGAAGTCCGCATTAGGGAATAATTTTTTCTCATCCCACATAACTTTTTCTATCATTTCTGAAATAGGATACAACGTTGTATCTCCTACCTCATCGGAAAGTTCTTTGGCCATCTTTTTGATGACTTCATTTCTTGGGTCAGAATTTTTATAAATTGCATGCCCAAACCCCATAATCAGCGCCTTCTTCTCAAGCTGTTTCAATACTCCCTCTCTAGCTTCTTCAACAGTCTTATATTCACTAATCATTTCCATAGCTGCCTCATTAGCACCTCCATGCAAAGGACCACGCAAGGAACCAATCGCCCCTGTGACACAAGAATACAAATCAGATAAAGTAGATGCACACACCCTTGCAGTAAAAGTAGAAGCATTAAATTCATGCTCTGCATATAAAATCAAAGAGCTATTCATCACCTTAGTATGTAATTTACTTGGTTTTTCATCTAACATCATGGCTAGTAAATGTCCTGCATAAGAAGTTTCTTCTGACTGACACAAAATACGTTTGCCAAAATGAGAAAATTGATACCAATAACATAAAATACTTGGCAATATTGCCAGTATTCTTATCGCTGTTCCTTCTTGATGGGAAAAATTTAATTCTGGTTCCATCGTTCCTAATGCAGATATCCCCGTTCTTAATACATCCATAGGATGACTACTGGCTGATAAATTTTCCAAAATTATTTTGAGCGCAAATGGGAGCTCTCTTTGATGCAGCAATTTTGTCTCAAAGTCTTTTAATTGTGCCTGGTTAGGCAATTCGCCAAACAACAATAAATAGGCTACCTCCTCAAATAAAGCATGTACTGCCAATTCTCGAACATCATACCCTCTATAAGTTAACCCCGCACCTTCCTTACCGACCGTACTCAAGGCAGTTTTCCCTGCAACTTGCCCTCTTAAACCAGCGCCTAACAAAACTTTTTTATCTGTCATAGTTTACAATCCTTTCAATTACTGATTTTTAACATACAACTCATCTAATTTATCTTCATAAGCTTGGTAATTTAGAAATTCGTACAACTCCTTACGTGTTTGCATAATATCGATCAAACCTTTTTGTGTGCCTTTTTCTCTTATTTCCCGATATACCTTTAAAGCGGCAGCATTCATTGCACGGTAAGCAGCACAACAATACAAAATAATATCCACATTCACTGAAGCCAGTTCATCTTTGGTGAATAATGGGGTATAACCAAATTCAGTAATATTAGCCAAAATAGGTACTTTTACTGCTTTTTTTACTTGCTGATACATAGATAGCTCAGTAATTGCTTCTGGAAAAATCATATCAGCACCTGCTTCTACATAAGCACAACATCTATCAATTGCCTGATTTAACCCTTCCGAAGCTAAGGCATCTGTCCGAGCCATAATTACAAATTTTTCATCTACTCTAGCATCCACCGCCGCTTTGATTCTATCCGTCATTTCTTCTTTAGAGGTAATTGCTTTATTTGGCCTATGACCACAACGTTTGTTTCCAGCTTGATCTTCAATATGTACCGCGGCCACCCCAGCTCTAATAAAAGATCGAATAGTTCGTGCAATATTAAAAGCACCTCCCCAACCGGTATCAATATCTACTAATATGGGTAATGAGGTTGCTTCTGCAATTCTTCTAGCATCTATTAAAACATCCTCCATGGTGCTAATACCTAAATCAGGTAAGCCAAGAGAATTGGCAGATACACCTCCACCTGAAATATACAGAGCTCTATAACCAACTGCTTCTGCTATTTTTGCTGTATAAGCTGTCATTGTTCCTACTACTTGTAATGGAGACTCTGTTTGAACCGCTTCTCGAAATTTTTGACCTGCGCTAATGACACTCATTGGATTTTTCTCCTTGTTCCCTTTGTCCGTAGAAATGCTGTAATACTTTATCTTGTGCTTCTTGTCTGTATCTTTCATTAGTAATTCTGCTAACTCACTGTATTTTTTTGTAATGACGCTACAATCCTATAATGTTCTCCAAATACTTGATCCTATAGTGTGAAACGGCCAATAATCTCTGGCAGTACATTCTTATCGTCAGTATTTCCTTACCAGAACTAATAATAACGGTAGTAAAAATCACAATCCTCTAATTTAAACAGGTACTACGCTCATCTGCAGTAATTTTCTCTGCTGCTAATCAACAGCCTGATCCCTCTAAGGAAGCTCCAATTTGATACAGTTGAACCAACTATTCCATTATCAGAGAACCTACCCAACCACCTACATGTAGAATACACACAACCAACTTTTGTCATACCAAACAGTCAATGACCTCTCTCAAAGTATCTCGGCTAATACCATAAATACCTGCAATTTCCTGTTCTGGAATTTAGCACCAAACTCTAAATCTCCTTGGATAATAGGATTCAGAACACCTAAATAGACTCGTCTTAAATGAGTCTCTGTATTGATTACAATTAACTTTTCTGATTTTGATTTATGCATAAAACCAATCAATACCCAATATTGTTGACAAAAACCATCAAGCTTATTCTCATGTAATATCCAAATGTAATTCTAGTAAGATCAAATTTTGTCATTTATCCTACAGAATCATTCATTCTAATTTAAATTAGAGTTATAATAGTTCTCTTTATGTTAAAGATTCATTAAAATAGACTGTTTTAAAATATGACCGATTCTTTTACTCAGCCTCCTAAGGTGATTATTGACACCGACCCTGGTATTGATGACTGTGCTGCCATTCTTTTTGCATTGGGTCTAGAAAAGATGGGATTACTCAAGTTGCTTGCATTAACTACTGTGGCAGGTAATGTTCCCTTAAAATACAGCCAAAAAAATGCTCGCATTATTTGTGACTGGGCACATAGAAGTGATATTCCTGTTTATGCAGGATCGGCGGAACCGATTATTAAACCACTAATTACAGCAGATGATGTACACGGTAGTACAGGTCTAGGAGATGCCACTTTACACGAACCATACACCCATTTACAAGAGCAATCAGCTATAACATTCTTAACCAACACCTTAGTTAACGCACCAAAAAATTCTATCACTTTATGTGCTATTGGCCCCTTAACGAATATTGCGCTTGCACTTAAAACTAACCCAGATTGCAAGCAAGGGATTAAAGAATTAGTCATTATGGGTGGTTCTTATTTAACATTGGGCAATATCACCCCAAATGCCGAATTCAATTTTTTTATAGATCCAATTGCAAGTAAAATCATTCTAGAATCTGAATTGCCTATACGTATATTCCCTTTAGATATCACACATAAAGTCTGTATTACCACCCCAAGAATAAATCAATTACGGCAATTACCCAATCAAAATGGTTCTAGAATTGCTAACTTACTACAAAATTATAGCCGTTATGATATTGAAAAATTAGGTTTAGAAGGAGGCTCATTACATGACCCTTGTACTATTGGCTATATTGCCAAACCAGATTTATTTACTGCTAAATCTATTTTTGCTGATATCGAAACCAATCATGGTTTAATGGAAGGAGCAATGCAAGTAGATTGGAATCAAAAATTAAATAAAAAGCCCAATGTTGATTGGTTTTATAAGGTAAAAACAGATGCTTTTTTTGATTTATTCACACAAGCCATATCGAGGCTTCCATAGTTTATGCAACAACTAGAACTTCTTGATATTCCTAGCCCCTGTCGACAAATTTGTGAAACTAATTCTAAAGGGTATTGTATTGGTTGCTTTCGTAATCGAGAGGAGCGGTTACGCTGGAATGAATTTTCTAATGAACAACGACGTATCGTCTTAAAGCGCTGTTATACAAGAAAACTTAAAGCAATAAGAGAGAAAAAAGCTGCTTTAGAGGTTGAAAATGAACAAATACCAAACCAAACTAGTTTTTTTGATTAAACCATGACTGTTCAATCAACTATTTTAATTACAGGAGGGGCTGGTTTCATTGGACGTCATGTAGTCGAGTATTTTGTACTTAACTATCCTAACTATCAATGTGTTATCCTAGATAGTCTCACTTATTCAGGTCATTTGAGAAATCTAGCGTCTATTGCACAGCAACCTAATTTTACTTTTATTCAAGCAGACATTAATGATTTCAAAACAATCCAATGCATCATTCACGATTATCAAATTCAAGGGGTGATCCATCTAGCTGCCGAAACACATGTTGATAATTCTATTCAATCCCCCATCCCCTTTGTACAAACCAATGTTCTGGGTACGGCTAATCTACTGGAGGCTTGTCGAAATTATTTAGAAAATTGTCCAACACCAAACTTCAAATACCTACAAATTTCGACTGATGAAGTATTTGGCAGTATTAATAAACCTTTATCTTTTGATGAACAAAGTATTTATCGACCTCGATCTCCTTACTCGGCCTCCAAAGCTTCAGCTGATCATGTGGTCATGTCCTATCACCACACTTATCAATTCCCCGCCATCATTTCCTACACAACTAATAATTATGGCCCATATCAGCATCCAGAAAAATTAATTCCCCATACCATAGCTAATGCTTTAGTTAAAAAACCTATCCCTATCTATGGTACTGGACAACAAATACGAAACTGGATTGCTGTTCCTGACCATGTCAGAGCTATTGATCTTATATTCCATCATGGCATTATCGGAGAAACATATGCTATTAGCGCACATAATGAATATTCTAATCTGGACGTCGTGACAAAAATTTGCCTTTATATGGAAAAAGAATTGGGTTGCCCAGCACATACCCTTATCAGTTTAATCACTCATGTCAAGGATAGACCAGGGCATGATTTTCGCTATGCTTTAAACTCAACTAAAATAGAAGAGACACTACACTGGCAACCTTTATTCGCTTTTGATGATTATTTAATATACACTATTAACTGGTATATCAATCATCCAGAATGGTTACAACAATGATAGAAAATACTAGCTTACCTGATTGTAAATTAATTACGCCCAATGTCCATAAGGATAACAGAGGATATTTTTTAGAAACTTTTAGACAAAATGACTATCTAAAAATTCTAAATTTTAATTTAGTACAAATTAATGAAAGTTTTTCCTATTATGGAGTTATCAGAGGCTTACATGCTCAAATAGAGCCTTTTGCCCAGACAAAAATCATACAAGTACTATCTGGAAAAATATTAGATGCCGTGGTAGACATCCGCCCAAATTCGATTACTTTTGGTAAAACTATGACAATTCTGATGAATGAACGCCAAAAACAGCAGCTTTTAATCCCAGAAGGTTTTTTACATGGTTATGCTGTATTATCGGAATGTGCCACTATACAATACTACGTTAACGCACCCTACTCTCCTAGCCATGAAATTGGTGTAAGGTATGACGATCCCCAATTAAATATTAATTGGATGATTTTACCAAGTGAACGTCACGTTTCTGATAAAGACCTAGCACTTCCCACATACCAACAATTAATCTCTCAAATTACTTGAAAGAAGTACCATATTAGGTTATAACTTGCAAAAAATAACGATTATTTTTATGAAATCAAATTTATCTTTATCTCAAAGTTTTAATTGGATTCATCAGATAATTTTGTTGCTCCTGTATATTTTTATCCCGGCACTTATTACTGGTAATCTAACCAATATTTTACAAAATAATTGGATTAGTATCCTAGTTATCTCGCTAACATTTATCTTTTTCAGGATTATACTTACAAAAATTGATTATTTGCCTACTTATCGAACAGCTATATATATTACGTTCACTGCTTGTATGTGGTTTATATTTGTATTAATGAGTTTTCACCTTCCTTACACACATCATTATATTGTATCGTGGAGTGTTATCATCTTATTAGTGATACTACTTGATACCTACATCAATAGCCAAAAAAAAATATCGAACAGGTTATATTCCCACCTATGATAAATACGATTTGAGATCTGTAATGACAAATAATGAATTTATACTTATTGAAGAACCAAATCTCCCTCCAGAGCCTATCAAATATCTGGTGGTAGACTTAAATCATCCTCAATTAAGTAATGAATGGCTAAGATTTATTTCTAATTGTAGTTCGCAAAACATTACTATAGTTGATGCTGAAAAACTTTTGGAAGTTTATACAGGTCGAGTGATAATTGATCGTTTAAATCAAAATGAACCAGGCATCCTACAACCTTCCTGTCTGTATAGCAAACTGAAACGCTTAATGGATATTGTCTGTGTTATTCTAATTTCACCTTTTCTTATTCCGATTTTATTAGCCACTATAGTTCTAATTAAACTAGAAAGTAAGGGACCTGCTATTTTCACTCAAAAAAGAGTAGGTTATAATGGAAAAGAGTTTAAGATATATAAACTAAGAAGTATGTATACAGATTCAGAAGTATGCGGTGCTCAGTTTGCATCTTTAGGTGATGAACGTGTAACACCTCTCGGTAGAATTATTCGTAAATTAAGAATTGATGAGCTGCCTCAGTTTTTGAATATTATTAAAGGGGACATGAGTTTAATTGGACCAAGACCTGAACAAAAAACATTTGTTGATCAATTTAAAGGAGAAATCCCTTTCTATGATTACCGCCATATCGTCAAACCAGGTATTTCGGGTTGGGCTCAGGTTAACCAAGGTTATGCATCCGGCATCGGTGAAACTTTCATCAAAATCGAATACGACTTATTCTACATCAAACATTTTTCACTTTCTTTAGATTTCCTAATTTTCCTCAAAACTATCAAAACCATCTTTACTGGTTTCGGTGCCCGATAACTAACTATTCAATCATTTCTACTACTTCCATTCCTTGCTTAATCGCCCTTTTGGCATCTAATTCCCCCGCAAAATCAGCACCACCGACTACATACACCTGAATACCTAGTGCCTTTAAGGGTTCTACTAAATTATTTACAGATATTTGTCCTGCGCATAATACAACATTATCCACAGACAATACCTGCGGTATTTTTGTCTTATCCAAAAAACTAATATGTAAGCCATCATCATCAATTTTGTTATATTGAACACCAGAAATTTGTTGAACTTTCTTCTTTATGATGGCGGCTTTGTGCACCCATCCTGTCGTTTTACCAAGTGTTTTGCCTTGACTTCCTGCTTTTCGCTGTAGCAAATACACCTCTCGACTTGAGGGTGTAACTACTGGGTTAGTGACAAATCCTGGTATTGTTAAGCTATGATCTATCCCCCATTCTTTTTCCCATTCTGGCAAATTCAAGGTAAGGGATTTATCTGTAGTTAGAAACTCGGCCACATCAAAGCCAATCCCGCCAGCACCAATAATTGCCACTCTTTTCCCCACTTTTTTTCTTCTCAAAACCGCATCAACATAAGTCATTACCATCGGATGATCAATCCCCTCAATATTAGGAATCCGTGGTTTCACTCCTGTGGCAACAATTATCACATCAAATCCTTGAGATTGAATGTCCTCTACTGTCACATGCGTGTTAAAATGGACTTTTATATGATTAACTTCCAACTGTCGCCTAAAATAACGTAATGACTCTTTAAATTCCTCTTTCCCCGGAATATTTGCAGCAATTAAAAATTGCCCTCCAATTGTGTCATTTGCTTCGAAAATTTCTACGTAATGTTTTTTCTCTGCAGCAGCAATAGCACTTGATAACCCCGCAGGACCTGCACCAATCACAGCCACCTTTTTAGGTTTTACACTATGGGTTAAAATCAAGGTAGTTTCTCTACCAGCTCTAGGATTTAATAAACAAGATACTTTTCTACCTACAAAAATATGATCCAAACATGCTTGATTACACGCAATACAGGTGTTAATCTCATCTGCTCTACCTGTTCTTGCCTTATTAGGAAATTCTGGATCTGCCAATAATGGCCTAGCCATAGATACTGCATCCACCAAACCTCTGGCTAAAATTTCTTCCGCTACATCAGGGGTATTAATGCGATTAGATGCAATTAGTGGAATGCTTACCTTATCTCTTAATCGTTCGGTAAAATGTACAAAAGCAGCCCTGGGAACTGAAGTGACTATAGTAGGTACTCTTGATTCATGCCAACCAATATCTGTATTAATCGCATTCACGCCTAATTCCTCTGCCTTTTTGGCCATGGTAATAATTTCATCCCATGTTTGGCCACCTGCAACCAAATCTGCTATAGACTGTCTTAAGATAACCATAAAATCATCGGGAACCTGTAACCTAATATTTTTAATAATTTCTACTAAAAATCTTTGTCTATTTTCTGTAGATCCCCCCCATTGATCAGTTCTATCATTGGTTCTTGGGCACAAAAATTGATTAATGAGATAACCTTCTCCACCCATAATTTCAACACCATCATAACCTGCTTTATGAGCTAATTTTGCTGCTTTGGCAAAACTACGAACTAAGTGTCTAACCATACCATCAGACGCTTTAATATGTTTAAATGGATGAATAGGTGATTTTTGCGATCCTGCCCCCACTTTAAATGGTGTCATACCATAGCGGCCAGCATGTAACAGTTGCAATACTATCTTACTATCAGATTCATGAACACTTTGAGTCACAAGTTTGTGATGACTTACATCTAAAAAGTTAGTCATTTTTCCATCAAAAGGTGCTAACAATCCAGTACGTGAAGGTGCAATACCTCCTGTTACAATCAAGCCAACCCCCCCTCTTGCTCGGGTAGCATAAAATGCTGCCAATTTACCAGCATCCTTCCTTCGAGCCTCTAAACCAGTATGCATAGAACCCATTACAATACGATTAACTATTTCGACACTGCCTATTTTTAAAGGTGAAAATAAACAAGGATAGTCAGTTAGATGATGATTCATATTTAATTTCCTTCCTTAGTGGATCCTCCCGCTCAGCTAATGCTATAGAGTAGCCTTTACACCCCATGTAGATTCATCTATACCTTTCGCTGCAACACCATTGCCTAATGGTATTATTGCAGGGGGGGGGGGACTCTCTACACACCTCACAGTCCCTGCGATATTGGCTAAAGCTAATATAATAAATACACAAATAATTCAAAAACAAAAAAAACCTTATTATAGTTCTTCGAATTACTTACTATCCATCCACCCCTAAGTTGGTACTATAGGCAAAGAATTCCGCAGTGTTTGTTAAACATACAAATTTTTATTTTATCCGGATAGTTATTAATTTAAATACTTTTGGAAAAGCTGTACGCATAGCATTATTACCAATAACAGTATTTTGGTTTTAAATACCAAAAAACTGTCTCCAAAAAAAACTGTATCTTTTTCCCAAATTTAGCAATAGAGACTTTATTTTAAAACACTGGTAGTGTGTAACAGTATTATAATCACTTTTTCATATTTGCATAATTTCAATCCCCGGTATGATAAATAAAAATACACCACTTGCCTTTGTTGATATTGAGACAACAGGTAGCCAATCTGCTCATCATGAAATCATAGAAATGGCTATTCTCAGAATAGATAACGAAAAAGTTACTGAATTCCAACACCTATTTAAGCCCAAAGAAGACATCCCTAATTTTATTCAAAAACTAACTGGGATTACTAATCAGAAAGTTGCTAATCAACCTGATATCAAGCTATACCTGGATGAGATTCAAGATATGTTGCGGGATGCTATTTTTATTGCTCACAACGTTACTTTTGATTTTAATTTTATTCAAGCTTTGTTTGCACGCAACCACCGTCATCTAGACAATATATTACTGTGTAGTTATCAATTAGCCAAACAACTTTATCCAGAAGACAAAAAGCATGGTATTGATTTTCTAGTACAAAAACATCATATTAACATCCCTAGTCGTCATCGTGCTTACGGGGATGCTTTAGCCATTTATCAGTTCTGGAATATTATCCATAAAGAATTTGACCCCACTGTACTACAAAAAAATATCAAGATGGCACTTAAAATAAAAAACTGCCAAGCAAAACAACTATACCAATGAATTATTTCATAAAAATAAGTATGTTCATCTTTTTCCTATCTATTAATTAACAAGGTGAATAAGGTCTCAAATAATGATGACATTCCATAGCTTATTATCTTAATTAATGAATACTCTTTTCTGCTCATTGGTATTTTGTAGGCACAATTTCAAATAACAAGCGAGAAGCTTAGAACCAATTTCTTCAGAAAATAACCCCAAAATCATTGATAAACTACCCATTAATCAGCTCAAAATATCTCCTACAATCGGTTAAGTCCCCTTATCAAATAGCTTTAGAAAATATTTGTTGCTTTGCTTTGGAATAAACATCAAAAGCCATGGCAATATGCCGAATCAGCAATCGACCCACTGGCATAACGGTAAATCCTTGTTCATTTAGTTCTAATAATCCATCCTCTGAAAAAGTTCGTAACTCTTCCAATTCTTCATAGAATTTATCTTTGAAATTAATATGATATTTTTTTTCATAATCTGCAAACTGCAATTGAAAATCACACACAATTTGTTTGATAATATCCCGACGCATGCAATCTTCTTCAGATAATTTGAATCCTCTTAGTAAGGCTGTTTCTTTCTGTTTGACTGCTTCATAGTATTGAGAAAGAATTTTCTCGTTCTGTGCATAAACATCCCCAATCATACTAATCGCAGAAACACCCAATCCAAGTAAATCACTTTCTCCCTGTGTAGTATACCCTTGGAAATTACGGTGTAATCGTCTTTCGTTTTGTAATATGGCCAATTCATCTGTTTTTTTAGCAAAATGATCCATACCAATAAACTGGTAATCGGAATTTTGAAAAAACTGAATTGTATCTTGAAACATTTCTAATTTTAATTCGGCATCAGGAATATCTTCAGCATTAATCATTTTATGTGCTTTAATTAAATTAGGTAGATAGGCAAAATTAAATACACTAATGCGATCAGGATCTAATTCTTTTACTTTTTCTAAAGTATGATGAAAACTATCCAACGTTTGCTTAGGCAAGCCATAAATTAAATCTACACTAATAGATTTAAATCCTAATTCTTTAGCATACTGCACTAACCCAAAAATCTGTCCTTCATCTTGTTCTCGATTGATTAAACGTTGTACCTCAATATTAAAATCTTGAATACCTATACTAATACGATTAAAGCCCAATGTTTTCAGATAATACAAATAAGTATTGTCGATTTTTCTAGGATCCATTTCCAAGCTAATTTCAGCCTCAGTATGCACATGGAAATAATTTTTTAACAGATCCATCAACCGACTGGCCTGAGCACAGGTTAGATAAGTAGGTGTCCCCCCGCCCCAATGTAATTGGGTTACTGTACGATTTTTAAATAAAGGTGCTCTTGCTTTAATTTCTCGTTCTAAAAAATCTAAATAAATATCTGCTTTTTCCTGATGGGTTGTCACCACCTTATTACATCCACAAAAATAACAAAGCTTATGACAAAATGGGATATGTACATATACCGATAAGTTTTTATCAGTATATTTTTGGAATGCCTGTAATAAATCTTGCTCTGACAGTTGTTGATCAAATTCTAGAGCAGTAGGGTACGAAGTATAACGAGGAGCTGGTTTATCGTACTTCGCAATTAATTCATGATCCCACAATACTTCATTGAATAGCATTACTTGATCGTCCTTAATTTTATTTTGACTGTATTCTACATAATTCAAATATATGTGATTAGTAAACCTCACTCTACGACTCATACTGAGTATTATTCCTATCACACTCAACAGACTACATCAGTTTGTTTAATCCCTTCTAGATTTTGTTTTCTATAATCCAATGATTAAGTAACTGTTTTTTAAGATATTTACGATTACTGATCGTAACTAGCTAAATTATCAATCAGATTTAATGAGCCAATCCAAATTGAGCCCTATATTGCCTCTAAAATAACGATGGCCAAGATTACTCCACCTCTCATCTAAAATACTCACAATAATTCATCATAAGTTGATAATCAATATTTAATGCTATCACTTCCAACTAGTATCAGATTATATACATTACAGAAACCAAAAGGTTTGTCAATAAAAGCTTTTTTTTGTTACTACCAATGGATTCTTGCTTTTATTTTAAGTGTCATTGTAACATAATAATCCATGTGATTGTATTGATTACAAATATTATGAAACAATGATATAAATTTGTATCATCTTGTGTTTTTAACCCCAGATATTATTTATGATTTAGCCTTAATAACTAAATATCGTTATTCATGATTACAATTACTTAGTCAAATTAACTATTGTATTCTTAGCACTTATATCGTACCCATATCCATCTAAGTTATTACCCTATAAATAGAAAACTTCACGCTGACTCGTTAAAAAATAATTTTTATGGCTAATTTATATAGCTCCCAAAAAATAATTATAAAGCTCTGACATTACCTTATAACATTACCTTATATTATATTCCATCTTTTCCAAATTACCTTATCAGCAAATAACAGTACCCAAGACACAATGTATCTACACAGTTTATTTCCTCTTAACAAAAAATACATATAACTTGAAACTAAAATGTATCTGAATATGGTTAAGATTAACCTATTTTTATAAAAAACTTATGTTTATTAAATAGTTAGTTATACACACAAAATTTAGTAGAATATTTATTGGTTTCAACTAACCTTCATACTGTAAGGTGACACGGCAGCGGGGGTAAATCATTATAAATAATAATTCTATGAGAATACGCTGACATGAGTTATCTCTTAATAAATTCTAACCAGTGATCTTTACCTATAAATCGTATAAAATAACAATATATCTTATAAAATAACCACATTAATAATAATGACCACACTACTTGAACAAATCAACTATCCATCTGATTTAAAAAAACTACCTAAGAATCAGCTTCCTAAGGTAGTAGAAGAGATTAGAGATTGTTTCATGCAAAATATCTCACAAACAGGTGGTCATTTTGCCAGTAACCTGGGAACTATTGAATTAACTGTAGCTTTACATTATGTTTTTGACACACCCAAAGACCACTTAATATGGGATGTAGGACATCAGGCTTATGTCCACAAATTACTAACTGGACGTAAGAACCAAATGCATACTATTAGACAATACCATGGCCTCTCTCCTTTTCCAAAAATTACCGAGTCTGAATATGATACTTTTGGTGTCGGACATTCTTCAACATCTATTAGTGCTGCTTTGGGTCTAGCTATTGCCGATCAACTAGATAAAAAAAACAACCATACAATTGCTGTTATTGGGGATGGTGCTATGACTGCAGGAATGGCTTTTGAAGCATTAAATAATGCAGGTGATAGAAATGACATTAATTTATTAGTAATTCTCAATGATAATGAAATGTCAATTTCTAATAATGTTGGTGCTTTACCAAAATACTTAGCTAGGAACCTTGTACAAGATTTTAAAGGATTTTTGAAAACTTTTAAAATAAAAACAAAACCTGTATTAGAAAAGATACCTCTAGCTATTAATACAGCCCAACATATTGAATCTAAATTTTCTGAAATTATGCATAACACTCGTTCAGGACTGTCGTTATTCAATGATTTTGGCTTTCATTATACCGGCGTTATAGATGGACATAATATTTTAGCATTAGTAGAAATTTTTGAATCTTTAAAACAGGAAAAAGGGCCTCAGTTATTACACATCCACACAAAAAAAGGACATGGTTTTACACCTGCAGAAAATGATCCTATTGGTTTTCATGCCATTGGAACATTCGATAAACAATCTCCTCCTTTAATCGCCAAATCAAGTTCCCAAATAACTTTTTCTAAAATTTTTGGGGATTGGATTATTGACCAAGCCACCCAAGATGATCGACTATTTGCAATCACCCCCGCTATGCGAGAAGGCTCTGGACTTGTCGAGTTTGAAAAAAAATTTCCTAAACGCTATTTTGATGTGGGGATCGCCGAACAACATGCAGTCACATTTGCCGCTGGCTTAGCCCTAGCTCACAAAAAACCAGTGGTTGCCATTTATTCCACTTTCCTACAAAGAGCTTATGACCAATTAATTCATGATGTTGCTATTCAAAATCTACCAGTTCTTTTTGCAATTGATAGAGCTGGTGTCGTTGGGGAAGATGGCCCTACTCATATTGGCGCTTATGATATTAGTTTTTTACGCTGTATTCCTAATATGACTGTTGCAACACCTTCCGATGAACTAGAATGTCGTTTGTTATTATCAACGTGTTATCAACAAAATACACCGAGTGCAGTTAGGTATCCAAGGGGCACAGGTACTGGTGTCACTGTTAGTCATACTCTAGAGACTTTATCTGTTGGGAAAGGAATTATTAGGCGAAGAGGTAAGAGAATTGCTATTCTTGCTTTTGGTACCATACTCCAATCCGCTATCCCTGTTGTTGAATCTTTAAATGCTACTTTAGCTGACATGCGTTTTGTAAAACCTATTGATGAAACACTTATTATAAAACTAGCTAACAGCCATGACTATTTAGTTACACTTGAGGAAAATGCCATACAAGGAGGTGCTGGATCTGCTGTTTTAGAGGTACTGGCAAAAAATAAAAATACTACTCCCGTACTCATTTTAGGCATTCCAGATAAAGTAACCGAACATGGTAATGCTAAAATTATTTTAAATGAAATAGGATTGAGTTCTGAAGGGATATTAAAAAGTATTCAAAATTTCATATAAAAATTGTGTATTAAAATTATTTTCTATATCCGTCAAACTCACCATACATCACATATTAACCAAATCTTTACCAATAGATGTGTTATTTTTAAAGAATTCATTCAAAATTCGAGAAAGAGATTAGCAACTATGAAAAATGTTAAGAAGGCTGTTTTGTCTACTACAATAGCTGTATTTGCTTTCACTTCAGTATTAGCAACACCAACTTATAATATAAATGACAATTATAGCCAAATACCAAAAGGTCAATACAATAAACATTACAATCCAAATAACAGTCAGCCTAATAATTACTACAACACTAATGGTAATTATCAAGAAGGTTACAACTACCCATATTATGATAACTCTGCTGGATTTGAACAGTTCTTTATCTTTGGATTCTTTACCACACTTATTGGAATGATGATAAAAATGATTACAGACTAATGTAATTTAGTTGCTCAAAGAGCAGGGGGCAATAAAGCTCCCTGCTCTTTTGTTGTCCTTGTAGATTTCACTTCAATATGGTTCATAATAAGATATAATGGCATCGATTAAACGAAAAATAATTAAGGAGAGTATACATGGCCTTGGTATCGATGCGACAACTACTCGATCATGCGGCAGACAATAATTACGGTTTACCTGCTTTTAATGTCAATAATCTTGAACAAATGCGTGCTATCATGGAGGCGGCCAATGAAGTTAATGCACCTGTTATTGTTCAAGCAAGTGCGGGTGCGAGAAAATATGCAGGTTCTCGCTTTCTTGCTCATCTAATTATGGCTGCAACTGAGGAATTTCCTCATATCCCTCTGGTCATGCACCAGGATCATGGATCCTCACCTATGGTCTGTCAGCAAGCCATCCAATTAGGTTTTAGTTCTGTTATGATGGATGGTAGTTTAAAAGAAGATGCCAAAACTCCATCTGATTATGACTATAATGTTAATGTGACTAAAACAGTTGTTAATTTTGCTCATGCGTGTGGTGTTTCTGTGGAGGGAGAAATTGGTTGTATTGGTAATATAGAAACAGGTCTAGCAGGAGAAGAAGATGGTGTCGGTGCTCAAGGTATATTGTCACGTGACAGATTATTAACTGATGTAGAGGAAGCTGCTCAGTTTGTTAAAGATACAGGCTTAGATGCTTTAGCAATTGCTATTGGTACTAGTCATGGAGCCTACAAATTTTCACGTCAACCTGATGGAGAAATTCTTAAGATTGATAGAATTAAAGAAATTCATCAAAGACTGCCTAACACTCATCTAGTCATGCATGGTTCTAGTTCTGTACCTCAAGAATGGCTAAAAATCATTAACGAGCATGGGGGGGAAATCCCCGAAACCTATGGTGTACCTGTTGAAGAAATTGTGGAAGGTATTAAAAATGGTGTACGTAAAGTTAATATTGATACAGACCTAAGATTAGCTAGTACTGGTGCTATTCGTCGTTATATGGCTAAACACCCAGCAGAATTTGATCCTAGAAAATATTTAAGTGAATCTAAAAATGCCATGAAAAGAATTTGCCTTGATCGCTATCTTGCCTTTGGTTGCGAAGGTCAAGCAGGTAAAATCAAAGCAATTTCATTAGAAAAAATGGCTCAACGCTATGCTAATGGTGAGTTAAAACAGATTATTAATTAATATAATATCTGTAGGCATAAAGATATGTTTATCTCTATGCCTCTTATGACTTATTAAAATTGCTCGACTAGATGAAACTGAACCATCAATAATGATATAATATTAATTATTCCGAAGCCTATTACCAAATAAATCATCCAGTTTCCCCCAAACACCCGATAATGATTAGATGATTGCTTTTGCCTGGATCGTTTCACCAACAAAGCGGGCACTATAACGGCCCACACAGAAGCTGCTAGGCCTACATAACCTATAGCAATAGTAAATCCAAATGGGAATATCATAGAAAAAATCAAGGGTGGCAAAAAAGTAACTATTCCTGCTATTAATCTGCCTAACCATGATTCTAACAAACCAAACAAATCCATAAAGTAATCAAATAACCCAAGGGATACCCCCAAAAATGAACTGGTTAAGGCTAAAAAACTAAAAAGTTGTCCAATATTTTTAAAAATATTTTTTTGTCCATTGATAGATTCTGATAGTAAATTAAGCATCTCTACCACTTCATCTGTTTGTCCATCTGCAATCCCTTGAAATAAAGATCTAGGGATATTACCATGTGCCGCTAATAGCCATAAAAAATACACAACCAATGCCAACATGACTCCAAAACAAATACTATATTTAACTTTCTTAGCATCTCCGTGAAAATACTTAACCAAACTCGGTACATTACCATGAAAACCAAATGAAGCTAAACATACAGGGAGTAGTATTGGTAAATATTGCCAGTAATCTAGTGAGAGAAGATTTTTAGGCTGACTACCAACTATCATATCAACATCAACATTTGGTAATGTTTCTAAAACTGTGAACCCAAAAGTGATAATTAATAAAATAACCAAAATTGTAGCAAACCTATCTACTAACTTGGTCGAAGCCCATATAAAAAATGCAAAAAATAAAGTAAATCCGACACTAATACCTATACGAACAATATTCACATCAATCTTTTTTATAGAGCTTTCAAAGTAATTTACAATCAAGGAAGAACCAGTGGTAATATAAGCATATATCAGTGTATATAAAACAAAAACAATACAAATACCCGTAACAAAATTCCATTTAGAGCCCAATATATCTTTAACAACAGTATTAAAACCAGTACCTTGTGGGTAGTGTAAGTTGACTTCTAAAATAAACAATCCAGATGTCATCATCACAAAAGCAGATAATACTAGTGAGACAGTTGATATATAAAACCATATTCCTGATCCTGCAATAGGAATCGCCAACATACCAGATCCTATAATAGTGGCAGCTATAATCATTATACCGCCTAAAAAATAGTTCTTTTTCATGATAATCCTTTCTTTAATCTATTCATCAGCAAGAGAATAATCAAGAGCTTCCTTTAAAGAAGTTGCTCCTAAAATTTTTAATCTAGGAAAACTATTACTTTTTTTCGGCATATTCGCTTTAGGAATAATTGCATACTGAAAACCTAGTTTTTCTGCTTCCCGTAATCTTTCTTGTCCTCTTTGTACCGGCCTAATTTCTCCCGATAAACCAATTTCTCCAAAGATAACTGTTCTATGCTTAAGTGGTTGATTTCTAAAGCTGGAGTAAATTGCTAATACTACTGCCAAATCAGCTGCTGGTTCTACAATTTTCACTCCACCCACTGCATTTAAAAAAACATCTTGATCAAAACAAGCAATACCAGCATGTTTATTTAAAACTGCTAATAACATGGCCAAACGATTTTGTTCTAAGCCTACTGTCAAACGCTTAGGATTAAACCCATGAGCTCGATCTACTAATGCCTGAATTTCAATTAGTAATGGACGAGAACCTTCCTGTGTAACCAATACACAAGAACCCGCTGTATCTTCTCTATAGGAAGATAAAAAAATCGCAGATGGATTAGAAACACCCACTAATCCAGACTCTAACATAGCAAATACACCTAATTCGTTCGCAGCACCAAATCTATTTTTGATAGAACGAATCATACGAAAGTTTGAATGTGTATCTCCTTCAAAGTATAAAACAGTATCCACCATATGTTCTAATACCCTAGGGCCTGCAATGGCGCCATCCTTAGTTACATGTCCTACTAATAAAATACAAATACCTGTTTGTTTTGCTAAACGTGTTAGTTGTGCCGCACATTCTCTAACTTGAGATACAGAACCAGGTGCTGAGCTAATATCATCTGAAAAAACAGTCTGAATCGAGTCAATAACCACAAAAGTAGGTCTATGCCGATCTAATTCCTGCAATATTTTATCTAAATTAATTTCAGCTAAAATTTTTACTCCAGAAACATTTAAACTCATTCTCTTAGCACGTAAAGAAACTTGATGTGTTGACTCTTCCCCCGAAACATATAAAACTGACTGTCCATTGCTGGCCAAAGAAGCTAGCACTTGTAAAAATAATGTAGATTTTCCAACACCAGGATCTCCTCCAAGAATAGTCACCCCTCCTAAAACCAAACCACCACCGAGTACCTGATCTAATTCTGACATTCCAATAGGAATTCTTTCTACCTCCTTAGAATCTACCTCCGAAAGTAACTGAATACCAGAATTGTCAGAGGCCCAAGATTTAAAACGAGAATTAGTATTGCCTTTTGCAACGGTGATTTCGGTCAAAGTATTCCATTTACCACAATGCGGACACTGTCCTTGCCACTTAGGACTTTCTCCCCCACAATGACTACATTGGTATAATAATTTTATTTTTGCCATGATTAATCCAACAGATAATTAATACTAAGTGGTGCATGATCTGAAAACTTAACCCCCTTATAAATAGAGGCATTCCTTGCTACGGTAGCTACATCTGGTGTTGTAATTTGATAATCAATTCTCCAACCAACATCTTTGGCATAGGCTTGTCCACGATTACTCCACCAAGTATAGCCAGGAATATCTGGATATAGTGTTCTCCAAATATCTACCCACCCCATTTTGAAAATTTTACTTAACCATTCTCTTTCCTCTGGTAAGAATCCTGAATTTTTTTGATTTGCCTTCCAATTTTTTAAATCAATATTTTGATGTGCAATATTCCAATCACCACAAATCAACATACTTTCATTATTCTTAATAACTCCTTGTAAAATATCTTGTAAATAATCCAAAAATACATATTTAAAGTCCTGACGCTCTTCTGAACTTGTACCCGAGGGTAAATATAAGGATACAATAGAAAAATGATCATAATCTGCACGTATGTATCGCCCTTCTCTATCAAATAATTCATTCCCTATCCCTATTTGAACTTGATTAGGTTCGCTTTTACTGTATATAGCAACCCCACTATAACCCCTTTTTTCAGCACAATGCCAAATTCTATGCATATGTAAAGGATTTTTATCATTCTCTGATAAATCTTGTTCTTGTACCTTTAGTTCCTGAAAACAAATAACATCAGGATCCTCTTGTTCTAAATAGTCCCAAATACCCTTCTTGGTAGCAGAACGGATACCATTCACATTAGCGGTAATAATTTTCTTCACTGCGATCCTTATAAAATAATGATAAAATAACCACAATTCTACTAGATAAAGGGGAAACATGTCAGACTTACAACAAACGTTTCTACAATTCGTAATTGATAAAAAAATTTTAAAATTTGGAGAATTTACTACTAAATTTGGTCGTCATTCTCCTTACTTTTTTAATGCTGGTTTATTCTATGATGGTGGTAGCCTATATCAAATTGCTCATTTTTATGCAGATACCATTATCAAGAATAATTTAGATTTTGATGTTTTATTTGGCCCTGCTTATAAGGGTATTGTACTAGCAGCAATCACCTGTATGGCACTAGCTGAAAAAAATATTAATAAACCTTTCGCTTATAATCGGAAAGAAGCCAAAGATCATGGTGAAAAAGGTATTTTAGTAGGCGCACCACTAAAAGGTAATGTTCTAATTATTGATGATGTTATCTCTGCAGGTACATCAATTCGTGAGTCTGTACAACTTATCCAAAAAGAAAATGCAAAGCCAGTGGGCGTCGTCCTTGCATTAGACCGTATGGAAAAAGGAATAAAGGATATATCCGCTGTGGAAGAAGTTAAACAAACCTATCAGATACCAGTTACAGCTATTGCCACATTTCAAGATTTACTACAGCTAATAACAGATAAACCAGAACTACAAAAATACCAAACTGCTATTAACGCCTATAGAGAGAAATATGGCACTATTTAATTGCCTTGCAAAATCATTACCTTTTACATTAGATATAAGCGATTAAAATATAATCAAATTTTTATTGTTAGAAGTATTCTAGATCTCACTTATACTCAACATTAGTACATGGCTATGAGAAATAACCCCTCAGATAATGGGTATTTATTGCCTGTTAACAAAGAAAAAATATGTAACAAACCAATACCCAAGTTAGTTAGTTAGTTTTTAAGAGCATACTTTAAATATTAGTCTTGAAATGAAAGATCTCAATCCTTAAAATTTGTACTAAAAATAAATTGCTTCATAGCTTTAAGTGGCATATCACCCACTAAAATAATTTTATATCTATCGTCCATATATTCTATTTGGTTAATTGGGCCATAAATATTCGCCTGTTTGATCTGTATTTTTGACTCTGGAGATTTACCAATATTCTTCATGTCAGTGCTCCCTTTAACATGACGAAGAAACAAAGATACATAGACCAGACCATTTGAAAGATAATAGTATCTAAAATTTTTATTTGTGTTATTTTTTTCTGAAATAATATAAAAATCTTCAGGTAAATTTGCAATAAAATCATCATTTATCTGCCCTTGTATATCCATTTTTTGGCTAAATGACATAGGATTAATAACAATATTATTGAATTTATATTTTTTTTGTGGTTGCAATTGTGAATCTGAAGGACGTTCATAGAAAATATTAGAGAATTTTATTTTCTCAACTTCTTGCCCTGTATGAATATCTTTATACACATATGTTAAAGGAAAATAATTTCTTTTGTCTGCACAAAAACCTATTGAATAATAATCCTTATTCGTTTTAGGAGATAACCAATACCATTGACAATTCTTATCTGCTACCTTGTCTTCAGTTCCTACATTTAATTGATATGTAGATCTTAAGATACTTGGATTACTTGGCAAAAAATTAGGATAGCGATTAAAATTAAAAAAATGTACCATCAACAAACCTTCTTTTGTATCGGCATACAAGTTCACATCTGAGTCAGTTTTAATAATCTCACCATCAGTATCGCCTAATGATACAATCTTCATCGTTGTATCACCGTGATCCTTTCTAAAAAATACTTGATATTGTTCTGATGATCGCCCACCATCACCTGAAACTTCTACTGTTCCAATAAAATCAGTCACTACCGCTGAAAAAGAGATTTGATCCAAGATATGCCAGATATCGTTTGCAAAAAAAACATTAGGAAGTAGAAATAAATAACTTAGTATAAAATTTCTTACCTTCATAGCACTGACCCACTATTTCGGCTCGGAAAGGAAACTCGAATAATACCGCCTGTATTACTTGAACTCTCATGTACTCGTAAAAAATCATTATCTAAAGAACGTTGTTGTCTAACGTATTCTACATCATCAATAACATCATATTTATTCCTATCAGACATAAAAGTAGTTATTGCTACTTTAGAATTCCCATTCAACAACATTGTGGCCATGGTATCGTAATCTGGCTTAAAAGAATCATTTTGGTTTAAGAACAATCCAACACCAACACCTAAAACAGTGATAGTAGCGACTAAAGATAATCCTATTTTGTAAACTTTCATAGATGATTTATTCAAAAATACTTGTTCCTCATCAATATTATTATGTTGTCTGTGGATATGTAACCCTAACCTGATAACATTATATTCTTCCCACTTTTGTTGACATTCAATATCCTCCAACAACAAATCTATTGCTTCTTGTATTTCTCTATCAGATAATAATGCATCATCCATCAGTGCAGATATCACTTCAAACTTTTCATTTTTTTTCATACTACCACCTTTGATTTTTTGATGTATCCAAAACAGGACGTAAATCTTTAGCTATTAATTCCCTTGCTCTAAATAACCTAGATCTAACCGTCCCTACTGGACAATTCATTCTTTCCGCAATTGCTTCATATGACAAACCTTCTATTTCTCGCAAATTAATCACAGCCTTTAAATCTTCTGGTAAATTTTCCACTGCTTCCCCAACTGTATGCAAAATTTCCTGATTGAGAAAAGCATTCTCAGGAGTATTATAATCGGGTGTTTGTTCTACCCCCCATGTTGCATCATCATCTTTGAAATCATTATCCAAGACTAAATACTTTTTTGAACCTGAGCTTAAATAATTCTTTGCAGTGTTAGCAGCAATTCGATACAACCATGTAAAAAAAGCACTTTCGCCTCTAAAATTCGGTAAAGCACGATATGCCTTAATAAAAGCCTCTTGCACAATATCCTGTATTTCATAATCATCTTTTAAAAATCGAGTCATCGCACCACTAAGTCTTCTTTGGTATTTAATAACTAACATATCAAAAGCCCTAGAATCTCCCTGTTGAGCTCTTTCGATTAATATCTGATCCACATTACCTTCTTTTTTATTTATGATATTTGTCATATTTTTTCTTGCTGTAAGCTGTTATTTTGATAACATGGTTTTTCTTTAGTTCCCTATTTTAAGTATAATTCCAAACTTTTTATATAGGGGACTACACCGTCATATTTTTGATATCGAACATCGACCCTCAAACCAACTACAATAACACACTCATCACTAGTATTTACAATAACTGGCCATTGAGAACGTATAAATCTTGGGATCTTACTCTTCTTTAGTAAATGCAATACTGATTGAACCCCAACTTCAGTTTGAATTGTATCATTTTTATTCATTGGACGTATAAACCAATCCCCATGAATAAAATCCTTACCAATTCCTCTTTTACATTCCCTCCAAGCAACATCGAGAGGTGAAAAATAGCTTGTTTGTAATTTTTGTTTTAATGTATTACTATCAGCCCATTCCCAAATTTTTTCATCATAACAATAAATTTTACCCTTAGGTAACTGCCATTCATAAAAATCACTAGGTTGACTATTCATCCAATCAATAAATGCATAAAGACTTTGTTGCCTGGGCACACCAAGATCATGCTCTTTTAAAAAACGGATTAAAGCTTCCCTAGCTCTACTTGGAGATAGTTTCATCAAAGATTTAACGCTTAATTTACCTTTATCTACACTATTTTTATAATCGTATAAAGCTAATTCATCTATTGTGTGCAAAGTCTCTTGTAAATTAACAATATTTTGTAAAATATGCTCATCAGCAAAATCAATTTTGCTATGGATTAATGGTAATAATTTCTTTCTAATCCAGTTTCTGGTATAGTCCTCACTGGCATTAGAAGGATCCTGTATATATTTTAAACACCAATTTATCGCATATTGCTCTATTTGGATCTTAGAACTAGATAATAAAGGCCTCCATAAGAAAATATTACTTGGCTTTAACTTCCTAACAACTGGCATGGATACCATACCTCTTAGCCCTCCACCCCTTAACATTGCAAGCAAAAACGTTTCTATTTGATCATCGCGGTGGTGAGCTAAAACGACTACTGATTGTTTTGATTTTTTAAAAACATCATATCGTTGCTCTCTAGCTTCAGCCTCAATTCCAAGGGGACTATTGATATTTACCTTGACATACTCAACCCGTAGAGGTACATTATAACCATGACAAATGGTCGTACAAAAATCAACCCACTCATTCGCTTGTGATTGTAATCCATGATGAATATGTACTGCCTTAAGTTTAAAATCATATTTTTGACTAAGTCTCCACATGATGTGAAACATCACAATGGAATCAATACCACCACTCAATCCAACTTCAAAAGAAAAATGATCAGGAAAATTTCCTAACCATGATCTTTCTACCACCTCAAATAAATCATTTTTCTGCGTATTTACCATGTAACGTTAATTTATTCATTCGCTCACTCAAAAGCACATCAATCTCCATTTTTCTTAGTTCCTGTAACTGCTCACTAAGTATGTCTGAAACATTCTGACATGCTGCACTAATATCCCTATGAGCTCCACCTGTTGGTTCAGAGATTATCTCGTCAATTAGTTCAAGTTGTTTCAAACGTTGGGAAGTAATACCTAAGGCAGAAGCAGCTTCTGCTGCTTTATCAGCCGTTTTCCATAAAATGGAAGCACATCCTTCGGGGGAAATCACTGAAAATGTTGCATATTCCAACATATTTACTTTATCTCCTACCCCAATGGCAAGTGCGCCACCAGAACCTCCTTCCCCGATCACAGTACATATAATTGGAACTTTTAACTGGGATAATACATATAAATTTCTGCCAATGGCCTCTGACTGACCTCTTTCCTCAGCACCAACACCTGGATAAGCACCTGGGGTATCTACAAAAGTAATCAACGGAATATTAAATTTTTCTGCCAACTGCATAAGACGTAAAGCTTTTCTATTTCCCTCAGGTTTAACCATTCCAAAGTTACGATAAATTTTCTCTTTAGTATCTCTTCCTTTTTGATGGCCAATAACCATAACAGACTGACCGTTGAATCGAGCTAATCCCCCGACCATAGCAGGATCATCTGAATACGAACGATCGCCATGTAACTCTTGAAAATCTTCAAATATCTCCTTAATCATATCTAAAGTATAAGGTCTCTGTGGATGTCTTGAGACTTGCCAAGTTTGCACAGGTGTCAAACCTGAATATATAGATCTTGTTAAATCTTCAACCTTTTTCTGAAGTCTTGCAATTTCTTCTGATATATCTACAGCTGAATCATCTTGCACCAATCTTAGTGCATCAATCTTACTCATTAATTCAGCAATAGGTTGTTCAAATTCCAAAAAAACTCTTTTCATGTACCGCTTCCCATATAACTACATCATAATTATTTTGAAATATTATAGTAACATAAAATTTAAATTATCTTTAAAAACTCTTACAACTGAGCTTATACACTCGTAAGCACAATACTTTTTAATTCAAGGTATTCTTCTATCCCATACTTAGAACCTTCTCTACCCTCTCCAGAATATTTAGCACCACCAAAAGGGACAGAGGCATAAGAAATACTCCCAGTATTAACACCTATCATCCCAAATTGTAGTTCTCTGGAAATACGAAATATTCTTGTGACATCTTTAGTAAACAAATATGCTGCCAATCCAGCATTGGTATGATTAGCCAATTCAAGAATTTCTTCTTCTTCGTCAAAAGTTAATATAGCAAGCACCGGACCAAATATTTCTTCATTAAAAATCGCCATATCTGATCTAATATCAATTAAAATCGTTGGCTCATAAAAACATGAGCCTAACTCAGATACCTGACCCCCTACAATCAATTCTGCACCATTTCGTATCGCATCTTGCACTAACCTATCGACTTTTTTAACAGCTACTTCATTAATCAAGGGGCCAATCTTTACATCTTGTACATAGGGATCCCCAATAATTAATTCTGAAACTGCCTGTTTAACTGCCTCGATAAACTGTGGAAAAATCTTTTTTTGTACCAACACACGATTTGCAGAAATACAGGTTTGTCCTGAATTTCTAAATTTTGCATGCATCAAACTATGGACTGCCTTTTCTAAGTTCGCATCATTGAAAATTATAAAAGGTGCATTGCCCCCCAATTCCATTGAAGTCCTTTTGTGTGTTGGTATACATTGTGCTTTTAAGACTTCACCAACTTTAGTCGATCCTGTAAAAGATATTTTGTGTACTAACGGACTAGAAGTTAAAAATTCACCTATTTTCTTAGCATCTCCAGTAATTATGTTAATAACCCCCTTAGGGAATCCTGCTACACATGCCAATTCTGCTAGTGCGAATGCAGACAAAGGGGTTTCCTCTGATGGTTTGGCAATAATAGTACATCCAGCAGCCAAGGCAGGAGCCATCTTTCTTGCAATCATTGCATTAGGGAAATTCCAGGGTGTAATCAAACCACAAACACCAACAGGTTCTTTAGTCACAAATATTCTATTATTCACACTTTTTCCTGGCAAAATATCCCCATTTATCCTTTTTGCTTCTTCTGCAAACCACTCTACATAAGATGCTCCATACCTTACTTCTTGTAAAGCTTCTTCAATAGGCTTACCTTGCTCATTACTCATGATTTGTGCTAAATCCGATTCATTAGCCATAATAAGACTGTACCATTTTCTCAGGAGAATGCTTCTTTCATCAGCAGCCAAATGTTTCCATGTTTCTATTGCTTTTGAGGCAGAACTTATTGCAAACGATATTTGTGTTTCTGAAACGGATGGAACACTCTCTATCAATTCACCATTAGAAGGATTAAATACTTTTATTCTATGTGCCCCATTTTCCACCCACTGGCCATTAATTAAACATTGGTTTTTTAAAAGAAATTGATTATTTAATTGCATGTATAACTCTATATCTTGAAAATTTTGCTGGATTTTTAGTATTAGTTAGAATTAATTTATTATATATCAAATAATAATCAAAACTAGACTTGAAATAGACTTGAAATAATGAATACAGAAAAATATTCTTAATAATAAATAGTTAATATAAATTTAGATAAATAAAAATGATTTTGAAAGAATAATCTCATTTTAAAATAGAGGCAAGTAAATAAATTATCAAAAGTGCATAGACAACACTCAAGCTCTACTACGTAAATGGTGCTAATAAAAATAGATAACTCAAAATAAAATAATAATTTTGATATCACAACCTTAAATCAAATTAAAAAAATTTTTGAAAAGGTCGGACTTTGTTAATTATTAGAATAACCATGTATTACTAATTAATATATATCATTCATATTCAAAAAGACACATTACCTCTGAATATACAGAATACAAAGCTATCATTTCAAATATATGGATTTTATCTAAATATTGATGAGAACATTTAAAGTACAAATCTAGTGTAAAAATTAGAATTTGCAGGGTTAAACTATCACAAAACTAAAGAAAGGTTTACGACATTCATTGATTGTATTTGATATTTATTTTTAGTTCTTACATAAATATGAAACAAAAACAGCACTAATTTATTTGTATTCAATATGTAATATCAGTTCATATCTAAAGATTTTTTTGATGCGTACATCTTAAATTATATCAGTAAATCTGAATAGTCAATTCGATATAAGACACAAGTAAAGTCTTAATCAATAACCTTTAAAGTAGTCACATCATTAAAGAAAAATAAATACTACCAAATAACTGTAAAACAACCGCCTCTTATTTTACAGAAAACTGTAACTATTTTTTAAATAAATAACAAAAATACCTAAATAAGCACTCTGCTCTCACACCTGCACAAACATGAGTTTTAGAGTGAGATCTTAAATACAAATGAAAATGAACGGAATATCTAACTTAAATCAAATTAGTTCAAGTCACAATTTTTTACTATTCCTGTTTAGTGACAAAACCTATTTTTTTGATGCCTGCTTTTTGTGCAGTCTCCAAAACTTCAATTACATATTTGTAATCAACTGTCTCATCTGCTGAAATAGCCAAAACAACATTCTGATTATTATGACTCTTTTCTTGTGCTAACGTCGAAAATTCCTCTGTTGAAATAGATGTATCATTCAAAAAATAATCCCCATGACGGTCAATTGACAATCTAAGAGGCTCCTCTGTCGAGTTACTTTGATCCTGTAAACTTGTACTAGGTAAATCAATTGAAATCGTATAAGTTAAAACAGGCATTGCTATCATAAAAGTGATTAGCAAAACTAATATTACATCAACCAATGGTGTTACATTAATCTGAGCCATTGGCTCACCATTTGGTTCATAATCATCATATAAAAACAAACTCATTTTAATTTTCCCTCACTCTCTATTTGAGTTCTAAGGTCATCAGCAAAGTGTCCTAGATCAATAGCTAACTTCTTGCTTTTTCTAACAAAAATATTGTAAAACATTACTGCAGGTACAGCTACAAATAAACCAAATGCAGTTGCTATTAATGCTTCTCCAATTGGAGAAGCCACTTCAGCAATAGAAACCTGGCCTGCTGTACCAATATTGATTAAAGCATGGTAGATACCAATAACTGTACCAAATAAACCAATAAATGGTGCCATAGAACCGATAGAAGCGAGAACTGTTAACCATGAGTCATAAGGTTGCATCTCCTTAATAATACCTTTTCTGATTTTTCTAGACAAAAATTCATCAAAACTAACTTGTTTTTGTAATTGTATTAGATTATTACCATAATATTCTTCTTTAGCACTCAAGATAGTCAACGCTAAATCAGGCATAGGTGCATACAATTCTTTAGCCTTATTGACTACACCGGCTAAATCGCTTGACTCACGAAACATACTCAAAAACTTTTTATTACCATGATTCGCCGAATAAAATTTCAAAAATTTTAATAGTGCAATCGACCAACTAATAACACTCATAATTAGTAATACCAATAATGTTATCATTAAAATAACGTCATTACTTTGAAAAACCTTTGCTATTCCCATTCCGGATTTCCTTCTATATCTATTTAAATTGTGTCAATTGATAGTTAATAACATACTAAAATTCGTTTTTCCATACTATGTTATATTGGCGTATCTCTTTAATAATATGTTGTAGCAGTCCGAATTTTGTCTAAAGAGAGATACTGACTTGGCTTCAAAATATTAAACCTTTTAACTTATCCTCATTTGTTTGCCTACTTCCACACTACTCACAAAATAATGTTGTTTAGCCCATGACAGGTAAACTTTTTGCCGAGTAACTTTCTAATTGCCTTTTGATAACTTAATTTCTTTACTAATCCCACCTGAACTAACATTATTATTTCTTATACATATCATCCATGAATTATAACCCAGACGTAATTTTTTTAATATGAAATATGAAATAAAACTAATTATCATTATCTTCTATGTACAAGCTTTTTTCAATTTTTTAAAAAAGCACTAATGAATTTTTAAAATAAGATAAGTATAATGCGAGTATTTAGAAATATAACCACTGCACTTTAAAATACCGTATCTTAAAAAAGGGGAAATCATGATGTCACCACTTGCCAATGCTGTTCGTTTTCTTTCGATTGATGCAATTCAAAAAGCTAACTCTGGTCACCCAGGTGCGCCAATGGGTATGGCAGAAATGGCAACTGTTTTGTGGACTAAACACCTTCAACATAATCCTGAAAATCCCAACTTTATCAATCGAGATCGTTTTATTTTGTCAAATGGACACGCTTCAATGTTACTTTACAGCGTACTACATCTAACAGGATATGATTTATCCATAGAAGATTTAAAACAGTTTAGACAATATAAAAGTAAAACACCAGGACATCCTGAATATGGTTATACTGATGGCGTAGAAACAACAACAGGACCACTAGGTCAAGGTATTGCTAATGCAGTTGGTTTTGCACTTGCAGAAAAAATATTAGCATCTGAATTTAATCAACCAAATTTTGATATCGTCAATCATCATACTTACGTATTCGTAGGGGATGGCTGTTTAATGGAAGGTATTTCTCATGAAGCTTGTTCTTTAGCTGGTACTTTAGGCCTAGGAAAACTTATTGTTTTATATGATGATAATAATATTTCTATTGATGGCAAAGTAGAGGGGTGGTTTACTGAAGATATCCCAATGCGTTTTGAAGCCTATAACTGGCAAGTAATTCCTAACGTTGATGGACACAATATGGAAGAGATAGATCAAGCAATTCAAGATGCAAAATCAAACACCTCACAACCTACTTTAATCTGTTGTAAAACAACGATAGGCAAAGGAGCCTCTTCAAAAGAAGGAAGTGAAAAAACTCACGGCTCACCATTAGGTGAAGAGGAAGTTAATAATACACGAAAAAAACTTAATTGGAATTATCTTCCCTTTGAAATTCCCCAAGAAATCTACGAGCAATGGAATGCTAAAGCCAAAGGTAAGCAACTAGAAGATCAATGGGATCATCTATTCAAAGAATATCGCCACAGGTACCCAAAATTAGCTCAAGAATTTGAACGTCGAATCGCAAGAAGGTTACCCGAAAATTATTTAACTTATGTGAATCAATGTATAAAACTTATATGTGACAAAAAAGAAAATATCGCTAGCCGTAAAGCTAGCCAAGAAAGTATTACATTATTAACTAAAATCCTGCCTGAATTAGTTGGTGGTTCTGCTGATTTAACACCATCTAATCTCACAAATTGGCCACAATCTGTGTCTATCACTAAAGACGATGGTGGCAACTATATCCATTACGGTGTACGTGAATTTGCTATGGTTGCTATTGTCAATGGCATATTCTTACATAGTGGTATTAGACCTTTTGGTGCTACTTTTTTGATGTTTAGTGAATATGCCAGAAATGCACTACGCATGGCTGCCTTGATGAAAATTGGATCAATTTTTGTATTTACTCACGATTCCATCGGTTTAGGAGAAGATGGACCAACACACCAACCTATTGAGCAAATAGCATCCTTAAGACTAATTCCTAATATTCAAGTATGGCGTCCTTGTGATAGCATCGAATCATTTATTGCTTGGTCTAATGCAATACAAACATTAGATAAACCTTCTGTTTTAATTTTCAGTCGTCAGAATTTACCTTATATCGAAAGAGATGATGAGCAAATAAATAATATATCTAAAGGAGGATACATTGTACACAGAAGTAATAATCCTCAAGTAATTATCATTGCCACAGGCTCTGAAGTTGGACTAGCACTAAAAGCACAATTAGAGTTAGCCAAACAAGAAATTAATGTTAATGTCGTTTCTATGCCTTCAACAAATATTTTTGATGAACAGGATAACGATTATAAACTTTCTATACTCCCTACTCATCTACCTAAAGTAGTTATTGAAGCCGGGGTAACTGATTTGTGGTATAAGTATATAGGTAGCAATGATAGAATCATAGGCATTAATTATTTTGGGGAATCTGCTCCTGCTGATATTTTGTTTGAAAAATTCAATTTTACAGTATCCCATGTTGTTAATACAATCTTAGATATTGTTAAGCTCAATTAAATTCAATTAATATTTGAGAGTTAGAGTTGTATTGCAGTAGAGATTAGTACAAAGTTGAAAAAATTATTTTTTGTTCTATTTGTCCTAATGGGATAAATATTCATGATAGATTATGAACTACTACAAAAATCCAAGGCAAGTCAGTTTGTTTCCAATGAGGCTAAAATGTAATTGATTTATCCTAAAAATGGATCAAAACCATTCGCTGAAATAAGCTGAAATAATTAGTAATTAATTATTCTAAGCTCTAACTCTCTGACCACTAAAGTATTTGCACTAATTTAGACAAATACAAAATTCCTATTGTCAAAATATAGAAAAATTGCAACAGTTAAATCATAATACGGATGGTAGATTATCTGTTCAAACTAGTCCTTTAATTACATAACATTTTGATTATTAGTAATTTTTTTATTTCTACCATTAACAAACCATTAAATTCTATGAATTTTTTAATAACGGAAACCACAAATATTATTTAAACTATGATAACCTTTTTCATCGGTTAATTATTTTAAAACATTAAACATTGACTTATCTTTTTCTCATGTATCAAATAGAAAGAACATATTGAATTTTTAGAAAAAATATTAATTAGTTAGATTTATTTTTATATTCTCCACGCCCTAAAGGACAGAATCTTACAGTGAAAATGATGTTTTATCACTAGATAATATTTAGTTTAACTATTGTGTTGTATCTTCTTATTCCTGGTATTTACTTTAAGGAATCAGCCCTTATGGATGTATTAATATTTGAACTAGCAAACTTAACAAGCCAAGCTAGTATATATGTAGATAGTAGTTACAATGACTTTTATGTTTTTGGAGATAGTTTGAATGATGCAAATCCAGCAACTAAAGCCGTTGGGGGTGGCATTTTCCCACCACAAAGCTATTACATTAGTATGTCACTATTTGGAAAGCCCATAACCGGTTATAAAACTGGGGGAAAGGTCATCGCCTTAAGCACTAGCCAAATCACTCAAGCCATATGGCCATTTGCTACTCTATCCAGTTTATACGAAAACCAAAATTATTTTCCAAAATCACAAATAGGAGAAAACAATCTTTATTACTTGGCAATCGGTAACAATGATGCTGTTATGAGTAATTTTGTTGTAGCTCCATTTCCTCAATTTGATACATTGGAATTTTCTAAAAATCTGATTGAGATCCGTAGTGAATACGCTAAAAACATGCTAGTCAAACTGGGGAATAACGGTAAAAATACTATCATCACCAGTAATTTAATACAAATAGATTTAACACCTTTGTTTCCTACTTTAAGAACTTTCCCACGTTGGGATCTCGTATCTTACATAGACGCTACCCTCCTAGGTAATCATACCCATTGGCGGGTTAACAGCACATATGAACTAATACAAGATTTCATCAATAGACCATTAGTTAGTGAAACTATTTATCAACTAGGACTGGTGACCGATTATAAACTACGTCGGTTAGCACAGCAATATCAAAAGCCCAATACGATGGATGGGGCAGAATATATTAAATACTTTAGGAATCATATGTATGATCAAAGTTTTGTTGGCTATATCATCAGTCCAATTTGGAATAGGATTCAAGAACATATTGCTAATGTAATCAGCCAATACACTTTAGATTACTCTAATGCTTTAATAAATAAATATTTTTCAACCCAAGAAAATATTGTATTTTTAGATTTTAGAACACTATTGTTAGAAATTTTTAACAAACCAGAAGAATTTGGTATTGATAATTTAACTATTCCACAATGTTCTAGTGGCATCTCTGCTTTGCCTGATTCTATTTGCAAAGTAGGCACTCATTATTTTTATGAAGATCAGAAATATCTATTTGGAGATTTAGTTCATCCAAGTGCTTACGCTCATCAAATGATAGGCAATTATATTCTTTCTGTATTAAGCGCTCCTGTATTCTTTAGCTCACTCATTAAACATGCAGAAAATAGTTCTGCCATTCGTCTACAACTAATCAGTTCCCAACTTAATCCTCTAAGATTTAATAGGGAGAATCTAAGTCTTGGATTTAGTAGTTTTGTAAATTACAACATATTTTTGGGAAAAATCACTATTCCACATCAAGGCGTCATAACAAAAAGTTATACTTCTAATTATTTAAACTTAGGCGGGGTAAATGTAATTGATAATGACAAAATATTAGGTGCTATCCTTAATATAGAATTCGGTAAAGCAAGACCCTATCAAAACTACCAATTTAGTCCCCACGGTATTGCCTTAGATGTTTTTTATCAAATTACTTTCAATAACAACCTATGGTTTAATTTTGATATTGCAAAAAGTTATCTAAAGGCAAAAAATATCGAAAGAACTATTGAATTTAGCCCTGGATTTAATCGAAAAGAGGAAGGAAGTGTTTCTATTAGCGGATTACATACCAACATAAAAACTGGGTATGACTTTGAAATTAATCAAAAACAATTTATCTCTCCTTATCTTGCTTATTCTGTCAACCATTATAAAAATAAAGGATATCAAGAGAAATCCAATCGAAGTACCGCCATGAAATTTGGTGCGTTAAAAATGAATCAAAATTATATTTCTATAGGATTACAATATCACTCTATTCAAGATAATATCACTTTCGGGGTTGATATTTCAGCCAAACATAATTTCTCAGATCAAAAAAAGAGAATTTCCTCTGGTTTAAAATCTGCTCCCAGAAATTTTGTTAGGACTGTTCAAATGGGTGATAAAAATTGGTATTTAGTTCAATGTAGCTTAAATAAAAAATTCAATCATGATTCACAACTTATTGTAGGTTCTAGTATTCAATATTCTAAAAGAGGGAAACAGAAATTTAACCTATCATTGGGTCTAAAAAGATACTTCTAGCGATTTCAAGAAAAGGGCTTCCTAAGCTCTAGACTCCCCAAATTACCACTCTTGAATATTTTTTTATTTTTCAGTTGAAAAAAATACCTATTACAAAGCCCGCCAAACTTATCTAGGTTAAGATGAAGAAAATAACTACCTTAATTAAACTGTTGCAACATTTCCAATTGACCTAAGATATATCTTAGGTAGTACTAGTACCTTAACCCCCTAATAAGAATCAATTGAGGCTAGCAAAGACCTCTACCCGACCGAAAGAATAAATTTTACAATCAATCTTGTGGTTGGCATAAGACATGTATTAATGAATGGTATTGATTCAAGATTGTTTACATGGGTATAACCCCTGGGGTGGATGTAACAATAATAGCCTAGTAATGAATACTCTTTAGCCTCTGCTACACAATAAGTCTTTATCCAATTTTCATTTTGATTGTTCTTTTAGTGCAAAATATTTCGACTCACACTCTCACATTCTAAAGAACCATTAGTGAACCACTTCCTCTAAGCTAACGCCATAGAGTGAGCTTTGTGCAACTCATATAGATTTTCATCTATACTATACCTTTTGCTACAGCACCATCACCTAATGGTATTATTGTAGGGATAACTCACACACATCGCAGTCCCTGCGATATTGGCCAAGGCTAACTATAACAAATACACAAATAATCTCAAAAACAAAAAAGACCATTGCAGTTCTTTGAAATACTTGCTATCCATTTCCACCTATAGCATCAGCCTAGGTGGATAATTCCAAAGTGTCTGTTAAATTAAACCATCCCTATTGATCATTACAAAACAAGCAAACAACCATTTACCATAATAAAATACTATTTATTTAGAATGGAAAGCTTTATTTTTTAAGCTATAATAAATACTATTTGATTTTTTTTTCCACTCATGAATCAATATGGAGAATATTTCCCCATCAATAAAACGACCTTTTTCAAAAAAATAATCCCGCAAAATACCTTCTGATTGCAATCCCACTTTTTCTAGTAATTTTCTAGAGGCCAAGTTATCAGGGAAAATAAAGGCTTCTATGCGATGAAGTCTTAACTTTTTAAATCCATATTTCTGTATTGCTATTATCGCCTCAGTCATATAACCTTGTTGCCAATAGTCCAGGTTTAATTCATAGCCGAGTTCTGCTCGACCATGTTTTTCTCTAAAATTATGATACCCACAAGTACCGATAACCTGATTATTTTCTTTTAAAACAATACCCCAACGAATAGCACTTTGTATATCATAGGCAGTATTCCACGTTCGGATCAAATCTTCTGCCTCTGATAAAGATTGAAAAGGAGCCAAATCGTAATATTCAGTCACCACATCTTGCGAAAAATATTCAAATAAGGCAGGTGCGTCTGCATAGGTAAGTCGTCTTAATGTCAGCCTTTTTGTTTCTATACAAGGAAAAGTGTTACTAAATCGACCATTAAAAATGAGTTCCCTTTTTGCTATATTAAAATTAGCAGCAAAAGACTTTATTTTCTTTCTCATCATTAAACAATAACATTAAACTTGTATTATCTACTAAATTAAGAGATAAAGAACCTATAAAATTAGCATGGACTATTCACAATGTTTTCACTGAATAAGTTTTATCCAAACTTTCATTAGCAGAAAGCTTTAATAGCCCGCTGATAATTCGGTATAATTGCCACACATACAAACCTATTAACAAAGGCACTCCAATCATAACAAAACACAAAAGCACAAAAACAATTGACCAACCTAGTACGTAAAAAAATAGCTTAACCTGATTATTAAAGTGGCTATAGTAAATGGTTCCCTTATATCTATCTTTTTGACAATACGCGATAATAAGACCAACAACAGAAGTTAAGATTGGAACCCCAATAAATAACGCATTGAGAAGATACAAAATATATACAGCATAAGCATACTTCTTTCCTTGTTCTGCATCATTGACGCGAACCGGTTCTAATTCTTGTTGATAATTATCATATTCTGCCATAAGATCCCCCATCAGTTCAGATACTAATTTATGTTCAAGGTTAGATGCATTATATATCAAAAGTTCCCTTGTGCACACAATACAATTTAATAATTTCATATGAACGCATAAAATAATTTGTCAGAATAGCACCTTAACTAATGATTAATCTCAATAATAATTTGAATTAAAGAAAATCAATAGTTGATAAAGATTCAATCGTATAACACAATATTTGTTTTTACATAAAACATGTATTGGTAAAATTCTTTTTGTTGTAGTTAAACCAGTCATTATTCTTTGAGTAATCTTTTCCCCAAAGTCCCTAATTGCTTCACAATTAGATTGAGTGTTTAAACAAAAAAATAAGACAAAAATTAGTATTAATTTTTTAATCATTTTTAATCCAGTTCTTTGAGGTCTGTAATGACTAGATGAATAGGATTGTATTCTCTCTCTTTTTTTGTCCTTGTTAGATTTAAAATTTTAAATTTGATTTCAACTAAAGAAGTTTCCTCTGACTCAATTTCTTTGTATTCCTCAATTGTGGGTGCTTTGGGTAAAACAATAGCAGATATACGAATTTGTGCGGTATTTTCATCAATGAAATTAATATCTTTTACTCTAGCCATTAAACCGTATTTATCTTTACGGGTAAATTCCTTTAAAAATTTTTTATAAAGATTTTTATACTGAGTCCACGCATTAGAATCACTCATCAAATACACTTTCTTTGATGCTTCATCTTCAATATGATTCCCTGTATACGTGTAAAACGCTCCTACATATTCTTTTAATTGTGCTTGTATCATATTTCTATGAATTGGGTTATTAATGTTAAAATTACCATTCAATTCATACGTTTCATTTGGATGACCTAGAAATGTCTCTCATCATCAATATAAATATCATCTGGAACTTTTGAATTATGACGATCAATTGATATTAATATGCCTAATGCAATTAAAATAAAAAATATAAACGATAAAAAATATAATTCCCCTTTTAATTTGTTAAACCCTATTCTTTCTTTTAATTGTTCAATTTTTAATTGCAATTTTTCTATCTTTTTTTTTGACGTCCTCCCCGCCCTAAAGGGCAGGGATTCCTACGGTGTTTAGCAGTATTGCTAACTCACTTCAGTGGGTTCCTGTTGCTGATGACCTTACTGCATCATTCACTTCACAGGCTAACCGGGCACGTCCTGCCCTTAATATATTTATCGCTCCAACCTCATCTGCATTTAATTTATATCCACATGCAACACATTCAAAGTTTGATTGCGTTTGACGGTTCTGTGCACTTATATGCCCGTATTTTGGGCAAGTACGACTGGTATTCTTAGGATTCACTGCTACTAAATGACCTCCTCGCCATAACAGTTTATAGTCCAGTTGCCTTCTAAATTCATACCATGATTGATCTAGGATAGAACGATTTAATCCCGATTTTTGCTTTACTCTTTTACCAGGATGAGTCATATCCCCCTTTGCAGACTTAGACATGTGACCGACCTGCAAATCTTCTACATACACAATGGCGTGGTTTTTGCTAATTTGAGCAGAGATTTGATGAAGGTAATGACGTCTAATATTGGCTATTCTCGAGTGTAAGCGTGATACTTTATTTTTTGCTTTTTTCCAGTTGTGACTCAATGGCGTCTTATGGCTCATTTGACATTGTAGCTTAGCTAACTGACGTTGTGCCGTTTTAAAACTATTGATAGGCTCAAAGTATTGACCGTTACTTAAGGTTGCAAAACGGGTAATCCCCATATCTATACCCACTTCATTACCTAATGGTATTGATGGTTCAACATCATATTCCGTTTGTATAGCAACATACCACTTTCCACACTTGTGACTAATGGTAACGTTGTTAATTGAACCAATGACATGACGACTATTACGGTATCTTACCCAGCCTACAAAAGAATAATGAAATAAATCCACCAAAAAGAAAGTATATCGTGGTGGGTCGTGAAGGACTCGAACCTTCGACCAACGGATTAAAAGTCCGCTGCTCTACCACCTGAGCTAACGACCCATAAAGACAGTGATTATAAGATATTTCATGTTTTATCGTCAAGTACTTTTTCCCAATAATCAATATACAGCTGTAATTCCTCATTTTGGCCCCATTCATTAACCACCAAACGATAAACCAAATTAACCTTTTGAGGCAAATAATCTTTACAATTAAATAACATAATCCCAAAATTTTGATTATCTTTCCTCACAATAGCCTTTAAATGACTGTGTTGACTACCAACCAATTTCTGGTTAATGACTTCAAAATGATCCGAAAATCTAGGTTCTTCAAAATCTTGCCCCCAAACCATTTGATTCAACTGTTTAGCTACTTGTAAGTTTAATTCTGATACTTCTAATGCACCATCTGTAAGAAAAACCTTATTTAACAAATTGGGATCTAACATTTCTTTGACCGTCTCTTCAAATATATTCTCAAATTTTGTCAGCTGGTCAATATGAATACTCAATCCAGCAGCCATTGCATGCCCTCCAAATTTCAAAATCAAGCCCGGATCTTTTCTGGAAACCAATGCCAAGGCATCTCTTAAATGAAACCCTGCAATAGAACGTCCAGAACCTTTGAGCTCATCCCCTTCTCCTTTGGCAAATACAATAGTTGGTAAATGATACTTTTCTTTTAATTTCCCTGCTACAAGGCCAATCACTCCTTGATGAAAATTTTCTGAATATTTAACAATAGATACTTGATCACCTTGTACATTAGAATTCAAATCCTCTTCAGTAATCTTAAGCATCTCTTTTTCAGTGTTCCTTCTCTGTTGATTTAACGTGTTTAATTGCAATGCATATTCATAAGCTTCTTGATAATCGTCAGATAACAGACAATTAATACTAGTAGTAATATCTTCCATCCTTCCAGCTGCATTAATTCTTGGCCCAAGAACAAATCCTAAATCCATGGTTTGAATTTTCTTGTTTTTTTTCCCTGCCACATCTAGTAAAGCCTGAATACCAAGACAATTTCTTTTAGTACGAATTCGTTGCAAACCATGATTGATCAGAATACGATTCACATGATCTAATTTAACGACATCCGCAACAGTACCTAAAGCAACTAAATCCAAAAATTGTGCTAAGTTAGGTTTTTGCCGATTATCAAAATAATTCAACTGCTCTAATTGACTTCTTACACCTACCATCACGTAAAAAACAACCCCTACCCCCGCTAAATTTTTAGAAGGAAATAAACAATCTTTTTGATTAGGATTAACAATCAAACAATTAGGCACTTCTTCTCCTGGTAAATGATGATCAGTGACTACCACTGTTATACCCTGATCTTGTGCATAGGCAATACTATTAATAGATGAAATACCATTATCTACTGTCATAATAATGTCTGCTTGCTTTGCTTTTGCTCTATCAACTAAATTATTAGACAACCCATAACCATCTTTTTCTCTAGATGGCACAATAAAATCAACCACTCCTCCCAGTGCATTAATACTTTTAATTGCCACAGCACAAGAAGTAGCACCATCTGCATCATAATCCCCCACTACAACAATTTTTTTGTGTCGAATAATTGCATCTGCCAATAATGCAGTTACTTCTCGCATATTTTTTAATAAATCAGGATGAGGTAGTAAATCGAGTTTTAGATCAACTTCTTTTTCTGTCAAAATATTTCTAGCAGCTAACAAACGCGCTATTAAAGCAGATTGACCTGCCTCAACTAATTTTTTTTCTAATTCTAGGTTTATTTTTCTTTTCCTAATCATCAGTCAATCCACAAGCCTTTATAAGTAAGCTTCTTAAATAGAGAAGGGAAAAATGTCTTTTGTTTTAGTTGGATAACACCACCTGATTGGCCATTGCTAATCAACTCAACTTTACTTACTATTTTATCATTTTGCATTTTCAAAATAGGCACCACAATATATTTTCCTAACCAAGAAAATCTTGTAGCGTATTCCTCCAAATTCAACATACAATTTGGTGCATATAATATATCTGAAAATAATACAACTGAACGATTATTTTTAACTAATTGGTAAACAGTGTCTGGTATTTCTTTTACATGAGTAGTACCTTTTGAGCTTAGCCAGTCTATATTTTTACTATTAACAATCACCTCAGAATCGGGATATTTAATTTGACTAGGAATATCATTCCAAAACCACACCCCATTGATTTGAAATTGAGATTTCTTCTTACGCCGTTGATTAACATCACAATTATGTAAAAACATTTGCATCTCAGATTGTAACAACTGAATTCTAGCACCATCTTTCCCAATTGCCTTGACTTGACCATCTACTAAATCAACTAAATTATAAGGACACGGTGAGTCAAACACCAAAGGTTCTGGGCTTTCCAATAACCATAAGTCTGGTCTTACAGGATGAAAATAATACTGCTCATGTTCATATAGAGCATTTAATTGTTCACATAAAATATTAGCTTCTGTATAGCTAATATTTAAAATCTCATTACCACACAAAACAGCCATTTGGTGCAGTCTCATATTTTGAAAAACTGGTGATATCATCGTAACATATTTACTCCGAATCTTGAGCCCAAGATCAAACTTGGCAAGTTGTAATGCTTTATCTAACAAAGAAATATTCAATACATATTGACTAAGCAGATCGCTGTATCGTAAAGATCTATTATTCTTGATACCCTTAGAATAAAATTGCTTGATCCAATCCTTGCTCAAATACTCCCCTATATCTTGTTGTAACCAATCTTGATTCCACTCTAAACCTGGGAATACCAGGGCTATATTAGGTTTTGACATTTTTACTTACCTTTGCCAATAACTTTTAATATTTACAAATTCAATTAAACCAAATTCTGATAGCTCTCGTCCATAGCCAGAATCCTTAATCCCACCAAAAGGCATACGTAAATCACTACTAGTATGTCGATTAATATATACTGAACCTACTTCTAAAAATTTTGCGTAATATTGTGCTAATGGAATATCTTGGGAATAAATAGATGCCCCCAATCCAAAGCGCGTATTATTGGCTACCTCAATTGCCTCATCTTTATTACCTACAGTCAAGATTGGCAATACTGGACCAAATACCTCATCAGTAACAACCAAACTATTTTGGGCAACATTTCCTAAAATAGTTGGTGGGTAAAAAATGGGATTATCCGGAATATATCCCCCTAAAAAACAATGAGCACCTTTTTTTAAGGCATCATCTACATAGATCTGCATATTGTATGATGCATGGTCTAAATGTAAAGGACCCATATGACTTGACTCTAACATCGGATTACCTAACATTATTTTTTTTGTTTCTTCAATTAAATACCCTGTAAATAATTCAACACAAGAATCCTCTACGATCACTCTTTTTGTAGCGTTACATGATTGACCTGCGTCACGAAACCGAGAATAACAAGCATCTTTAGCTGCTTGCTTTAAATTAGCATCACCAAAGACAATAAATGCATTACTACCACCAAGCTCTAACACAGTTTTTTTTAGATGCTGTCCAGCAATAGAAGCCAACAGTCGACCTGTCTTGACAGAGCCAGTAAATGCCAAACCTTGTGACCGCTCAATGGCCAATTCAATATCATCATCTTTTAAAAAAATATAATCAATGGGCAATTCAGGTAGGATTTGTGTAAAAAAAAATTCAGTGATTCGACCAACACTAGGAGCTGGTTTAATCAAGCATGCATTGCCCGCACATAAGGCAGGTATTGCAAATCTTAATATTTGCCAAATAGGATAATTCCAAGGCATGACTGCCAAAATCAGTCCAAGAGGCTCATAACATACCTGACTTAGACTCGCTTGAGTATCAACATCCTTAGGCAGCAACATTTGTTGTGCAATATTTGTATAATAGTCAACCAGATTAATTGTTTTTTCAACTTCTGCTTCACACTCTCTCAAACATCGACCTACTTCTTCACAAATCATTTTTGAATACAGTTTCTTCTGCCGTTTCAATTCTTCGGCAATAGAATTGATTAAATTCATCCGTTCATATAATGTCAAAGATATAAATTGTTTCCGACGATTTTCTAAATCTTCTGTTTTTTTGATTAAATCCTCAGAAGTGTTAAAAGCCCCTCTCCATATTTCTTCTTGTGTATAAATATTTTTTGCAATGTACTGACTTAATTTCATTTATTTTAACCAGTTAAATAAATTTTCTGTATTTAATAGTAAATCTTTTTCAGCTATTTCTGTTGTCAACGGTATTAGAATGATTTCCTTTTTGATAACCTCCATACCCCAAAGATTGGCTCTTACGATAAATGATAACACAATACCACATAGAAAAATTCCGAGGAATCATCTCACTATCTGAAACGAATTGAAAATTTCCACCATCTATTAAAGAAAAGATATCTAATTTCTCTTCATAAACTTGTCAAAATTCTAATAAAATTTTAAATCTATTATCAGGAAAGAAATCATCACTTTTCTATATTCTTCCCCCATTTGAAAAAATAACTATTACAAGGCATCCTTGCTCCACTGTTCTTTCAAAAATCAGCCAAACCATGTTTTTTGACATCCTGCATCAAATAGTCAATTTCTAAAATAGTGAAAGATGTTCAACAGCCAAATTAACTTGTTGCTTTTTGAAAATCGATGCACCACACAAAAATGGATACATAAATCACCAATAACATCAAATTCAGCCTCAGGTAATGTCACACTATATATCATTCAAATATTCACTAATTTTTGTAAAAAAATAAAATAAAAAACACATCATCTATTAGTATGATGTGTTTTAAAAACTATTTAATACCAACTATTTTAAATACGGCAACCCCATGGTTTCATTCAGAAAATTAGTAAATGCTGGATTTTTTGGTTTTTGTGAATCACTCATATTTTCCCAACGCTTCTGCCATCCCGCCAATGAGCTTTTGACTAAATTTTTAGACTGCGCATTACCAATTTTACCACTAGAACTATCAATAGCAGCATTCAGATAAGTTCTATACACATCATCATCCACTATATTACTACCTGCCACTTGGATACGATAAGTCCCCAGCTGACGAGCCGCCTCCACTTTGGTAAGTGTTCCCAAACCAATTTGTAATGCTAATCGTTCTGCTTCTGATTTAATTTTAGCCAAATCAGACCAATGACTATCTGCCAATTGATAAGGACCACTAACTATTGGCGCAGATTTTGAACCATAAGTATTCGCTGAATAATCTGGAGGTAAGGTCAAAACACAGCCTGACAAGGCCAAAGAAACTACTAATACAGAAATCAATTTTTTATTCATAAATACACTTATTATTGGATGGTTGAAGACTACACCAGATTACTACTTTTAACTAGTTTATGCAATAAAATTATTATATTAGAATATTTTCATATAGGGCAGTTGATAAATATCTCTCACCAAAATCTGGAATAACCACTATAATTCTCTTACCTTTATGCTCAGACTTTTTAGCCAACTCCAAGGCCGCATAAGTCGCAGCACCCGCTGAAATACCCGCTAATATTCCCTCTTGTGAAGCCAAATCCCGAGAAGTATTAAATGCATCATCATTCGATACCTTTATAATTTCATCATAAATTTCAGTATTCAATATCTTTGGGACAAACCCTGCACCAATCCCCTGAATAGGGTGAGCCCCTTTATCTCCTCCAGATAAAACAGGAGATGCTTGAGGTTCAACAGCAACAACCTTAATATTGGGATCTTTAGATTTTAAAACCTCCCCCACCCCAGTCAAAGTACCGCCCGTACCGACACCTGCAACAAAAATATCAACCATACCATCGGTGTCGCGCCAAATTTCCTCTGCTGTTGTGTTTCTGTGGATTTCAGGATTTGCTAAATTTTCAAACTGTTGTAGAATGATATGCGTATCAGGATTGGCCTCCACCAATGCCTTTGCCTTAGAAATAGCACCACTCATACCATCCGCCCCCGGCGTTAAAATTAATTCAGCACCATAAGCACGCATCAAAACTTTTCTTTCCCTGCTCATAGTCTCAGGCATAGTGATAATTAACCTATACCCTCTTGCTGCAGCTACCATTGCTAAGCCAATCCCTGTATTACCACTAGTAGGCTCAACCAACACCGAATCTTTATGAATTTTTCCTGATTTTTCTGCTGCGTCTATCATTGCTACAGCTATTCTGTCTTTTACACTGCTACTGGGATTAAAAAATTCTAATTTTGCTACTACCTCTGCTTGAAGTCCTTGAGTTAACCTATTTAACCTTACTAGAGGCGTTCTACCAATTAGTTCAGTAATATCTGATGCAATAGCCATACACTTAACCTTTCCAAATCATTACAATAAACGATATTTTTTATCAAATAAATAACAAATACCAATGATTATAGGTTACAGATTATAGATCTCTTTTATATTAAATGATACATGGTCAGTAGAATAATAATCTCTATGCATAACACTAAAAATTATAAAAAAAGCACCAACAATCTAAGGTGCCCTTTCAAATACATATCTAATTATTTGATTTCAGGATAAATTTTAGGCAAGTGCTGTACTAACAACGACAGAAATGCCTGAATCATAGCAGGATCAAACGTCTGCTCTGGTGTAGGCAAAACAATATCCATAATCAATTCACCATCTTCATTTTTATAGAATTTTAATATATCATTTTCCCTATTTAATTTGAAGATTTTCTCAGCCGAATTCTTTGCATTAACAACACTCACCTCTTTACCAAAGAAAGTACGGATAATAGTATATGGAGATTCATCTACTCCCACAATAATGTTATATTTATCATCACTCAGCTCAATTACTGAGCGAAAAATAGTAACATTATTACCCACTTCAGACACTTCGAAAGAATCTAATAACTTATTTTCTTTTAAAAAGTCTTTTAATAACTCTGCTTTCTTATTCATAACTCTATAATTCCCTATAATATTATATTATTTTAAAATCACCCGGTTAAGAATGATACGGAAATGTTATCATAAATCAACTTCTTTTCCTTAAAAAAAACAATAGTTTTAATAATTATTTTTTAAGTATTTAATTTTAAATAATTTATCAATATTATATTTGGTCAATTTTTTGATAAATAGAAGTTGCATAATCTGTAATCCACACCAAATAGCTATGTATAATTTTAGGTTCAAAAAATTGACTATGAGCAACGTACATCATATCCAATACAATACATTGACTAACTTCATCATGGTAAAATTTAAACAATGGGTATTGTTGATTTAACTGATTTAAGATTAGATTCATTTGAGCAACATCAATCTTCTGTTTATCCACCTGATCTTTAAAATTGACCCTTATTAAAATATTCTGAGAATCATCAATTAAAATAAAACTTTTCAATAATAACTCATCAGATAATCGCATATTGCAATAAAACAAAGTAGCATGTAAATCATTAGATAATTCTTTAATCACAAATGTATTAATATCTAAACTCTTTTCAATATATTTAATAAATTGTTGTGCTTTACTATTCATGTCTTGTTTCCCATTAATCCTCTTGTTTCCCATTAATCCCCTACCAGATTAAATTTTTACAGCATTCATAATGGAGTTATATATGTATCCCGCTTCTCGATTAATAATCCCAAGTGTAAAGTGTATTAAATTTGGATCAAACAAAACATCTGGGGTAGAATTAATCCAATCCATGATAACATTATTCTTTTCATCCAAAAAAAACTTAAATCCTTTATATTCAGTGTTCAATTGATTTAATTTTACTAATACATGTTCTTTATTTTGCACATTAATCAAGCCTTGTCCCAACCACATTCGGATAACTGTTTGCAAACCCTCTTCTAGGATCACTGCAACTTTCAAATATTGTCCGAGTACTTCAACCGAAGTATCAAAAAGTACAAAATTTCTACCTACCTCATTATGTTCTGAAATCGAAAAAGAATCTTGAATATTATGTTCTGTAATAAATTTATGAAAATTTTGTGCTTTTTTATTCATATATCTTACCTTTTTGTGAATATTCTCTATTCTATACGATAGTAATTAATATTTAAATAAAACAAAAATAATATTTAATAAATTCCAAAGAATAGACACAATAGATCAAACGTGATAAGTTCTATAAACAAATCTCAATTTATTCTACAATACTACCTATGATATTTTATAAAGGTTCAATGCCATGACCCAAAATTTTGATACTTCTCTCAATAAACTAACCCCATTAGAACAAGAATTATTAAACAAAAATACTAAAATAGAAGCATGGTTAAGAGATAAATGGTTACAGCATAAACCACCTTTTTATGGATCAGTAGACTTAAGAAATGCTGGCTATAAAATTTCACCTATTGATATGAATCTATTCCCAGGTGGCTTTAATAACCTTAATCAAAATTTTATGATGGGAGCTGTCATTGCTACCCAAGAGGCCGTATCCAGAATTTGTGCCGATGCTAAATCTTTATTAATTATCCCTGAAAATCATACAAGAAATACTTTTTATCTGGAAAATGTTTACACATTAAGCCAAATTTTAATTAAAGCTGGTTTTAAAATAAGAATAGGCACTATTAACCCAGAAATCAATGAAATAACTCAACTAAATACTATCAAAAATCACAAAATCAACGTAGAACCCATTATTCGTGAGAACAATAGACTATATCTTGAAGATGGCTTCAGTCCCTGCGCTATTATACTAAATAACGATTTATCAGCAGGAATCCCAAATTTATTAAAAAATCTAGACCAAGCTGTTACCCCACCTGTATTTGCTAGCTGGACTATTCGTACTAAATCAAGACATTTCTCTATTTTTGACAAAATTATGGGTGAGTTTTCCCAAGAAATTGGAATAGATCCTTGGTTAATTAATCCTTACTTCGATAATTGCTCTAATCTAGATTTTTCTAGTAAATTTGACAGTCAAGAATTAGTTGATAAAACTTCTGACTTATTAAAAAAAATACAACAGAAATACAATGAATATAGAATCAAAGATAAACCTTTTATTATTATAAAAGCAGACTCCGGAACTTATGGTATGGGTGTTATGACTGTAAAGTCACCGGAGGATATTCTATCATTAAATCGAAAAAATAGAAATAAAATGGCTACTGTCAAAGAAGGATTGGTAGTACATAATGTCATCTTACAAGAAGGTGTATACTCATACGAAAAAATAGAAAACTCGGTTGCAGAACCAGTAGTATATATGATTGATCGATTTGTTGTTGGTGGTTTCTACCGAGCACACGAGGGCAGGGCTAATAATGAAAACCTAAACGCTTCTGGTATGCGTTTTATTCCACTGTATGAAAATTTATCTACTGTGCAAGAGAATATCGACATTCTTAATCCAAAGCATCATTTTACACAATGGGATATACAGGCTCTTCCTGTTTTGGATAAATTAAATAGTGATAAGGCAAACAGATTCTATATCTATAGCATTATAGCACGTCTTTCATTACATGCTGCCTCAATTGAATTAGAAAGAGGAATTGATCAATTTAACAATCAAAACTGATTAATCATTGATATGGCAGAAACAATCCGAGTAAATCACCAAATAGGTTATTTACTCAATACTAGACCATGGAAAGAAAGCAGTCTCTTGATTGATATTTTCACTCAAGATTATGGCAAAAAAATACTTATTGCTAGAGGTGCTAGAAAAGCCACTTCTGCCCTGCGGGGTGTTCTCAATCCTTTTACACCTATTTCTTTTTCTTGGTTTGGAAAGAATAGTTTACTAACATTACACCAAGCCAGTTGGATTGGCGGTCAACCAATGCCTCAAGGAATAGCTCTTCTAAGTTCCTGGTATATCAACGAATTAGTATTTAAATTAGTCCCGCCTAATGATCCCCACCCTAAAATTTTTATTGGTTTAAAAACAAGTATGTTGGCTTTAGCCAACAATCAAGATCCCTCTTCTCAATTGAGAAAATTCGAATGGATACTTCTTAATGAATTAGGATTAGCTCCATCTATCTTAGTTGATATTTATGAAAATCCTATTAAAAAAAATCACTTTTACCAAGTTAAGTATGAATCTAATTTAATTCCCATATATTCTGAAAAACCACATATAGATCATTTTGTCACAGTATCTGGAGAAACATTGATTAATATTAATCGTGAAGACTATACATTAGAAAAAACAAGGCAAGAAGCAAGGGAGTTTTTTCAATATTTAATAGCACAGCACATTCCTAATCATCAAATTGTATCTAGCCACATCTTAAAACAACTATTTCAATCTACATTGTTAATAAATTAACTAACTCATGCTAGAATGATCGCATCAGCAACTGATGGACGGAACCCAATATGTTACTAGGTGTCAATATTGATCATATCGCAACATTGAGAAATGCTAGAGGTACAGTGTATCCATCTCCTGTCGAGGCTGCTCTTATTGCTGAAACATCAGGAGCCGATTATATTACAATGCACCTTAGAGAGGATAGACGGCACATTAAAGATCACGATGTTTTTGCCGTTAAGGAAAATATTAAAACTCGTTTAAATCTAGAGATGGCGTTGACTGATGAAATGCTAGAAAATGCAATAAGAGTTAAACCAGATGATGTATGTATCGTTCCTGAGAAAAGAGAGGAAATCACTACAGAAGGTGGACTAGACATTATTAAATATTATGATCAGATTAATTATTTTGTTTCTGTCTTATACGAAGAAGGTATTCGAGTATCTCTTTTCATTGATCCTGATATAGAACAAATCAAGGCGGCATCTTCCCTAAATGTACCTGTCATTGAGTTACATACTGGCACTTATGCCAATGCTAATTTTGACAATGCAAGAAAAGAATTACGTAAAATCGAGGATGCAGCCTATTTCGCTTCTGATTTAGGCATTCTGGTCAATGCTGGTCACGGTTTGAATATACATAACGTAGCCCCTATTGCTAAAATAATTCCTATCGGTGAATTAAATATAGGTCACTCTATTATTTCACAAGCTGTTTTTATTGGTCTAAATCATGCAGTTAAAGAGATGAAAGAATTAATGCATAAAGCAAGAACTACTGTCTAATTAAAAATATTATTAAACATACTCTAATACACATGATGTTAAAATATAAAAATAACAATAGAAAAAGAGACTTTACTTTTTTTGCCATACTTTTATAAAATTATTTTGATTTTTTATACTAATTTTTAGATTGATCAAATAAGAAAGGAACCACAATGAGTAAAAAAACATTATTATTACTGATGTTTTCTGCAATGGCTTTCACTCCTGCCGCCTCTATTGAAGGAAAATGGAAAACTATTGATGATAAAACAAATCAACCCAAAAGTATTGTTGAAATCACAAAATCTGGTAATACTTATGTTGGTAAAGTAGTAGAATTATTGCCAGCTGCAACCGTCACAATATGTGAAAAATGCTCAGGTGCTAATAAGAATAAACCCATCAAGGGAATGACCATTCTAACTGGTTTAACAAAGATTAATGACACCGATTATGAAAATGGCAAAGTATTTGACCCTGGAAGTGGTAATACTTACAGTGGTGCTGCCAAATTAACTCGCGATGGCAACACTCTTACACTAAGGGGCTATATAGGTTTTAAATTATTGGGTCGTAGCCAAACTTGGCAACGTGTTCAATAATCATTTGAAGATTTGTTTTATAGGTTTTTATAGGAATAAAAAACGGTGCTTTACTGCACCGTTTTTAATAGTATTTAGCACAAAGCGTGGAATTACATCATACCACCCATACCGCCCATGCCACCCATACCGCCCATACCACCCATGTCGGGTGCAGCTTTATCTTCTGGCAAATCGGTAATCATACAATCAGTTGTCAACATTAAACCTGCAACAGAAGCAGCGTGTTGTAATGCTGTACGAGTTACTTTTGCAGGATCTAATACCCCCATATCAAACATATCGCCATATTCCCCCGTAGAAGCATTATAGCCACTATTGCCATCGCTATTTAATACATTATTCACTACAACAGCTGGCTCTTCACCTGCATTGGCAACAATTTGACGCAATGGTGCTTCAACTGCCTTTAATACAATTTGAATACCTGCATTTTGTTCTGTATTATCACCCTCTAAATTAGCTACTGCTTGACGAGCACGCAATAAAGCAATACCACCTCCAGGAACAATACCTTCCTCAACTGCCGCACGTGTAGCGTGTAAAGCATCATCTACACGATCTTTTTTCTCTTTCATTTCTACTTCTGTGGCTGCACCAACTTTAATCACTGCCACACCACCTGCCAGTTTAGCAACACGTTCTTGTAATTTCTCTTTATCATAATCACTAGTAGCAGATTCTATTTGACTACGAATTTCAGTAACACGTGCATCAATATCAGCTTTATTACCAGCACCATCAATCACAGTAGTATTTTCTTTACCTATTTCTACTCTCTTAGCTTGACCCAATTGATCTAACTCTGCTTTCTCTAAAGATAATCCCACTTCTTCAGAGATAACAGTACCTCCAGTTAAAATAGCAATATCTTGTAGCATTGCTTTACGACGATCACCAAAACCAGGCGCCTTGACAGCTACTGTTTTTAAGATACCACGGATATTATTAACTACTAAAGTAGCCAAGGCTTCACCCTCAACATCTTCAGCAATAATTAAAAGAGGGCGACCTGATTTAGCTACATTTTCCAATACAGGTAACAACTCCCGAATGTTACTAATTTTCTTATCTGTTAACAAGATATAAGGATTGTCCAAAGCTGCAATCTGTTTTTCTGTATCTGTAATAAAATAAGGTGATAAATAACCACGATCAAACTGCATACCTTCTACAACTTCCAACTCATTCTCAAGAGATTTACCGTCTTCAACTGTAATCACACCTTCCTTACCTACTTTATCCATTGCTTCAGCAATAATATTTCCAATAGATTCATCAGAGTTAGCTGAAATCGCACCCACTTGTTGAATAGATTTATTATTTTCACAAGGTTTACTTATATTCTTAATTTCTGCTACCAAAGCAACAACAGCCTTATCAATCCCACGCTTTAAATCCATAGGATTCATTCCCGCTGCAACATACTTCATACCTTCTGTAATAATAGATTGAGCCAACACAGTTGCTGTTGTGGTTCCATCTCCTGCCACATCTGAAGTTTTAGAGGCCACTTGTTTAACCATTTGAGCACCCATGTTCTCAAATTTGTCTTTTAATTCCACTTCCTTGGCAACAGAAACGCCATCTTTGGTAATATTAGGGCCTCCAAATGCACGATCAATGACTACATTTCTACCCTTTGGTCCCAAAGTTACTTTTACTGCATCCGCCAATACATTCACACCAAACACCATCTTTTGGCGAGCGTCATTTCCAAATTGTATTTCTTTTGCTGACATATTTTTCTCCAAACTAAAATTTTATTTTGAATATTTAAATTATTGATTATTCTACAATAGCCAAAACGTCATCCTCACGTACTACATGGTATTCTTCACCATCAATCTTAACAGTTTGTCCACTGTACTTGCCAAATAATACTTTATCTCCTACCTTAACAGAAACAGCTTGAACGTTACCATTATCCAACGTCTTTCCAGGGCCAACTGCAATAACTTCGCCTATATCGGGTTTTTCAGCAGCCGCACCTGGTAAAACAATACCTGAATGCGTTTTTTCTTCTGCTTCAACACGTTTAATTACGATACGATCATGTAAAGGACAAATTGCCATAAAATATCTCCTAAATAAATAATAAAAATGTTTTATCTAAGTTAATTTAAACTTCTAATTTAAGCTATGAAGTGAGGACTAAAAACAATATTTCAAGAGTTAATGATTAATTTTTTTTATCTACAAAAATAATATAAAAAAATCAAATAATTAATCTACTACCATTAATCAGAGAACTATTTTACTTAGAGAAAACTAGATCAAACAAAATAATTCTACCTCAACACATTTATTACAGTGCAAGCATATTTAAAAAACAGTACGATATATACTGAAATAAAAATGACATTTTTATCAGATTTTTTATAATGACAATTTGATAAATTTCTAATATGAATGATGTTTGTTTTATTATACGATTTGTTAATGAGATTCAATATGCTTTAGATTCAATTTTAGTAATCAATATCCACAAGACTTTTTAAATTAAAGTAAAAAAATTAAAAATATCTCACGCTAAATTTAGGGAGATTATTCAGTTGTGTGATTTAATCAAATAAAACAATATCGAACAAAATCTAAGCCGTAAAAATCGATACAAAATGTTGCATACTCTTTAGTTTTGGGTTTTGCATGGTAGGCAAATGATATACCTGCTTCTTTCATCATTTCAATATCATTGGCACCATCACCCATAGCAACCACTTGATTTTTCTCTAATCCATATGCTTCCCTGTACTGTTTTAAATATTTTGCTTTTGCATTGGCATCTAATATTTCACCGACTATTTCCCCAGTTAAAATACCATTTTGAATTTCTAATATATTTGAAAATGCTGCTGTGAGCCTCAATGATTTGTACAAATAATCTGTAAAAAAGGTAAAGCCCCCTGAAATCAGAACAAACTTAATATCATTTTTCTGACATTCTTCTATTAAGAACTTGGCACCTTGTGTTAATTTCAAACGAGATTCTAATACATTTTTTAAATCTTGTTCTGTTAACCCTTTTAACAATTTAACCCTTTTCTTAAGTGAAGTTTCAAAATCAATTTTACCTTGCATCGCTTGCTGTGTAATTTGAAAAACTTCTTCCTTGATTCCTGCCATATCAGCAATCTCATCAATACACTCTATAGTGATCAAAGTGGAATCCATATCACTTACTATCAAACCTAAATCAGAAAACTTCTGTAATGGTAAAATTGCCCAATCAACTTTCCGCATAAGTAGCTCTTGTTTTATTAATTCTGGTAATTTAAAACTACCATCTACTATATATCTAACAACTTTATCTTTATTGTCATATTGCTCGAGACAACAACCCTTAAAGAGGACATCCAAACCACTTAAATTTTCACCTGCTAAAACAAAAAAATTACTATTACTCATGAAATGATCCTAATTTATTTTTAAAATTTATTCATAGTACAACAATATTTTACACCGATGCTATGAAAAGAGATTTTTTCTCTGTATAATTTACCGAAAGACAAGAGTTATCAAGAATTAAGGTTAGCTCATCAATCCACTACATACTTGCAATTCTTAATAATTTTCTGATCAAGAAAGAAATATAGATATGTCAAATCAAATTTATACTAACACACAGTACGCATGGGCATGGATCGCTCATCTATTTACATCTTTAGGCATCGTTGCCTGTGCCTTAGCAATGCTTGCATTATTTCAAAATGAACCCTCTTTATGTTTTTTCTGGTTGATTATTGCTTATATCATTGATGGTTTAGATGGTTCTCTGGCTAGGGCTGTTCATGTAGAGAGGCTCACTAATTATGATGGTTTCATTATGGACTCAATCATAGACTATACAAGTTATGTCTTTATACCTGTGTTTATTATTTATTTTTATGTGGATTACCCGCCTTATTTAAAATTATTCAGTATTTCATTAATATTGATAAGTTCCATGTATTTTTTCTTCAAAAATGACATGAAAACCCACGATTTTTATTTCAATGGCATTCCCACCATGTGGCAAATAATCGCAATTTACATGTATGTTTTAAGTCCCGAAATGCCTTGGACTAATTTCTTTGTAACAATTTTATTTTGTATTTTACAGAACGTAAATTTTAATTTTGTACACCCATTTAGAGTCAAACGGCTAAGATACTTGACTATTTTTATCACTCTACTTTGGACACTAACAAATCTAATTATAGTATTTAGTGAACCTAGTCACACCAATAAAGTATTCTCGTACATGAACATTAATGTTCCACCAAATGTAGATACTGAACATATCCTTATTAGGGATCATGCATGGGGGCGTTCAGTTTATGATTTACTACTGCCTTGGTACAACATTGTATTTGTACTTTGGTGTATTTGCCCTATTTATATTATGGGAATTAGCATATACCGCACCTATGAAAAAATAGTTGGTAAAGTTTCCCCTTGATCATATAAAATAAATGTAAGAAAAAGCACCCTTTAAAGGGTACTTTTTCTCTTATCGTTGCATGAGTTGATATGCTTCTAAAATCAACTCTGGACAGTTTTTACTTAATAATTCTGTATCAGATAACATCTGTCGCCAAATCTTAGCCCTAGGCTGACCATGAAACAAACCTAAATAATGCCTCACAATATTTTTCAACTTTAGTTCTGGATAACTTTCTAATTCTCTTTTTGTATACTCATACAATGCTTGGATTAAATCTCCAATAGCTATACCCGACTCACTGCCAAAAAAATATTCATCCCATTTTTGTAAAAACATAGGATGTTGATAAGCTTCCCTACCAATCATCACCCCATCAACATTTTCTAACTGCTCTTGAATTAATCCAAGTGTATTAATACCACCATTAATAATAATATTTACCCATGGAAAGTCTTTTTTTAATTGGTAAACATAATCATACTTCAAAGGAGGTATTTCTCTATTTTCCTTTGGTGAAAGCCCATTTAACCAGGCATTTCTAGCATGCACAATAAATGTTTTACATTGTGTATTTAACACAATATAGCCAACAAAATCTCTTAAAAATTCGTATGATTCTTCTTTATTAATTCCAACACGATGTTTTAAAGTTACTTCTATATCAGCACTGTCTTGCATTGATTTTAAGCAATCACATACTAACGTAACATCCTGCATTAAAGTAGCACCAAATGAACCCTTCTGAACTTTTGGACTGGGACAACCACAATTTAAATTCACTTCATCAAATCCAAAATTATAAGCAATTCTAGTAGCTTCTGCGAGCTGTTGGGGATCACTTCCACCCAACTGCACAGCAATAGGATGTTCCTCTTCTTTAAACTCTAAAAACTGCTCTTTATTTCCATAAACAATAGCACCCATATGAAGCATCTCTGTGTATAATCTAGCATGCTTAGTCAATAAACGGGCTAAATAACGATAATGCCTATCGGTCCAGTCTAACATTGGTGCTATAGAGATTCTATGTGAATGATAAATTGTATGTCCCATATACAAAAAAGAAATTCAAAACAGTTACATATATTTTCAGCAATTTGACTATTTTTCTCATCTTAACTTTTGGGCTATGTCCGTATTTTCCCAGGTGAAATCGGGGTCTTCCCTACCAAAATGTCCATAGTTAACTGTTTTAGCAAAAATGGGTCGTTGCAAATCTAACATATCTATAATACCCTTAGGCGTTAAATCAAAATTAGATTTTACTATTTCCAATATCTCTCCTTCAGATAATTGACTGGTTCCAAATGTATCTATTGATATAGAGTTAGGATTTGCCATACCAATAGTATAAGAAACTTGGATTTGGCATTGCTGAGCCAATCCTGCTGCTACAATATTTTTAGCAATATAACGACATGCATAAGAAGCAGAGCGATCTACCTTGGTTGAATCTTTACCTGAAAATGCACCACCGCCATGTGGAGCAGCCCCACCATATGTATCAACAATAATTTTACGCCCAGTTAAACCACAATCCCCCTTAGGTCCTCCAATAATAAATTGGCCTGTTGGATTAATATGATACTGAGTATTAGTCAACATTTCAGAGGGTAAAACAGGTTTAATAATTTCTTCCATCACCACTTCAATTAAATCTTTCCTGGAGACATCTCGAGTATGTTGGGTCGATAGTACAACTGTTTGAATCGATTTAGGTTGCCCTGTTTTTCCATCATATAGTGCTGTAATTTGTGATTTCGCATCAGGTTGCAACCACGGATATTTACCAGACTTTTTTAATTGTGATTGCCGTTCCATTAGTCGGTGAGCATAATAAATACAAAATGGCATTAAAGCAGGTGTTTCATCACAAGCATAACCAAACATCAAGCCCTGATCTCCTGCTCCTAAATTAGTATCCAACCCCGTTCCTTCATTAACGCCCAGTGCAATATCTGGTGATTGCTCATCATAACAAATCATCACAGCTGAATCATCGGCATTAAATCCCGAACCAAAAGAATTATATCCAATTTCTCTAACCGTCTTTCGGACTATTTCAGAATAATTAACACGAGCCACAGTGGATACTTCACCTGCCAATACTATCAGCCCTGTATTAACTAAAGTTTCTGCTGCAACACGCGCAGTCGGATCCTGCATTAAAACTGCATCTAGAATGCTATCTGAAATTTTATCCGCCACTTTATCTGGATGTCCTTCTGAGACTGATTCAGAAGTAAATAAATAATCACTCACTTTTTTTCCTTAAATTATTATTTTCCATATAATGATTTATCTAACTGTACCAACTCAACATCAGCTAAATAATACTCTTTCCTCTTAACACATTCATTTTTTGATATACTATTACCATATTCTTTCATTTCAAATTTTTCTCTATGCAGTACATCATACGATTTCTTTTCACTTTTCTAGGCTATTTTCCACTGCCTATTTTACATATTCTAGGAAACATCTTAGGTGATATTTTATACCTTTCCTCTCCAAGAATGAGACAAATAACTGCAACCAATCTTAGTAATTCGGAAATTATATCAGACTGCAATAAAATAAAAAGCTTTACAAGAAAAGTCATAAAAGAAACAGTAAAAACCAGCCTAGAACTGACCATTGCTCTTACTCGCCATCCTGAATATATCTCTTCACTATTTAAATATACTCAAGGTAGACAATATCTTACAAAAGCCCTCCAAGAACAAAAGGGGATCTTATTAATGACACCACACTTAGGTAGTTTCGATTTGGCAGGTCGATATTTAAGCGAAATAATCCCTTCTCCTGTTACAGGTATATTCAAGCCACCTAAGCAAAAATCATTGGTTCACATCATGGAACATGGCAGAGAAAGAAACAATGCCAAAGTTGCTACAGCAGATAAAAAAGGGGTTAGAAAAATTTACAAGTCTTTGAAGAATAAGGAAGCAGTTATTCTTCTACCAGATCAAGTACCAGAAAATGGAGAAGGTATTATGGCTACCTTTTTTAATTATCCTGCATATACCATGACTCTAGCAGCTAAACTTGCCAATAAGCCCAATATTATTCCTTTATTTTTTATTGGAGAACGTTTACCTTACGGTAAAGGATTCGTATTGCATATTTTCCCTTTAAAGAAACCCCTAACAAGTGATATTCGCCACAACACCCAACTCATTAATGATCAAATTGAAACACTAATTAAGCAATTTCCTGAACAGTATTTATTCAGTTACAATCGATATAAAATTCCCTCAGGTTGTGAAAATAAGTAATGAAAAAACTAATTTTATTATTATTCTACTTACTTCACTTTCTCCCCATATCAGTGTTGCATGCCATGGCTTGGATCATAGGAAATTTAGCTTATTGTTTTGCAAAAAAACGTAGAAAAATTGGGCAAATCAATTTAGCACTTTGTTTTCCTGAGCAATCATCTCTAGAAAGGAAACGAATTCTTAAAAAAAACTTTTACCATATTGCTTGCATGCTTTTAGAATATTCTATTTGTTGGTATTCACATCCTAAGCGTATCAAAAAATTAGTTAATTTTGAAAACTTTGAGATCTTGCAAAATTTATGTAAAGATAATATCCAGTTAACTATCTTATATCCTCATTTTTGTGCTTTAGAACTTGGTGCATTAAGATTAAATTTAGAATACCCTATCATCAGTGTTTTTACAGAACAAAAAGATCCTCAAATTAATCAACAAATATACAAAGGACGTATAAGATTTAATAATATTAACTCTGTACATTTAATTTGCAGAAACAATAAAATTATTTCAATAATCCATCAACTCAAAGAATCTACTGCTTTATTTCTGTACCTACCTGACCAAGATTTTGGTAGGAAAGACTCTGTTTTTGTCCCTTTTTTCAACATCCCAACAGCTACCACTACTGGAGTTTCTAGAATCAGTCAAATAACTAATAGAAAAGTATTGCCAGTTATTCCGATTCGCCACGGTAATAAAATCACGTTAAAAGTTCTACCATTAATAAACTCTATTCCTAGTTGTAATGCCATAGAAGATACCAAAGAAATCAGTTTACTGATTGAGAGGGTCATTCGTGAACATCCAGAACAATATTTTTGGCTACATAAACGTTTTAAAACTAGACCCAATAACGAAAATTCAGTATATTAGTTACATGATTTAATCATAATATTACAGATTGGGTGTATGTTAAGAGTGAAATTATGAAAGATAATCAAAAACTTCTATTCAAATTATTAGTTTTTTCCTTTATGACTGTATTTGTTGTTAGCTGTGGAACCAATAAGAAGGGAACTCCTATCCATATGGTTGCTCCTAATAATTCCTCCAACTCAAATAAAGCTACTGCTAAAGGTTATCATAGGGTACAAGCTGGAGAAAATCTGTTCCGAATTAGTTTAAAATACAATACAACTGTTGCCAACTTGGTTCACATAAATAATATATCAAATCCAAATCAAATCAATGTTGGAGATCTAATTAAAATTTCAAGAACGAGCAATACTAAACAACACAAACAAACAGCCACTTCTAAACCCAAACTAAATAAACCACTTGCTACTAATCAAGTTCTTACAGAGATGAATTTCTCCTGGCCGGTACATGGTATCGTAATAACTAATTTTAATGGTTCGACTAGCAAAGGGATTGATATTCATACTACCGCTTCTACACAAGTGAAAGCTGCTCAAAGTGGCAGGGTTGTTTATAATGACTATGTCCCTGGTTATGGAAATCTAATCTTAATTAGCCATAACGCTAATAACTCTATTCTAACTGCTTATGGCCATAATAAAAATGTTTTGATAAGACTGAATCAACAGGTTAAAAAAGGTCAGATTATTTCGACAGTTGGAATGAATGACAGCAATCAACACGTATTGCATTTTGAAATTCGCAACAACGGAAATGCTGTCAATCCAACACTCTACTTACCAAAATAATCAAAATATTAATATTCTCAATATAAATATTGGCATGTCTTGATTTCTCACAAAAAATATATTACAATCGCGCCTAAATTTATTTGGATTTGGAGAAACATTTATGGCAAATAGCGCCCAAGCTCGTAAGCGTGCTCGTCAGGCGGAAAAGCAACGTGCTCATAATGCTGGCTTGCGAACTGCTTTCCGCACTGCTGTGAAAAAGATCATGAAAGCAATTGAAACTGGTGATAAAGAATTAGCAAAGAATACATTTCGTGAATCAGTAAAAACAATTGATAGTGTGGCTGATAAAGGTATTTATCACAAAAATAAGGCAGCAAGACATAAAACTCGTCTATCAAGTAGAATCAAAAATATGGCTTAATCAGCCTCTAATCCAGTAAAAAACTCTGAACGCTCACTCACCTATGAACACTCTTCCCAGTTCGGGGTTTTTTCTGTTTTTCTAAAATATCAAGCCATTGCAAGATTTAGTACTAGTTCATCACTCATGACTATGGTACTGAAAATAATAATGATAGGAAATTTCTGTAAATAATTATCCCCAGCCTATACAGCTATCAATTATTCTACTGATGTTTTTTAATGGTTGCCGCAAATGAAAATAGAATTGATATAAAAAACAAAAATCAATTATGGTATTAATAAGATTTAGTACTTGAATTTGGTCACTAAGAGGCCATCACCTCATTCAAAAATTTGTCAAAGCAATTACGCACAAAAATGTTCAAAAATAATTTGAATCCTATTTCTTTGAACTAACTAACTTTAATGCCCTTCTCTCACTGGAGCATTCAATCTTAAGATAAAAATGAAAATAAACACTTTTGCCAAGTAATATTCTTTTAATAATCTAATTCTGTTATAATTTGTCATTAAAAAAATCGCCTAAGTTGGATAAAACGGTCTCTAAAGTTAGTGCTAAGATTGTTCTGGCAATCTATTATCTAAAATTAGGTTTCTGCAAATAAGGCCTACTAACTTAAAGTTATAGATCCTATTCAAAATATCGAACAATTTTTAAATTAAAATTAACTAAAGAGAGTTATAATGATGAGAACAAATTATTGTGGTTTGATTGATGAAAACTATTTAGAACAAACCGTCACTGTGAAAGGCTGGGTTCATAGGAGACGTGACCATGGTGGTATTATTTTTATCGATTTACGTGACAGAGAAGGTTTAGTACAAGTTGTCATTGATCCCAATACAAAGGAAGCCTTTAAATTAGCAGATAGTAGTCGTAATGAATATGTTCTCTCGATTACAGGCCAAGTTCGTAATCGTCCAGAAGGTACCATTAATGAAAATATGATTTCTGGTAAAATCGAAATTCTAGCCGAAGAAATTGAAATTTTAAACACAGCGAAGACCCCCCCTTTTCAAATTGATGAAGAAAATATTTCTGAAAATGTACGTTTGACAAACCGCGTTATAGATTTGCGACGTTTTCCCATGCAGAAAAATTTACGCTTACGTCATTTGATCACACAAACTACTCGTCGCCACCTAGATGATTTGGGTTTTATTGACATCGAAACACCAGTATTAACTCGCTCTACACCCGAAGGAGCTCGAGATTATTTAGTTCCTTCTCGTGTCAATCAAGGTTATTTTTATGCGTTACCCCAATCTCCACAATTATTTAAACAATTATTAATGGTGGCGGGATTTGACAGATATTACCAAATTACTAAATGTTTCCGTGATGAAGATTTAAGAGCAGACAGACAACCAGAATTTACTCAAATAGACCTGGAAGCTGCTTTTATAAACGAGGAAGATATTATGAATATCACAGAAGAGATGATTAAGAAAATCATCAAAAAGGTAGTCAATGTAGATATCAATGAAGTTCCTCGAATGGATTTTTCGACAGCTATGTTCTTATACGGCTCAGATAAACCAGATTTACGTATTGATCTAAAATTTACAGAACTCACAGATTCTATGAAAAATGAGGAATTCAAAGTATTTAGAGAAGCCGCCAACTTAACAAATGGTAGAGTGGTCGCATTAAGGGTTCCTAATGGTGCCCAATTATCTAGAAAGGAAATAGATGAATATACTAAATTTGTTGGTATTTATGGTGCTAAAGGCTTAGCTTATATCAAAGTACATGATATTACTAAAATAACCAATCAAGAAAATAGTGGCCTGCAATCCCCTATCGTCAAATTCTTATCTGAGGATAGTTTAAGGATCATTATACAAAAAACAGAAGCACAAAATGGTGATTTAATTTTCTTTGGTGCTGATAAAGCAAAAATTGTTAATGAAGCAATTGGTCAATTGAGAATTAAACTTGGTAAAGAGCATGGTAAAAAAAATGGTTATTTTACCCCAGGTTGGAAATTACTCTGGGTAACTGACTTCCCAATGTTTGAATACGACGAGGAAGAAAAACGTTATGTTGCCACACATCACCCTTTCACTTCTCCACAAAAAGGCCATGAGAATCTAATGGAAACTGAACCTGAGAAATGTTTATCTAGAGCTTATGATATCGTATTGAACGGTTGGGAATTAGGTGGTGGCTCAATCCGTATTCACGAGGCAAGTGTTCAAGAAAAAGTTTTTAAAGCACTCAACATATCGCCTCAAGAACAAGAAAATAAATTTGGTTTCTTATTAAAAAACCTGCAATATGGTGCGCCTCCTCATGGCGGTTTGGCTATTGGTCTAGATAGGCTAGCAACTTTGTTAACTGAATCAGAGTCTATCCGTGACGTAATTGCTTTCCCTAAAACACAAAAAGCACAATGTCTATTAACCAATGCGCCTAATCAAGTAGATAATCAACAATTACAAGAACTTGGTTTACGTTTAAGAAAAACAAATGAAGAATTAGCAAAATCTTAAGTCTAAAGTGACTTAGAGCTACCAATAAAAAGGTAATTAAAGTATGAAAAACGCATCAAATTTAGTGTGGCTTGATTTAGAAATGACGGGCTTGGATCCAGAGATTGAACGTATTATTGAAGCAGCCATTGTAGTCACCGATAAGGATCTAGTTATATTAGCCCAATCTCCTATTTACGTCATCCACCAAGATGATTCCATTTTAGATCGTATGGATGTATGGAATACTCAAACTCATACGCGAACAGGATTAGTGGATAGAGTCAGAGCTTCAAACTTAACTGAGAGAGAAGCTGAACAAGCCATGCTTGAATTTATTAAAGCATGGGTTCCAGCCACTCAAACACCTCTTTGTGGCAATACTATCCATCAAGATAGACGTTTCTTACAAAAATATATGCCCGAACTAGAAAGTTATTTTCATTATCGGAATATCGATGTTTCGACCATTAAAGAGTTAGTACGCCGTTGGAAACCAGAAATACTAAAAGGAATAGTCAAGAAAGGTGCACACCAAGCCTTAGAGGATATTATTGAAAGTATTGAGGAAATGAAATACTATCGTAAATATTTTTTCGATCTTTCTAAATCTTAATAAAGAATAACAAATAACTTTCATTAATAAACCATATCCGGGTTTTTTTCTCATTGATTATGTTAAGGAGTTGATATTCAATAAAAGTAAATACCTGGATATGAAGTTTATACAAGATCCGCCTTTTTATTTTATACAAGTCCAAAGGTTAATGTGTTAATTCCCAATTGAGATACGTCAGAAAATATTAAACTGTTTATTGCCGCTATGACTTTTAAAGAGGGAAAAACTTTCAGTCAAATATTCATCGGTGAATTAACTAGTTATGCTAAAAAAAGTTTTTACAGTTGCCTGTTACAAGGAAATGGAGAACTTAATTGACAATATATGAATGTCTGGAAAAATATAGAGGTTGATAAGAATTAAGCAAAGATAAATTATTTATTAGCAGATAACTTGATGTGTAACCATTGAGTATTATTTTACATGCTGATGCAGTTGTTATTTGTTACACGCCATGATGGATTTTTCCTGTATAAATATCCTCAAGTGCTTCCAATGTGAAATTTAGATAATCATTTATAGAAGCAACCCTTTTTCCTTCAATAATTGTTAACATCTCATCTGGTAATAAATATTCTTTGAAGTTACTATAGGTTCTGAACTTACTATTAAATCAAAACGCTCCAAACTAAATATTCTAGATGAATATGTTTTATCTGAGTTTTTATCATTTCTATTTTATATTTTTCCGAGACTTATCCTTCATTTAAAACAATACTTCAAGAAATACAGTTTTTACAATTTCACAGTATTGATACACAGCAAATTAAATATCCAATAGGTTATATTAAAGTTCATTAATCTGTTTTTATTGAAAGGTATCTATAATACGATAATATTTTTTAACTTTTATTCCCATGGGCACATAATTATCGTTAACATCTTTTATTCCTACTTTTTCAGCAGATTCTTTAGTTTTACCACTACCCTCTTACCATAAACGATATTCCCGTCCAAATACTCTGTCCCTTTTTCTAAAGATTATAGTGAGCATTTAGCTTCAGCCCACCATTAAGCATGGATGGTGTTTACAAAAACCAGACTTAATGTCAATAAATAAGACAAGAGACATTTCCTATCATTATGATTTATATTGTTATTTACTTAATTTTTAGATCTTGGATTATATTTTTTCTATTGGTCAATTAATCCTTGTTGACCAAACCCCATGAATAACGCCTACTCTACAAGCCTTAGGTTTCAGAGCGGGAGTATTCATGGAACAAGGGATTATTATTCAAAACACTCAAGGGAAAATTTTGAGAGATAGAAATATAGGGATGACAAAGTAGTTGTAAAACAGTCTACCTTGTGGATCTTGATAGAATTCAAACACCAATACAGCGACTTCCTTAGC